>JAJYMS010000199.1 GCA_021786825.1 Bacillota bacterium | reverse complement strand
CTACCAGGGGGCGGGCCCCCTGGGCATGGCGGGCGTCCCCCAGCCCAAACCGGGGGCGGTCACCAAGGCCCACGGGGGGATCCTGTTCCTCGACGAGATCGGTGAACTGCACCCGGTGCAAATGAACAAGCTGCTCAAGGTGCTCGAGGACCGCAAGGTCTTTTTGGAGAGCGCCTACTACACCGCCGAGGATCCCGGCATCCCCAGCCACATTCAGGATATTTTCGAGCACGGCCTTCCGGCGGACTTCCGCCTGGTGGGAGCCACTACCCGCATGCCCCACGACATACCACCGGCCATCCGGTCGCGCTGCCTGGAGGTCTTCTTCCGCCCGCTACTGCCCGAGGAAGTGGCTACCATCGCCGGCAACGCCGCGAAAAAGATCTACGTCCCGATGGAGGACGCGGCGGTGGAAGTTATCAAGAGATACGCCACCAACGGTCGGGAGGCCGTCAACATGGTACAGATCGCCGCCGGAGTGGTCCAGACCGAGGACCGTAGGATGATCCGGGCGGAGGATCTGGAATGGGTGGTCAGCGCTGGGCAGTACAGCCCCCGACAGGATCGGAAGGTGCCCTCCTGCCCCCAGGTGGGGCTGGTCAACGGGTTGGCGGTATCGGGACCCAACGTCGGAAACTTGCTGGAGATTGAAGCTTCGGCGGTGAGGGTCGGGAAGGGGCGCGGGAAGCTGACGATCACCGGGGTGGTCGAGGAAGAGGAGATGGGTAGCCCCGGTCGCCTGGTGCGCCGCAAGAGCATGGCGCGGGGATCGGTGGAGAACGTGATCACTGTCCTGCGGCGCGGCCTGCAGGAAGACATCCGGGACCACGAACTGCACATCAACTTCCCGGGCGGGGTGCCGGTCGACGGCCCTTCCGCCGGGGTCAGCATCGCTACCGCCATTTGCTCGGCCATCCGGGGAGTGCCAGTCGACAATAAGTTGGCAATGACAGGGGAGGTCTCCATCCGCGGCTTGTGCAAACCGGTGGGCGGGATCGTCGCCAAGGTGGAGGCGGCGCGGCAGGCAGGGTGCACGAGGGTGATCATTCCCCGGGAGAATTGGCAGGAAATCTTCAGGGATCTGCGGGGGATCGAGGTCGTGCCGGTGGACACTCTGGACAAGGTCCTCGATTACGCGCTGGCGCCCCGCGCGGTCGCGGTGGAGGCGCGGGACTACGGCCGGCTGCCGGCCGAGGTGCTGGCCGCTTCCTCCTTGCCGTCCCAGCCGGCTCCCTGATCCGCCGGCTCACGCCCCCCGGGCCCCGCGGCAAGCGGGGCCTTCCTTTTTGCGCTCGCGGCGTCGCAGGAATCCACGGTACCGCGGGAGAATACTATATCAGACGGAAACGGAGGTGCCGACTTGGGCCAAGATCGCCCCACCAGACTGCAAGCACGCGAACTGCCCTTGCTCGCCTTGAGAGGGCAGATCGTTTTCCCCCATATCTCCGTTCCCCTGGAGGTAGGCCGCGACAGATCGCTGTCGGCGCTGGACGAGGCGATGGCTGGGGATCGTACCCTGGTCCTGGCCATGCAGCGCGAGTCCAAGGTGGACGACCCCTCCACCGCGGATATCTACGACGTTGGCACGATCGCGGAGATCAGGCAGGTGGTAAAGTCTCCCGGCGGGACGATGAAGGTCGTCTTCGAGGGACTGACCCGCGCCCGGATCCTGCGATATACCCAGGAAGTCCCTCATTTCCGGGTCAGGGTGGAGGAGCACCCCGGGGAAGAGGAACGTACCAGCGAGACCGAGGCGTTGATGCGCAGCCTCATCCACCAGTACGAACAGTACATCAAGAACGGCAAAAAGGCTCCCCCCGAAGCCCTGGTGACGGTCATCAGTGTGGAGGAGCCGGGCCGGTTGGCGGACGTGGTGGCTCACCAGTTGAACCTCAAGTTGGAAGATAAGCAACAGGTGCTGGAGACCTTTCCCTTGAAGGAACGGCTGGAGAAGGTCCACGACATTCTGACCCGCGAGATGGAACTCCTGGACCTGGAGAAGAAGATCAACGTGCGTGTCCGCAAGCAGATGGAGCGCACGCAGAAGGAGTACTATCTGCGGGAACAGATGAAAGCTATCCAGAAGGAATTGGGGGACCGGGACGACCGCGGCAGCGAGGCCGAGGAGTTCCGGCAGAAACTGGAGGAGGCGAACCCGCCGAAAGAGGTGACCGAGAAAGTCACCAAGGAGATCGAACGGCTGGAGAAAATGCCCCCCATGGCCGCCGAGGCGGTGGTGGTCCGGAACTACCTCGATTGGCTGCTTTCCCTGCCGTGGTCCAAGCAGACGGAGGACCGGACGGACCTGAAGCGGGCGGAGGAGATCCTGGAAGAGGACCACTACGGGCTGCACAAGGTGAAGGAGCGGATCCTCGAGTACCTGGCCATCCGTCAACTGGTAGACAAGATCAAAGGTCCCATCGTTTGCCTGGTCGGTCCCCCGGGGGTGGGCAAGACGTCGCTGGCCAAGTCGGTGGCACGGGCCCTGGATCGCAAGTTCGTCCGGGTGTCCCTGGGCGGGGTGCGCGACGAGGCGGAGATCCGCGGCCACCGGCGGACCTATGTAGGTGCCATGCCCGGACGCATCATCCAGGGCATGCGGACCGCCGCCACCCGCAACCCGGTTTTCCTGCTGGATGAGATCGATAAGCTTTCCTCCGACTTCCGCGGGGACCCGTCGGCGGCCTTGCTGGAGGTCCTGGACCCGGAGCAGAACGCCAACTTCAGCGACCACTACGTCGAAGCGCCCTTCGACTTGTCCAACGTCATGTTCATCACTACGGCTAACGTAGTCTACAATATTCCACGAGCCCTGCTGGACCGCATGGAGACCATCCACATCTCGGGCTACACGGAGGAAGAGAAGGTTAGGATCGCCGAGCGGCACTTGCTCACCAAGCAGCGGCGGGAGCACGGCCTGCAGGACGACCAACTGGAACTCTCGGAGAATACTATCCGCACCATCATCCGAGAGCACACCCGGGAGGCCGGGGTGAGGAACCTGGAGCGGGAGCTGGCGCGCATTTGCCGGAAGACCGCCAAAGAGGTCGTCAAGGGCGAGGCCGCCGGCGTAAGGGTCACCGTGGGCAACCTCCACCGCTACCTGGGCGCGCCACGCTACAGTTGGGGCAAGGCCGAAAAGGCGGACGAGGTGGGCGTGGCCATGGGGGTCAGCGTCACCGAGGTAGGCGGGGACGTGATGCCAATCGAGGTTACGCTAATGAAGGGCAAAGGCAACCTCTTGCTCACCGGCAAGCTGGGGGACGTGATGAAGGAGTCGGCCCAGGCCGGGCTCAGCTACATCCGTTCGTGCGCCACCGTCCTCGGCATCGACGAGGATTTCCACGAGAAGATGGACGTCCACGTGCACGTGCCGGAAGGGGCGATTCCCAAAGACGGCCCTTCCGCCGGGATCACCATGGCTACCGCGGTCATTTCGGCCCTCACCGGGCGCTCGGTGCGCCGCGACGTGGCCATGACCGGGGAGATCACGCTGCGCGGCCGGGTGCTGCCGGTGGGAGGGATCAAGGAGAAGGTCCTGGCCGCCCACCGGGCTGGGATCACCACGATGATCCTGCCCCGGGAGAACAAGAAAGATCTCGAAGAGATCCCCCAGAACGTCCAGCGGAAGCTCGACTTCATCTTTGTCGAGAACATGGACGAGGTACTGCCGGTCGCCATTGCCACCTCGACCCAGGCCGAACCGGGCGCTTTTGAACCGAACATCGCCTTGACCGACTTCCCGATGGCTGAACTGCCCGGGTCAAGCCCCGGGGTTGGCCAGTAAGGACCGATGGCACGTCCTGCCCCCGGCCGGCGGGTCCTTGGATGGGTGGTCGTGGTCAGTGTGGCGGTCTGGTACTATCAGACCACCTTCACCATCCAGGACGTGAGCGACGCCCAGGCGCCGCTGCAACTGGAGGCGTGGACATACAAGGATCCCAAAGTGCTGCCCGTCGGGGCGGCGGGGCGGATTGAGTATGATTTGCGCAACCGCGGGGCGAAGCGCGTCACACTCTTGCGGTTTGAACCCCGGCGCCGGGCCGGTCTCAACGTCACGGCGATCAGCCGCCTGGCGGAAGGCGGGGAAGTTTCCCTGGAGGGTACGGAATTCGGGCCCGGGCAGGGGGCCCGGGTGATGCTCCGCTTCACGGCCACGAGCGACGTGGTGTATTACCCGAGCCGCGTCTACCTGGAGTACCGGCAAGGCTTACGCACCTTCAGGGAAAAGGTGGAAGTCAGGTACCCGTAGGCGGTACCCCCCAGCTCGGAGAGCGCCATCGCCGCCAGAATCAGCCCGGACCCCAGCCAGCCCCGGGCGCTGAGTACGTCACCGTGCCATCGGTAGCCAAAAAGGGCCGCGAAGACCGGTTCCGCCAGGAAGATGAGGGCGGTGCTGACAGGTGTGGTGTAGCGCTGAACCGCGGTCTGAACCAGGAAGGCCCCGGCGGTGGCCAGCAGGCCCATGACGGCGACGGAAAACCAGACCCCCGGGGTCAGGTGTGCCGGCCAGGAGGAAAGGGTGAGCGAGGCGGCGGTAAAGAGTACCGCCGCCGTCGTGATCTGGGATACGGCCAAGACCCCGGGGTGGTGGCGGGCGGCGTAATGGCCCAGGGCCAGGATGTGAGCGGCGAAGGCGAGGGCGCAGAACAGAACCAGCAGCTCGCCGCGGCCCGGGACAAAGGCGGCGTCCAGGGACAGCAGGCCCAGCCCAAGGGTGGCGAGGGCGACGCCGGCGACCGCCCAGCCTCCCGGGGGGCGCCGCAGCAGGATCGCGGAGCCTACCGGGACGATCACCACCGACAGGCCGGTGATGAACCCGGCGCGGGCGGAGGTGGTGAATTGCAGCCCGTAGGTTTGGAACCCGAAACCGGCGAAGAGAAGCATGCCGGTTGCCGCGCCGGCCAGCCAGGTGGAGAGGGGGGCCCGGCGGGCCGCCCCGGCGTAAACCGCCCAGAGAAGGGCGGCGGCCAGCCAGAAGCGCAGGGTCAAAAAGACAAAGGGAGCCACGGTCCGCACGGCGTCCTTGACCATGACGAAACTCAGCCCCCAGACGAGGCTTACCACGAGCAGCGAGGAGTTGGCTTGCCAAGTGGAAAGGGAGCGCAAGCGGCCTTTACCTCCGTTTGGGGTTCCCTGGGCGCAGCTAATTATAACAGACGCTTTGCCTGGGCGCTGCAGTTGTGGTACACTTTTCCACCGGAGGAGTCGGACGGCACAAGAAGGAGGGGTGTCCGTGAAAGCCATGGTAATCACCGGGTTCGGCGGCCCGGAGGTGTTCGAGGAGCGGGAGGTGCCCAGGCCCGAACCGGGCCCTGGCGAGGTGCTGGTCAAGGTGCACGCCACCTCGGTGAATCCTATCGACTGCAAGGTCCGCCGGGGAGGGCCATGGGGAGCTGGAGTACACCTGCCAGCCATCATCGGCTACGATGTGGCTGGGGTGGTGGAGGCGATCGGGCCCGGAGTCAGGGATTTCAAGGTGGGGGATGAGGTTTACTACACCCCCGAAAGCTGGACGCTCCCCGGCAGCTTCGCGGAGTACCACGTGGCAAAGGAAGCCGTCGTCGCACGCAAGCCCGCCAGCCTGACCTTTCTCGAGGCAGCCAGCCTGCCGCTGGCCGGGGTCACTGCCCTGGAAGCCTTGATCGGGCGGGCTAAGCTGCAGGTCGGGGAGACGGTTCTGATTCACGCCGGGGCCGGCGGCGTCGGTTCCCTGGCCATCCAGATTGCCAAGGCGGCGGGGGCCCGGGTGTTCACGACGTGCAGGGGGGACAACCTCGACTTGGTGAGGGAATTGGGCGCCGACCGGGCCATTGACTACACGGCGGAGGACTTCGTGGCGGCCATCCAGCGGGAAACCGGAAAGGCGGGAATCGACGTGGTCCTGGATGCCGTCGGCGGTGACACGACGGCCCGGAGCACCGAAGTGACGAAGTACTTCGGCCGGATGGTCTGTATCGTCAAGAGCACCGGTGACCTCGGGCAGGCCTTCTCCCGGAACCTTACCATCTATCACCAGACCATGCAGCGTTCCAGGGCGAGACTCGACCGTCTGCGCACCCTGGTCGAAGGCGGTCAGATCAAGCCGGTGATCGACTCGGTCCTGCCCCTGGCCGGCGTGGCCGCCGCCCACGAAAGGCTGGAGCGCGGGGGCGTGCGGGGCAAGATCGTGCTGGAAGTGGTGGGAAAGGGGCGCTGAAGGTAATCTCTCGTTGACCCTGATTCATTCGGGTGTATAA
>JAJYMS010000207.1 GCA_021786825.1 Bacillota bacterium | reverse complement strand
GATGCTGGTGGCGTCGGTCGGCGCGGTGGTGATCGGCTACTTCTGCGTCCGCCTCAGCCAGGTGTATTTCACCATGCTCACCCTGGCCTTCGCCGAGATGCTTCACGCCCTGGCTTCTCGCTGGTACGGCCTGACCAACGGAGACACCGGCATCACCGGCCTGCCCCGGGTGATCCTTTTCAACCTCGACTTCAGCGCTCCTCCGGACTACTATCGCCTGGTCCTGCTGGTGATCCTTCCGGCGATCTACCTGCTGTGGCGCGTGGTGCGGTCGCCCTTCGGCCTGGCGATCCGGACGATCCGCGAAAACCCCAAGCGTTCCGCCTTCCTCGGGATCAACGTCCACCTGCACCAACTGGCGGCCTTTGTCATCGCCGGCGCCTTTGCCGGCCTGGCCGGGGGGTTGTTCGCCTGGTACGAGCACGCCGTCTTCCCCGACTACGTCCAGTGGGGCAAATCAGCCGAAGCGGTGACGGTGACCATCCTCGGCGGCCACGGCGTGTTCCTGGGTCCCGCGCTGGGCTCGGTGCTGATTCTGTTGCTGGAGACGCTGGTCCGCCGCTATTCCGAGTATTGGTCCCTTTACCTGGGAGTGATCCTCGTGGGCCTGGTGTTCTTCCCGGGCGGGGTGGCCGGGTACGCCGGCCGCTGGACGAAGCGGTGGTCGAAAGGGGGGCCGGGCCGTGGGCATCGGGTTGAAGGCCGTGGGACTGCATAAGCACTACGGCGGCGTGGCGGCGGTGGCCGGGGTCGATCTGGCGGTGGACCCCGGGGAGATCCGCGCCGTGATCGGTCCCAACGGCGCCGGGAAGAGCACCCTGTTTGACCTGGTCAGCGGTTGGGTGCCCCCCGATCGCGGGCGCGTCTTCCTGGGTGAACGCGAGATCACCGGCTGGCCGGCCCGGCGGCTGGCCCGCACCGGCCTGGGGCGGTCGTTTCAGCGCAGCAACACCTTCGCGGGTCTGGACGTGCTGGAAAACGTCCTGACCGCCGTGCTGGTCCAGCGGGGAAGAGCCTGGAACCCGTGGCGGCCCCTGGGCCGCTACTCCGACGAGCGGGAACGGGCCCTGACCGTGCTGGCGGAGGTGGGTCTGGCGGACAAGGCGGGCAGGCTGGTGCGGGAACTGGCCTATGGCGACCAGAAGCGCCTGGACATCGCCATCGCCCTGGCCGGCCAGCCCGGCATGCTATTGCTCGACGAGCCCCTCGCCGGGCTCGCGGCGGCCGAACGGCAGCCGATCCTCGGAATTGTCCGGCGCCTGGCGCGGGACCAGGGGACCACGGTCCTTTTTACCGAACACGATATCGACTCGGTGCTGGCCACGGCGGAACGCATCACCGTGATGCATCAGGGGGGCGTCCTGGCCGAGGGCACTCCGGCGGAGGTGTCCGCCGACCCCAGGGTGCGGTCGGCCTTCCTGGGTGAGGAGGGACCAGGCTGATGGCGGCGGTCTTGGAAGTTCGGGCCCTGGAGGCGGGCTACGGGCAGGCCCGGGCGCTGTTCGGGGTGGATTTGGAAGTCCGCCAGGGCGAAGTGGTCGCCTTGCTGGGGCGCAACGGCGCGGGCAAGACGACCACCCTGAAGGCGGTGATGGGCATCGTGTCCCCCCGCGGGGGGCAGGTCCTGGTCGAGGGCCGGCCGGTCACCGGCCTGCGGCCCTGGCAGTTGGCCCGCCTGGGGATCGGCTACGTCCCCGAAGACCGGCGGATCTTCGCCGAACTGACCGTCCGCGAGAACCTGGAGCTCGCCTATCGGCCACCGCGTGCCGGGGCAGCTGCCGTCGGGGGCGGGGCAGCCGCCGTCGGGGGCGGGGCGCGCGCGGGCGGTCTCGGGGTCACCCCGGCGGAGGTCCTCGCGACCTTCCCGCTGCTGGCCCCCCTGCAAAAACGCAAGGGCGGGCTGCTCTCAGGCGGCGAGCAGCAGCTCCTCACGATCGCCCGAGCGCTGGTCACCAACCCGCGGGTGCTGTTGCTGGACGAACCGACCGAAGGGCTGGCGCCGGTGATGGTCCGTTCCATCGAGGAGGTTGTCCTGAAGTTGAAGGCCTCGGGCCTGACGGTGCTGTTGGCCGAGCAGAACCTCCGCTTTGCCTCCCGCGTGGCGGACCGCGGGTACGTGCTGCAAAAGGGCGAGATCCAGGCGGCCGGCACGATGGAGGAATGCGCGCGCTCGGAGGCCGTCGCCCGCCTGCTGGCCGTGTAAAGGACTGACCAACTGCTCGGAAGTGCAACCTGCCCCTGAGGCCCAGGGAAAAGGAGCAAGAGAAGCGCCGGGCCCCAGGTTCTTCGAAAGGGCCTGGTTTTCAACCTAATTTGACCTTGTCCCGCCTTTGACGGCGGAAATCAGCTTGTCGTAATATAAGGCTACCGGTCGACAGTCGACGTCGACGGGCGTCCAACCGGGCAAGCGCGGCGCGGACGACAAGGCCAGAGGGGTGACAGAAATTTGGTGGACGTTCAAGTGAACCTGGAACTCTGCGACGGCTGCAAGGGAGACGGAAACCTTTGCGTGCAGTTCTGCCCTCTGGAGCTGTGGGAACCCGCCGGGGATAAGGTGAAGTTCCTGGGGAATGACCTTTGCATCGCCTGCCGGTTCTGCGAGGCCGAATGCCCGACCAGAGCGATCAAAGTGGTTTACGAGGACTGAGCCTTTGGCGCGGGACAAGGGGGTGGTGAGGGGCCAGCCGGTTGGCGCGTACGCTGTGAGCACAGTTCCGTTCCAATCTAATCTGCAGGAGGGAACGCAAGTGGTGGCTCTCGGCATCAGCATCGGTATCCTGGCTGGGATTTGGACCTGGATCTCGCTTACCCTGGGCATCGCAACCTGGCCCGCCTTTGTCGGGTGGTCCCTGTTCTTCGCCGGCGGCGGCAATGCCCAGTCAATCTACAAAGCTGGGCTGCCGATAGTCACTGGCACATTGCTGGCGTGGATCGCGGTGCAAATCACCCCCTTCCTCGGCGGCGGCACCCTGGGGCTAGCCATCGCGGTAGTCATAGTTGCCTTCATTATGACTATTCTAGGTCTGGTCCGCGGTTTTGAGTTCGTTCCGGCTCAATTCGCCAGTGCCGCAGCCTTTTTCGGAATGGGGGGCAACACGGCGGCCATCGCCAGGACGCTCCTCCCGGTTCTGCTCGGCGTCCTGTTTGGGTATGCTTCCGCCATCCTGCCGCAGCTACTGACTCCCAAGAAACCCGGCACCAACCAGAGCAAGGCGGCCTGAGGCGCTTTACAGAGCACCGGTTTTCGCCGAATCAGAGGTTTCCCACCCTTTGACTGCCTCAATTACCATGTCGTATCATAATAACAAGCGTGGTCGACTGTCGACGTCGACGTATGCTAAATGGGGGGTAAAGGGTGCAATGCCGATGACCGAGACAAGGGATGAACTGCTGGGTAACAGGGAAACCCTGGCGGAGCGGATCGCCGACCACCTGGCCGCGGACATCATCAGCCAGAACATCAGACCGGGCGAACAGTTGGTCGAAACCGAGCTGGCGACCAGGCTGAAGACGAGCCGGGCGCCGATCCGGGATGCTTTTCATCTCCTGGAACTGAAGGGGTTCGTCGAAGTCATCCCCAGGAAGGGCGCCTTTGTCCGGAAGTTCACGGCCAAGGAAATTGACGACGTTTACCAGGTCCGGGCCGCACTCGAAGACCTGGTATGTCAGCTCGCCATTCCACAACTCTCGGCCGAGAATCTGCAGCGGTTGGAGGCGGCCCTTTCAGAGATGAAAGAGGCCTTGTACCTGCAAGACGTCAAGTCTTACTTCCAAGGCAATCTCCTTTTCCACCAGGTGTTTTTGGACGCTGCCAATAACGAAGTGTTGAAGGAGGTGTATTCGAGGCTGGGCCGACCCCTTACCGGGCTACGGATGATGTCCCTCTCGATGTCGAATAGCCTGGCGGAATCGTTCCTGGAACATACCAAGATACTCAAGGCGGTCAAGAAGAAGGACGTGGTTCTGGCCCGCAAGCTCTTCGAAGCCCATACCTTGCGCGCCCTGGAGAAACTGAGGTCTTTGGTGAGCGGGGAAGAACCCGGGCGATAGTCGTCAAGCACGATCCGGTAATGAGGTTGACTGGGGTTACAGGAGCATTAGAGTTTACGAGGGGAGGAAACAGGCGATGGCTTCCGTCTGGGACCCGATCAAGATCGGCACGATGGAGTTAAAGAACCGCTTTGCAGTCGCCCCGACCGTTAAGAACATGGCCAGTGAGGACGGCTACGTGACGGCCCATCTGCTCAAGGAGTACGAAGTTGAAGCCAAGGGAGGGCCCGGCCTCATCACCACCGAGCTTGCCTTCCCGAGAGAGGACGGCCAGGTCTTCCGCCGGCAACTGGGCATTCACAACGACAAGGCTGTGGCCGGGTTGGAAGAACTGGTAGACACCATTCACAAGAACGGGGCGAAGGCCAGTTGTCAGATCGGCTTCGGAGGGAACCTGAGCGTCAAGGAAATCATCGGTACGCAGCCGTTGGGGGCCTCGTCAAAGGGTGACCTCGGCTGGGGTTCGCCACCCCGGGGGATGACGACCGAGGAAGTCGAGGAAATGGTCCAAGTTTACGTGCGCGCCGCGGTAAGGGCCAAGACTGCTGGATACGACGCGGTCACCCTGCACGGCTGCCACGGCTCGCTGCTGATCCAGTTCATGAGCCCGTACAACAACGACCGCGACGACAGGTATGGGGACCGCTACTTGTTCGCCATCGAATGCGTCCAAGCGATTCGGAAGGCCGTCGGCCCCGACTTTCCGATCATTTACCGCATCAGTTCGGACGAATTCATGGAAGACATCGGCGAAACCGGCGTAACCATCGACGAGACGGCCAACGTCATTGCTCCCAAGCTGATCGAGGCAGGAGTAGACGGCATCGACGCATCGGCGGGCCGAATCGGCATCACTCCCGACCACTCCTTCCCGCCGCTCTACGACCCGCCAGGGGTGAACGTTCGCCTGGCGACCGCGGTCAAGCAGAAGGTCCAAGCTCCGGTGATCTGCGTGGGGCGCATCAATGAACCGCGGCTGGCCTTCAAGATCGTCGAGAAGGGACAGGCGGACATCGTGGCGCTCTGCCGACCCGTGATCGCCGACCCCGATTACGTCGTCAAGGCCAAAGAGGGCCGCTTCGAAGACGTCCGGAAGTGCATCGCCTGCAACTATTGCCTCGACCTGCTCTTTAAGAACTTCGTGGTACGGTGCGCCGTGAACCCGGAATATGGCCGGCAGGAAAAGTTCGCCCTAACCCCCGCTCCCCGGGCCAAGAAGGTTCTGGTGGTCGGAGGGGGTGTCGGCGGCATGGAGACGGCGCGCGTCGCCGCCCTCCGCGGCCACCGGGTGACTCTGGTCGAGAAAGACTCTGTCTTGGGCGGAACGGTCCGGATCGGGGGGGCCATTCCCAACGTACCCACCGGTGAACTGAACAACATCGTCGACTGGGAGATCACTCAGATCCGCAAGCTCAAAGTGGATGTCAAGCTGGGCACCGTCGTGACGAAGGGGCTGATTGACGAACTCAACCCGGATACCGTGGTGCTCGCCACCGGCGCCTCGGACCTGGAGCCGGACGTCAAGGGGGCACGGAACGCCAACGTCTTCAAACTGACCGACTACCTACGTCGCCGGCCCGCCGTTGGTTCAAAGGTCGTGGTGGTCGGAGGCGACGAGGGCGCGGAAACGGCGTTGTCCCTGGCCCGGGAAGGGAAGAAGGTGACCCTGGTCGCGGAAGGCGACGGGTACGCCTCGCCGTCGTACATTTATCCTTTCGCCAATCGTTCCATGCCGCTCAAGGGAATGCTCAACAAGGCCGGCGTGGAGGTAGTCCGGAAGGCGAAGGTGGTGGAAATCACCGAAAGTGGCGTCAAGATTGACCGGGGTGGCAAGGTGGAGTCGCTCGCGGCCGACAGCGTCATCCTGGCCTTCGGGCGTCGGTCCAACCGAGGGCTCCAGGCTGAACTGAGCGGGACCAAGCGCGAGCTCCACGAGGTGGGGGACTGCGTCGAACCCAGGAGCCTCGCCCACGCCATCGACCAGGCCGCCTGGGTGGGACGGACAATCTAGCCGAGGGCAGAACGGTTGGAGCGCGCCGTCGGAAGGGAGCGGCTCAAACCCTGCGGCGCGCTCCGCCGCGGTTCCGGCTTGGTGGGCAAGGGGGAGCGCATGGGGCCCAAACGACTGTTTTTGTTGGGTTCGGGGTACCTGGACATCGACAGGAGCGTCTTCATCACCGGGTCACGGCCGGGAACACGCCTGCGGGCGCCG
>JAJYMS010000131.1 GCA_021786825.1 Bacillota bacterium | reverse complement strand
TTGCTCCTACCCGCGTATCCATGCGGGCTTTTGCCCCCTCCAGGCCTGTGCCGGCCGCCAGGATGCCGACCGGAACCACGTCTCCTTCCAGCATGGCGTTCGTGGCTTGCGTGGTGCTATGAGCAATGAAAAGGACCTGCCTCGGATCAATGTGGTTTACCTCGAGCAATTTGCCCAGGGCTTCCACGATGCCTTTAGCCACTCCTTCGCGGGCATCATGGGTCGTCGGAACAACGGCGTGGGCCAGCAACTGGTACGTTTCGTTATCCACCGCTACGGCATGGGTAAAGGTACCGCCTACGTCAATTCCTACCCGGATCAGGATAATCACCCCCGCGTAGGGGCGACGAGGATAAAGTCTCCGGCCGCCCCCTGCTGGCCAGCATCTACAGATGCAGATACAAGTAGGCCGAAAGGAGTACACCAAGGACGGCCGTCAACCATGTAAAGGGAATCGCCTTGAAAAAGACCTTCTCAGGGGTGGTCCCCGCATACTCGGAACTCCACACAACCTGTGTGCTGGTCGGATCTGAAATATATAACACCTGCGCAACGGCGGCCATGGCTCCCAAGATCAGGTGCGGGCTGAGAACCTTGGCCGCCATCATCACCGCCGCCACACCCCCGCCGAGCCCGTAAATGTTCAGGGGGCCACGGTACACGGCCAATGGTGCAAGCAACGCGAAGAAGAGGATATACCCTATCGCGGAAGTGGGAACCACGATCTGTAGAATTGGCCGGAGGTTATTGGCTACCATCGGGTTCGAGACAGCAGTCGCAAGAATGCCCACTCCTACGAAGATAAACACCGGCGAAGCCGATATCTCGAAACCCCGGTAAGCGCTCTTCAGGAACAAATCGGAGAATCGTTTCGGCTGGGTGGTCAAGAGACCATATAAAATGGCCACAAAAAAGGAAGACAAGATATCCCAGTGCAGGCCCAGCACCAAAGAAATCGGAATGAGCGGGGTAATCAGGGAATACCAGGGGGCGTTTAGGAAGGTATTGCGTTGAGCCGTAATTGCAGCAGAGGCGCCCGAGGCTACGCCCACAGAGGCGCCGCTGGCCGCCCAGGCTATCCTGGTTTTTGAACGCGCCTTCCAAGCCTCGAACACAAGGAAGATCGTGCCTAAAGCCAGCACCACAAAGGCGTACTTTACCCCAAAGTACGCGATTTCGGGGATGGAAAGCTTGAGCACCTGCGCGAAGTATTGCCAGATGTAGAGCGATGCGGCCCACCCCGTGCCGAGACCAAACAGGATGGTGGTCGCCGCCACCTCGGGCGCAAGGCCAAGGGTTAGCATCGCCGGTAACCCAACCAACCCGACCAGCATCGCAGCCGGAGCGCTCCCTGTGACCAGGCCGATCGGTATTCCGACCAGCATGATAAAGAACGCCGTTAGGTAAGGCCGGTCTCCCCCAAGTTCGGCTGCTTTCCGAACCAGTGTGCTCGCGATGCCTGTCTGTTCCATGACCGCCCCAAGCCAGCCACCGAAGATGACGGCAAAGTCAGTCACGGCCAGGCTCACCACGCCTTTCGCGAAGATGCCCGAGAGGATGCCGTCTTTGCCCAGCCACGGAACGCCAGCCACGGCGGCCATAAGGATACCCATCAGAATCAAGGCGAGCATAGTCGAGATCTTCCGGAACACCATCAGCAGAGCCAGGACGAGGAAGATAGTGATGATCAGGACCCCTGCCACTTACGTTACCCCCTTCCACATTTTTGAAATGGTACCCAGGCCAACTTCGAGACGCTTAGATGACCTGGCCTTGCTCCAAGGCAGCGCGGATGGCTGCCACTACTTCTGCCGGGGGTGCCTGGAACGGGCTGCGAACGTATCCCCCTGAGCGTCCTTGTAGGTTGACAGCCACCTTGATGCGCGCAGGCATGTCAGGCGCCTCCACCGACCGCCAAATCGGGAGAAGCCGCCGATGGAAGTCCAGGGCTGCAGCCTGATCGCCTGCCTGAACGGCCCTCCACAACTCAACACACAACTTGGGCACGATCGTGGGGATGGCAGAGATGGTGCCATCCACCCCCAGAACGAACGAGGGGTAGAGAAGGTCGTCAACCGCTGTGTAGATCCTGGCCGCCGGCGCAACCTCCTGCACGAGGTCAGCGACTTTATGAAGATCACGATCGCTCTGTTTGATCCCTCGCACCCACTTAACCTCCCGCACGATGCGCGCCAGGAGAGCTACGGATAGATTTGACCAAGGGATCACGTTGTAAATGATCAGCGGCAGACGCGCTGTGTCTCCAATGGCGCGAAAATAGGCCACATGACCATCATCGCCCGGGTTGAAGAGATAGTGGACAGGAGTAACCTGCAGGGCTGCAAGGGGAAGGCCCCGCAGCAACTCAACGTAGGAAATGGCAGTGGATGTGGCGTTCACGATAATCCCGGCCACAACGGGCACATCGCCCTTTACTTCGTCTATCGCAATCTGGGACACCCGGCGAACCTCGCCCGCATCGAGTGTATACCCCTCCCCCGTGGTGCCCGCAACGGTAATCCCATCTACCCCCGCTTCATCAAGGAGGTAGCGAATTTCTCGCCGCAGAGAACCTTCGTCTATCTGCCCCTCTTCGGTGAAAGGGGTAAGAATTGCCGGAATGACACCCCGCAAGTCTAGCACTGTGTCACCTTCCATCTGGCTTCTACCCATTTGCGCCTGTCCCAAAGTCACGCAGCATGTCTCGTTCCACTTCATCAATGTGCAGTTCCAACAAGTCTCGCGCGAGTAGTGGGTTGCGTGCAAAAAGGGCTTGTAAGATCATCCGGTGATACCAAAGGGAACGATCAGGACGATTCGGCTTGGTGCCGATTACCCGGAACCAGGCCAACCACGTAGCCGCCGTCTGCAACGCCTGCACGAGCCGGTGGTTATTGGCGTATCGGAGAATCGTGTCATGAAACTCGACGTCTGAATCGTAGAAGAACTGCAGATTCCCCCTCTCTAACCGCCTCTCCGCTTCCTCTACAGTGCGGTTGAGATGGTGCAACACCTCCTCCGGAATCCGGTGAACAGCACTTCGAATGGCGTGCAACTCCACCGCCTTGCGCAGTTCAAATACTTCCTCGATGTCGTGCGGTGTCGGCTTGGCGACGAAAGTGCCCGAACGGGGTCGGATTTCCACCAAACCTTCGTGAGCCAGCCGACGCAGGGCATCCCGGATCGGAGTGCGGCTCATTCTTGCTTCTTTAATGATCCTCTCGACATCAATGCTTTCGCCTGGCTTCAACCGGTTAGTGAGGATCATGCTGCGGACTACCATCCACGCCCGGTCAGTCAAGCTACGCCCTTCGTCAACGGATTCTGAACCAGACAATGTCGACAACCTCCATGGGAACGGGGGTTAGGGAGTTAGCCTGGGGTCTAATATATCAGAGTCCCACTTCTGGCGTCAATAGGGGGAATGTATCGCGGTTCTGATATATTAGTAACCTATCTTGGTCAGCCAAAAGTTGACGGGGGCGTTTGTGAGCATAGGATCGTTGAAAAAAGCGCCCCGGCGGGCGCAGCAAGAACGACAGACAGAGTGCGTGCCGGACACAATCCCGGGACCCCCAAGTCTTGACGACCGGCTTGCCCAACGCAGCCGGAGCGTCTTTCCCGCCGGCATGCCAAGGTAAACCAGGATGGTGAGAACGTAGGGCACCTTGAGCACCAATTGATACTGTACCGACAGACTCAGCGCGTCGGCGGTCCCACATATGAGCCCCCACCAGGGCGGCGGTGCTATGCCCAGCCGGAGGCACTGTCAAGAGGGCAAATAAGACCAGGGCGAAGGTTGTTAACCCTCTCCCTGGTCGCGGCTCCTGACATCCCACATCCACCACTCTTGCACCTCGTCCCGGAACGCTAACGCAAGGGGAGCCGCCGACCAGTCAGCGGCGAGCCTCTCGCCAGCGGTGGCAGCACCCGGGATCAAGTCGAAGGGAACACTGGAGCGCACGTCTTGCACGGCGGTCCGGGCCAATCACAATTTCTCCTCCGCAAGCGGCGACTCGAACCGCCCACAGGCCCGTGCGGTGGCCGTACCTGCCAGGCGTCCCTGGCCCATGGCCACCTTAGCTCCTTCCACCCCTGACGCACACCCGGCCACCCAGATGCCTGCCAGCGAGGTCTGCATGTCGGGTCCGTGTAAGGGCGCGTAGCCACCCAGTTGCGGCACGAAAACCTGGGGGCAGCCGGCCTGGGCTAGCAGTTCCAGCAACGGCGCCAGCCCGCCGCTGGTGCAGACCACATCCACGGCGATGGTCCGCTCGCTCCCTTCCACCACCTCGCCATCCGCCGTCAGATCCGCTACGATGGCACTCTCCACGTGCTACTTGCCTTGCACCGCCAGGCAACAACGCCGCACCTCCAGCGGCACCCCCCAGACCTTGATGCCCTTGCGCGGGTAGAGGCGCGCTCCGACCTGTTGGACCAAACCCAAACGCAGGGCTGTCCGGCCGAGTCGGGCCAGGACACCGGGGGCCAGGGGGGATCGGCGCCCCAGCTCAGCCAAGGCCCATAGGTCCAGCTTCGCCAGCACCAGGGGCATCGGCACGTCCGCTGGGCTCAAAGCAGGTGCTCAAGGACCGCGAAGCGGACGGGCGGCTTCATAACACCTTCCGGGCTCCAGTGAGAAAGAGGATCAGCGCAAGTATCGCACCCCGGACCAACCGGGCAACGCCCCTCCGCTTCAAGGACTGGCCAGACTCCCGCTTGGTAGCGCCACCCAGGTACATGCTTCTCGCCAGGCCCGGTAAGAACAGGTAAATGGCGCCGCCCGTGAACCAGACAAAGGTTGCGACCCAAAGAATCGTCCTTACGTAATCAGGCATACCAAGACCCCCCGTTTCGCCGCCTGGACTTCCTCCGGCGTCGCCGGGGGCTGCCGCCAGTGCCGCCACTGCTGCCTCCACCGACTCAGTCTGGACTTTCCTCCTTGGGAGTGACCCCTTTCCCATAGCGGTAATACTTGATCACGTTGTAACACGACATTATGCCGAAAATGGCTAAAAGCAACAGGAAGATATGGCCTATCGAAGCTGTGTTTGCCGCATTGCTTGCCCCCCGATTCCGTCAGCTCCACCCTTACCGTTCGCGCCTTAGCCAAAGGCTCCACTCGAACATCCACAAGCTCGAACCCTCCGGGAAGGCTGCCTGGCGTTTGGATCGCCAGGCCGCAGGGATACGCTGGGACGTAATACTGATCCCGGATCGCCTGGATCTTGGCTCTGGGGTAGGTCGCCCGGACCAGGCGGTCCAGGGCGTCGTAGCTGAAGGTGCTCTCCGCCCCGTCCTCTTCGCTCACGCGGGTGACGTTGCCGCTGGCGTCCCGCTCGTAGCCAAAGGATGAAAGGACCCCGCTGGAGCCGCGGTTGGTCACCCCGCTCAGCCGGGCGGCCCCGTCATACCGATACTCCACCGACCCGCCGTTGGGGTAGCGGACGACCGTAGCCTCGCCGGCCACGTTGCCACCGGTTGCAGGCCGGCGGTGAAGGTCAGCGCCGCCACCAGCAGAATTGCCACCACCCTGGAGGCACTGCGGAAATAAAGACAGCAATCCATCGGGGGTCCCTCCTCCCTCTTCGGGGAAAGCAGCGAAAAGGCCCACTCCCTATGAGCGGGTGGGCCCATCCTGCTGTCTAAGAAGAACCCCGCCTTAGGCAGCGCGGCCGCCGTGGCTCCGCCGGCGTCTCTTGCCGCCGTCCGGTGCTTTAGGCCCTGCGCTTTGCGTCTCCGGGCTTTCGCCCGGGTTTGCCTTTTCGGTTTTACAAGACTCGACATATCGGCAAACACGTGTTCCCGGTGCTTGCGCCACAAGCGTGTCCCTGGTGGCACTTGCGGTAGAAGGAGGCACTGGAAGGGCGCAGGCTCGCTCGATCACTTGATCGTGAACGAGCAGCCACGCCCCCGCCACTTCTTAGCAAGGGCCGCTAAGAACACCCCTGAAGTAGCGGGGCAGACGCTGTATCCTGGAGGGTACCCTCCGTCTGTTCCCGGGCCTGGGCTTCTTCGATGTAGATCACGCTTGTCAGGGGTACATGCACGACGGCTCGCAGCCGCTTGCGTTCAAAGCTTCCCTCGGCCACGAGCATGCCTTGTTCTTGTTCCATCGAATCCGCGATGAAAACCCATTCGTCTCGCACGTTCAGGCGCAAACCGTGGATAACGCTGCCGGCGCCGCCTTGCTACCGCAAATGACAGGCCACCAGGTGATTGTTGCCCACGTCCCGGAACTCGGGCTCCACCTCGCGGCAAACGGCTTCCGCGTAGCGGCAGCGGGTGT
>JAJYMS010000166.1 GCA_021786825.1 Bacillota bacterium | reverse complement strand
ACGGCGCGGTCGACGGCATCGTCCAACTGCACCACGTAGTCCTTCAGGCGGAAGGTGATGAACCCCTCCAGCACGATTTCGTCGTGCTCTTCCAGGTGATCCAGCACCCGGTCGAGCACCTGCGCCCGGCGCGACGGCCGTTCCGCGCTGTCCGGCCCCTCACCGCTGCCCAGGCTCGTCTCCGCCCGGACCATGATCTGGTTCCGCTCCTCGGGCGTGAAATAATAGTAGCTCTGGTGCAACACCTTGTTAGCCAGGGCCGCCTCCCAACGTTCCATCACCAGATCGGAGATCACGTTGGCCATGATATGCCGAAAAGTCGACTCCGCGTCGCCTGGCCCCTGCGGGTCCGGCCCCGGGGACACCATGCGGCAACCCAAGAAACTGAGACCCCCCTGGGAGGCCTCCCGCAAATCCAGAACCATCCCCTCTTCCACCAGCGGGCGGAACCCCTCGGCCAGGCGCTGCCTGACCGTTTCTATCCCTTCGGCGGTGCCGATGGTGATGCTTTGCATCGTCGGTTTACACACCCCTTTGGGCGCATCATCCCCTGCCACCCTATTATATGTGGGGCAAAAAGTTTGTATCCTGCCCACCGCTGGTACGGACTGCCAGGCCTAGAATCCTGACGGGCCCTTCGTCGCCGCAACGGTGGACCTTTCCGAGCGGCTGGGCGGTACCTCGGATGGGTAACTCTGGCAGAAGCGGCATTCGCCGGCGACGCCAGGAAGAAACCCGGCTCTTTGGGCACACTTTTGTGCACCAAGGGAAAGGATTTGCGCTCGCGATGGACGAATAACTCTTAGGCGTCGCCGCCGGGCGCCGGGAGGATTGGGCCTTGAAGCGCGTCGTGAGTGTAAGTCTGGGTTCCAGCAAGCGCGACCACACGGTGGAGGTTGACTTTCTCGGGCAACGGATGAGGGTCAGCCGGGAAGGCACCGACGGTGACTTCGGGCGGGCCCTGGCGCGGCTGCAGGAGCTGGACGGCCACGTCGACGCCATCGGGCTGGGCGGCATCGACGTTTACCTGCAGGTCGGCGCCAAGCGCTACGTGATTGGGGACGGGCTGAAGCTGATGCAGGCGGTACATCAGACCCCGGTCGCCGACGGCAGCGGGATCAAGAACACCGTCGAACGGGAGGCGGTCCTCTGCCTGGCCGCCCAGCCCAAGCTGCTGCAGCCTTCCTCCCGGGTGTTGCTGGTGAGCGCCCTGGACCGTTTCGGCATGGCGGAGGCCTTCGTCCAGTTGGGCTGCCCCTGCGTGTTCGGCGACCTGATCTTCGCCATGCGCATGGACTACCCCATCACCACCCTGGCCGAACTGGAGAAGATGGCCGAGCGGTACCGCGCCAGGATGGAGAAGCTCCCCTTCCACTACTTCTACCCGGTCGGGGAAAAACAGGACCAGGCCCCCGAGGAGAAGTTCGGCCGCTACTACGAGGAGGCCAACGTGATCGCCGGGGACTTCCATTTCATCAAGCGTTACATGCCGCCGAGCCTGGCCGGCAAGTTGGTGGTGACCAACACCACCACCAGCCAGGATGTGGAGCTCCTCAAGGCGCGGGGGGTTGCCCACCTGGCCACCACGACTCCGGTCCTGGAGGGACGCTCCTTCGGCACCAACGTGCTGGAGGCCATGTTCCTGGCCGTCCTGGGCAAGCGCCAGGAGGCCGTCGCCCGGGAGGAATACGAACAGTTGACCGCTTCCCTCGACCTGAAGCCGGTCATTCGCCAGCTCAACTAACTGACGGGCGCGGGAGGAAACCGATTGGCCAGCCGCGAGGAACTCTTGGACAGCCTCCGGAATTTCGAGGAGTTGTGCAACCGGAACGAGGAATTAAAGAAGATGAACCGCACCTGGAACCGCACCGTGCTGGTACGTGCCAGCGACACCGGCGACCAGTTCTCCATCCGGATGCAGGACGGCGACGTCACCGTCGCCGGGGAGCGGCCCGAGGGTTACGACCTGGAGGTTATCGCCGACTCGGACACCCTGTCAGCGATGTTCTACGGCGAGGTCACGCCCACCGATCCATACCTGAACGGCACCCTGGCGGTGAAGGGGGCCGAGGACGACCTGCTCCGGCTCGACTTCATCACGGCGATGATCTGGGATGAGTGACATGAGCAAGAGCGGAGGTTCGGTGCAGCTTAAACGCGTCCTGGGCTTGCGGACCGTGGTCTCCACCAGCGCGGGGCTCACCTTCGCCACGTCCTGCTTCGTCGCCGCCGCCCAGGTGGCCGGTTTTCTGGCCGGAGACTCGGCGTGGCTGGCGATCCTGGTGGCCGGGGTCCTGGTGCTCCTGGCCGCCGCCGCCTTCTCCGAACTCAGCGGGCAATACCCGAGCGCCGCCGGGCTCAGGCTCTACCTGCTCCACGCCTTCGGCGACACCCCGGCCCTGGTCTTATCCCTCTTTTACATGGCGGTGGTCACCGCGGTGGTGGGCACCGAGACCTACGTCCTGTCGCACGTCCTCAACCACGCCATCCCCGCCGTGCCGCCGCTGGTCTGGATCGTCGTGATGCTGGCCGTGGCGACGCTGATGAACCTGCGCGGGATCAAGGTGGCGGGGCACTTCCAGGACATCATCACCTACGGCCTGGTGGCCGGGCTGGTGGCCTTCGGCCTGCTGGCCCTGCGGCAAAACGGCTTCGCCCTGCGCGCCCCCTTCGACACCTCGGGGGCCGGTGGCCTCTTCAACGCCGTGGCCGTGGGGGTCTTCCTCTTCGTCGCCTTCGAGTGGGTCACCCCGCTGGCCGAGGAAGTCCTCGACCCCGGCCTGATTCCCCGTGGAATGTACCTGGCGGTGGGCCTTCTGTCGGTCGTCTACGCCCTCTTCACCCTGGCCATGGCCAGCACCGTACCGCGCTCCGCCCTGACCTCGCCGATCCCTCACATCCTCTTCGGCGAGCAGGTTCTCGGCCGGGTCGGGATGTGGTGGATGACCCTGGCGAGCCTCGCGGCCTCCATCACCACCTTTAACGCCGGGCTGATTACCATCTCGCGCTTCATGTACGGCAGCGCCCGCGAGGGGGTGCTGCCGAGCGTCTTCGCCCGGATCAGCAGCCGCCACCTGACCCCCTACGCGGCCATCTACGCCCTCTTCGCGATCGCCCTAGGCGTTTCCGCCCTGGTCTACTTCACCGGACGCTATCTCACCCTGGTGCTGCTGGGGTCCGCCACGGAGTCGCTGATCTATGCCCTGGCGGGCGCCGCCGTGATCTCCTTGCGCCGGAGGCACCCCGACGCGCGACGGCCGTGGCCGATGCCACGGCTGCCGGGGGAGTCGCCAAGGTGGCCGGTCCTGGCCGTGCTCACCACCGTGGTCTTCGCCGTCCTGGCGGTCGGGGTGGTAATGCAGAGCTGGGCCGTCGCCGCCTTCATGGCGGTGGGTCTGGCGGCATCCTACGCCTACGTCAAGCTGGTGGTTCCCGGCCTGCGCGAGACCCACCGGGCGGCCCAGGCCGCCCGGGCCGCCGAGCGGTCCGCCCGCGGCCGCGCCGCCAGGGCCCGGGCCACCGAGGCCAGCAGCGCCCCGGCCACCGGGGGGCCGGAGGGCCGGCCCAAGTAGTTTCAGGCACGGATCAGCACCGCGTGCACCTCGCCCGGCCCGTGGACGCCCAGCGCCAGATCGCCCGGGATGTCGGCGCTCCGGGAGGGACCGGTGGCGAAAGCCACCGAGGAGGGCATCTCCTCCCCCCCGCCGAACCGCGTCTCCCGGTCCGCCAGCCACGCCGCCACACTCGGCATCAGGCCGTTCGGCGGTACGATTCCCACGTGCACCGGAGCCAGCAGCGACGCCAGCCGCCCCTGATAGGGGTGGCTTTCCATTACCAGGGTCCCGGTCTCCGCGATCGCCCCCCCGGCCACGGTGACGGACACCTCGCACCCGGCCAGGACCGTCAGGTCGGCGACCGAACGATAGACTCGCACGTCGAGGCGGGCATCCCGGAGGGCCGCCTCGACTCCCCAGGCCTCCAGCAGCGGGTGGGCCGCCAGGCAGGCGTATCCGCCGCGGCGGGCCAAAATCTCGCGCAGTGCCCGGACCATCAGTTCCAACGCCTCCCCGGGGCCCCCGGCCACCCAGGCGTGCCCCCCGAGGGCCTCGAACTCCCGGGTGAACTCGTCCAGCAGGCCGGGTCCTTCGTCCCGGGGCTGCTCATCCGCCCGGGCGTCCGCGCCGGCGCCCTCCCCGGTCCCAGCGGCGCCGGCGTTCCCCGCCGAGGCGGCATGCCGCCGGATGGCCGCCACGTGGTCGTCCATCAACCCGCCGAAGGAGCGCGGCGTCCGAGCCAATCCCCGGCGGATCCGGGACAAGAATTCCTGTTCATTCACCGGCCTGATCCCCCTGTCCACCGCCGCCTTGGTCGTCCCTGTCCAGTTCCGCCGACAGCGCGTCCCAACGCTCGTGAAAGGTTCGTTCCGCCACGGGCGGGAAGGTGCGTCCGGCGGTCCAGGCCCCCAGCGGCCCCGGGAGGTTTCGCAGGCCCCCCGGCCGGCGGAAGGGAGCCTGCAGCGCCCGGGCCAGGGCCAGCGACGCCCGGTACGTCCAGCCCCGCGACCAGGCCCGTGCCCAGCCTCCGAACAGGGCCCGTTCGGGCGCCGGATCCTGCCGCCGCTCCACCAACCGGCGGCGCAAGCCCAGCAGGTGGTCGTGCAGATGAATGCCCACCGGACAAATCTCCCAGCAGGCCGCGCACAGGCTCGAGGCGTGGGCCAGGTCGCCGAACTCGTCAAGCCCCCAGTAAAGGGGCGAAAGCACCGCCCCGATGGGACCCGAGTAGACGCTGCCGTAAGCGTGGCCGCCGGTCTGGCGGTAGACGGGGCAGGCGTTCAGGCAGGCGCCGCAGCGGATGCAGGCCAGCACCTCTTCAAATTCGGTGCCCAGCAGGGCCGACCGGCCGTTGTCCAGAAAGACCACGTGCATCTCCTGGGGTCCGTCCAGCTCATCCGTCCGCCGGGGGCCGCTCACCAGGTGCGTGTAGACCGACAGCTTCTGGCCGGTGGCGCTCCGCGCCAGGATGGCGAGCAGGGGTCCCAGGTCAGCCAGCCGCGGGACGAGTTTCTCCATGCCCACCAGCGCGATGTGGACCCGGGGAAGGCTCGTGCACAGGCGCCCGTTCCCCTCATTGGTCACCAGCACCAGCGTCCCGGTTTCGGCGACCACGAAGTTGCCGCCGGAGACGCCGATGTCGGCTTGCAGGAACTTCTCCCGCAGCGCCTGCCTGGCGTGACCGGCCAACACATCGGTTTCGGGGGTCAACCGCCGGCCCGACTCGGCCTCGAAGAGAGCCTGGATTTCCTCCCGGCTCTTGTGAATCGCCGGCCCGACGATGTGGCTGGGCAGCTCCCCCGCCAATTGGACGATGTACTCCCCGAGATCGGTCTCCACCACCTCCAGGCCGGCGTCCGCCAGCACCCGGTTCAGGTGGACCTCCTCGGTGACCATGCTCTTGGACTTGACGATTCTCTTGGCCCCGTGCCCACGGGCGATTTCAACGATCGTCCGCCCCGCCTCGGCGGCGTCCGCGGCAAAGTGCACCTGAACCCCCCGGCGGCGCAGGTTGGCCACCGCCTGCCGCAGGTAGTCGTCCAGGTGGCGAAGCGCCTCCAGGCGGATCCGGCGGGCCTCACGGCGGTTCTGCTCGGCCGAGGCGAACGCCGTCAGCGCGGCTCGCCGCCGTTCCCAGAAGTTCGAGGTGGCCCGTTGCACGGCTTCCCGGGTGAACCCCTTCGGCAGGGGCGGCAACGCCCTGGTCATAGCCGCACCCCCACCGGTGCCGGTTCCGGAGTCATTAGGCCGCAACCCACCGCCAGCAGTTCGGCCAAGTGAACGACCTTGACCGGCCGGCCGGCGAAAGCGAGGCGGCCGCCGAGATGCATCAGGCAACCCGTGTCGGAGCCGACCAGCAGGTCCACCGGCCCGAGGGACTGGAGCTTTTCATCCGCCATGGCGACGGACAGCTCCGGCATGCGCACGCTGAAGCCGCCCCCGAAGCCGCAGCACAGGTCGGGCCGGGGCATCTCCTCGCACTGTAGGCCGCGCACGTGCCGGAGCAACTCCAGCGGCGCGCTCGTGACCCCCAACTCGCGCTGCATGTGACAACTGCGGTGATAGGCGGCCCGGCCGTACCAACTGGCCCCGATGTCCCGCCGCCCCAGTACCTCGACCATGAATTCGCTGAAGTCGTAGGTCCGGTCGCCGACGGCCAAGGCGTCGCGATGGAGGTCCGTCCCCTCCGGGAACAGCTCGGGGTAGTAGACCCGCACCATCGCGGCGCAGGACCCGGAAGGGGTTACGATGTAG
>JAJYMS010000112.1 GCA_021786825.1 Bacillota bacterium | reverse complement strand
AGTGCCATGGCCCAGCAACTGGACGTCGATCGGGGCCGCGTCGCCGGCGCGGACGACTATATCACCAAACCCTTCGACCTGCAGGAGGTCCTGGAAAAGGTGGCACAGGCCCTGAAGGGTTCTGCCGCCCAGCAGCCGGTACTGGGCCGGGCCGCCTTCAGCAGGTAGGCCAGGGGCAGCACCATTGCCGTCGCTTCCCGGACCTTGATCATTCGCAAACCTCCCCCCGCTCGATCGCCATGTCTAGCCTTCCCTGAATTCCAGGGCGGCTGGAAAGTTAAGAACGTGGTTCACAATAAACAAACAGGAGAACAAAAATGGAATATAAAAGAAGCAATAAGTACGACACTAAACTTGTCCGTGAAAAAATTATGGGGCCGAATCCTATCAAGCTGGATGAAGAGCTTTTAATGGATCATCGAATTCCGCAAGGCGCAATGGTGATGGATCTCGGCAGCGGAAAAGGTTTGACCTCTGTCTTTCTTGTGAAGGAATATGGTTTGCGTGTATTCGCAACGGACCTATGGAGCAACCCGACCGAAAATAAACGGTTTTTTGATCAAATGGGGCTGACAACGGAGCAGATTATTCCAATCCACGCGGACGCAAACGACCTTCCTTTTGCTGAAGAAACCTTCGACGCTGTGATTTGCACGGATTCCTACAATTTCTTCGGCTGCGATCCGGAGTATCTCGGGAAGCATTTGCTTCCATTTATAAAGCGTGGCGGTTTCCTGTACATCGCCGTGCCCGGAATGAAGAAGGACTGCCATGATAATCTTCCGCCGGAGCTATTGCTCTCGTGGACGCCGGAGCAGCTTAATTATCTTCATGACATTGCTTATTGGACCAATATTATCGGCCAGACAGAAGGAATTAACATTCTTTCGATTCACGAAATGGAAAGCAACGAAGAAGTCTGGGACGACTGGCTTGCCTGTGACCATGAATACGCGCGAGGCGACCGAAAATCGATGGAAGCCGGCGGCGGTAAATACTTGAATTTCATTGCCATAATACTGCAAAGAAAGTAACCGGTAAATTGCAATTTGTGACGTGGCTGACTTCTGCGTGAAGTCGGCCACCTCTTGGTTTCTGCCTACATACCCACAATTGTCCAGATGTCTATCGGAGCGGTCAGCGTAAACACAAGGCATGCGAACAGGATTGCCGTCGCAGGCGCGATGTGCCAGTCATCCCAAAGGCTTCCCCTGATGGTCACCGAGTCGGTGGTTGACCCGCCTCATTTGCCCTTCAAACCACTATTCGTCATCAGAATTACACTCTCAACGTGGGACGTCTGCGGGAACATGTCCACCGGCTGAACCTCCCGCAAGGCGTAGCCCCGGGATGCCAGGGCGGCCAGGTCGCGGGCCAGGGTAGCGGGGTTGCACGAGACGTATACAATCCGGTCCGGGGCCATCCGCGCGAAGGCTTCCAGGGCCGGGAGGCCGGTCCCCTTGCGGGGAGGGTCGAGGACCACCACCTGGGGCCGGAGGCCCTCCGCGAGCAGCCCCTGGGCCACCTCTTCCACCGACCCGCACCGGAACTCGGCGTTCTCGATCGCGTTCAACTGGGCGTTGGCCTTGGCGTCCTCCACCGCCTCCGGGACGACCTCCACGCCGATCACCGCGGCCGCGTGACGGGCGAGGTAGAGGGCGATGGTCCCGACCCCGGCGTAGGCGTCGACCACCGTCTCCCGGCCGGTGAGGCCAGCGTAGCCCAGGGCCCTGGCGTAGAGCACCTCGGCCTGGGACGGGTTCACCTGGAAAAAGGACCGGGGGGAGATCAGGAACCGCAGCCCGCCAAGTTCGTCCTCGATGGCCGGCCGGCCGGCCAGGATGCGGGTCTCGTCGCCCAGGACGACGTTGGTCCGGGCCTGGTTGACGTTCTGGGCCACGCTCACCACGGCCGGCGCGGCGGCCATCAACTCGCGGGCGAAAGCCTCCCCCCGCGGCAGGTGGCGCCCGTTGGTCACCAGGACGGCCATCGCCTGACCGGTGCGCCGCGCCACCCGGGCCAGGATGTGCCGAACCAGGCCCCGGCCGGTGCGCTCGTCGTAGACGCTGTAGCCGAAGGTCTCGACCAGGCGCCTGGCTGCCGCCAGAATCTCGTTGTTGACCGAGTGCTGGATCAGGCACCCCGGCGCGTCGATCACCCGGTGGGTCCCCCGGGCGTATAGCCCGGCGATGACCCGCGGCCGGCCTGTCGGCGTGAGGCTCAGCCCCACCGGGAACAGGGCCTTGTTGCGGTACCCCCAGGGGGCGCCGGCACCGATAGCGTCCTTTACCACCCCCGGGTCGAGGTGGGCGATCCGCTCGATGGCGTCCCTCACGAGGCGCGTCTTCAGGCGCAGTTGCTCCGGGTAGGCGATGTGCTGCAACTGACAGCCGCCGCAGGCGGTAACGACGGGGCAGGCGGGCTCGACGCGGGCCGGCGACGGGCGGAGCACCGCGGTGACGGCCCCGCGGGCGTAGTTCCGGCGGACCTCGGTGATTCGAACCTGGAGGTGGTCGCCCGGCACGCCGCCCGGCACGAAGACCGCCATTCGCGCGGCCCGGCCCACCCCCTCCCCGGCCTCACCCAGACCGGTGATCTCCAGCTCCACCAACTCCTGCGGGCTGAGCCCTGACACGCTCTACCTCCCCGCCGCTAGTCGGCCGCGCCGGCGTCGATTTGCTCCAGCATCTCGCGCAAAAAGCCGCCCACGACGGCCAGGGTGCCGGGCTCGACGTTGGCGGCGACATCGGTGTGCCAGTGCCAGTTGGGCAACCGGCGGCGTTCGTCCTCGGCGCGGAGGCTGATCACCCGGAGGCCCCGGCTGAGAGCCACCTGCGCGTCGGTGAGCATGATGGTGTTGGGCACTCCCTGCACCCCCCACTCGGGATGCGTCCGCGCCACCCTTTGGGCGACGGCAACCAGGCGGTCGTCGCACGGGCTCACGCCAAGCATCCCCTCGCCGGTGGTGTACTTGGGCCGCCCGGTGCCCAGATTGTCCAGGTTGATGAAGAGGGCCGGCCGCAGTTCCTCCCCGTGGGCCTTGACCAGGGCCGTCATTCCCACCAGCCCGACCTCCTCGCAGCCGGTGGCCACCGCCCAGACCTCGGTGCTTTCGAGGGGCTGCCGCCCCAGTTCCTCCGCGGTGCCCAGCAGCACGCTCACCCCCGAGGCGTTGTCGTTGGCCCCCGGGGTGTAGCGACCGAAGATTTCGCGGTGGGCCAGCAGCGCCACGCCGAAAGCCAGGTAGGCGGCGGAGGGAAGCCCCAGCAGCGCCAGCACCCGCTGGCTGTTGACGGCCATGCTGAGCACGGCCAGGACAGGGACCGCGAAGAGAGCCACCGCCGAGGCCAGGAAGGTTTGGCGAAAGTACCGCACTTGCTTGGGTTCGAACATCAGCGCCGAGCGGGCGGTGTCGTAGTGCGCCAGCAAGACCACGGTCCGGCGCGGTTCCCCGGACGCGTCCGGAGGGGTTCGGGCCGGAAAGCGGGCGACCACGTTTTGGCTGGGGCGCTGGGGCAGGACGCGGCCGACCGAGAAGCGCGCGTTGTTGTCCCCCCAAAACAGCAACGCGGCCGCCCCGCCCACGGCCAGGGCCAGGCCCGCGTTGTACCAGAGCGCCGCGGCGCCCAGCAGTCCCAGCAGGTAGATCAGCCCGTAGGCGTGGGAGAAGGACGTGTGGGACCGGAAGGGTTCCAGCGCCACTTCCCCGCCCGCGGCCCGCAGCTCGGCCGCGACGTACTCCGCCGCGCGACGTTCCCCGGCGGTGGTGGAGCCCCGCGGGCCGATGTCCTCCGACAGGGCGCGCACATGGCGCATGTATTCGGGAGTGCCCACGTCCATGTTTACGCCCCCGAGGGTTTGCGAAGGGGCACGCAGCAGATGAAACGAAGCGTCTCTGGGCCCGTGTTCTTGAGCTGGTGCGGCTCGCCGGGCGGGATGTACACGACCGTCCCCGGCGCGCAGGGCCGTTCGCCGGCGGGGCCGGTCACGGTGCCCTGCCCGGCGATGATGAACATCTCCTGTTCGTACCAGTGGGAGTGGCTGGGGCTGAAGCCCCCCGGCTGCACCTCGAAGACCCGCATGGCGAAGTTCGGGGCCCCTGTGCGGTCGCTGATCAGCCAGCGGATCGTGGTTTGCTCCGCGCCCTTGACGGGCTCCGCCGCCACCTCCCGATAATCAAACACCCGCATCCGGTCGCACCCCCTCCGGTTTTTGGTCCCCTCCCGCCCTTTTCCTTGCCAGCTCGGGCCAGCCCCCTACCGGCGCCGCTCCAGTTCCTCCCGCAGCAGGCGGTTCACCGCGGCGGGGTTGGCGCGGCCGCGGGTGGCCTTCATCACCTGGCCGACCAGGAACCCGGCGGCGGTCTCCTTGCCCCCCAGATAGTCCGCCACCGGCTGTGGGTTGGCGTCCAGAACGGAGGCGATGGTTCGTGCCAGTTCGGCCTCGTCGGAGATTTGCACCAGACCCTTCTCCTTGACGATGGCCGCCGGATCCTTCCCGGTGGCGCACATCTCCTCGAAGACCGACTTGGCGATCTTGCCGCTGATGGTCCCGGCATCGATGAGCTGCAGCATCCCCGCCAGGTTCGCCGGGGTCACCGGGATGTGGTCAAAGTCGAGGCCCGCCGCGTTTATGATCCGCAGCAGGTCCCCCAGGATCCAGTTGGCGACGACGGTGGAGGCGTCCCCCCGGCCCGCGGCGCCCGCCTGGCCCGCGGCCTCGCCGTACCGTGCGGCGGCCCGCTCGAAGAAGTCGGCCAGGGGCCGCTCGGCGGTGAGCACCTCCGCGGCGTAGGGAGTCAGGCCGAGTTCAACCACGTAGCGGTCGCGGCGGGCCGCCGGCGGTTCCGGCAGCGACCGGCGCAGGCGCTCCACCCGCTCCGGCTCCATCACCACCGCCGGCAGATCGGGCTCGGGGAAGTAGCGGTACTCGTCCGCCTCCTCCTTGGAGCGCAGGGGAACCGTTACCCCCTTGGCCTCGTCCCAGTGGCGGGTCTCCAGGACCACCCGGCCACCCGATTCCAGCACCTCGCACTGCCGCTCGACCTCGTACTCCAACGCCTTCTGCACGGCCCGGAAGGAGTTGAGGTTCTTGATCTCGGTCCGGGTGCCGAACTCCGAGGCCCCCTCCGGCCGCAGGGAAACGTTGGCGTCGCAGCGCAGGCTCCCTTCCTCCATCTTGACGTCGGAGATCCCCGTGTAGGCGATGATGGTCCGCAACTCCGTAAGGTAGGCCTTGGCCTCCTCGGGGGAGCGGATGTCCGGCTGGGAGACGATCTCCAGCAAGGGCACCCCACAACGGTTGAAGTCAACGACGGAACTGGCGGACTCAGCCAGGTCCCCGGCGTGGACCAGCTTGCCGGTGTCCTCCTCCAGGTGGATGCGGATGATGCCGATCCGCTTCTTCTGGCCGCCGGAGTCGATTTCCACCTGCCCGCCGACGACCAGGGGCAGGTCGTACTGGGAGATTTGGTACGCCTTGGGCAGGTCGGGATAGAAGTAGTTCTTGCGGTCGAACTTGGAGTACTCCGCAATCTGCCCCCCCAGGGCCAGGCCGGCGACGAGGGCGTAATCCAGGGCCTTTTCGTTGAGCACCGGCAGAACCCCCGGCAGGCCCAGGCAAACCGGACAGACCTGGCTGTTGGGCGCGGCGCCAAACGCCGTGGAGCAGGAGCAGAAGACTTTGGCCTCGGTCTTCAGTTCGACGTGGACCTCCAGGCCGATGACGGTTTCGTATGGCATCGCTGCACCTCGCTAGGATAAAAGGGGCGAAAGGTCAGACCGGGGGCCGGCGGCGGTGGTGGTCGGTGGCCTCTTGGTAAGCGGCCGCGGCCCGCAGCACCGTCGGCTCGTCGAAGGCCTTGCCGATCAACTGCAGCCCGATGGGGAGGTGGGCCGCAAAACCGCAGGGAATCGAGATCCCCGGCAGCCCCGCCAGGTTAACCGGCACGGTGCAAACGTCGGCCATGTACATCGCCAGGGGGTCCTCCGCGCGCTCCCCCATTGGGAAGGCGACCGTGGGAGAGGTGGGGGCGACGATCAGGTCAAACTGTTCGAAGGCCTGGTCGAAGTCCCGCTTGACGAGGGTGCGCACCTTCTGCGCCTTGAGGTAGTAGGCGTCGTAATAACCGGAGCTGAGGGCGTAGGTGCCCAGCATGATGCGCCGCTTCACCTCCGGGCCGAAGCCCTCGGCCCGGGTGCGCGAGTACAGGTCGATCAGGTCCTTGCCCCCCGCGGCCCGGACGCCGTAGCGCACGCCGTCGTAGCGCGCCAGGTTGGAGGAGGCCTCCGCCGGGGCGATCAGGTAGTAGGCCGAGAGGGCGTACTCGGTGTGGGGGAGTGTGCACTCCTCCGCCTCCGCTCCCAGCGACACCAGCACCTCGAT
>JAJYMS010000023.1 GCA_021786825.1 Bacillota bacterium | reverse complement strand
AGCGTTGACATAAGGGGTGCATGGGCCGGCTCACCTTTTGCGCGGCCTCCGGATATCATGTAGCACCTGGTATTCGGGAGCACGCCATGAAAATCTGCTATGATGCACGATCGGCCCAGTGGTACGCCGGCACGGGCATCGGGACCTACACCGGACGCTTGCTGGAGGCCCTGGCCAGGTTACGCGCGGCCGACTTCCGCCTCGTGTGGGCGGACCGCTGCGACCTCCGCCTGGCCGGGCCCGGGGAAGAGCCTTCATCCCCGCCGCTGGCACCTGAGCCCTTGCCCGAGTTCTGGGACCTCATCGCGGTCCCCATCCAGGACCTCGGCAACTCTTTCGACGTCCTGCACGTCCCCCACAACGGCCTGGGTCTGCCCGCCAGGAAGGAGTGCGCGTGGGTGGTCACCATCCACGACCTGATTCCCTTCCGCCTGCCCGGGTCGGCCGAGACCTGCTACGCGCGGTACTTCCGGGAACAGGTCCCCGCCGCTGTCGCCCGCGCCGACGTGGTCATCACCGTCTCCGAGCAGTCGAGGAGGGATCTGCAGGACCTGCTCCAAGTGCCCGACGAGAAGATCGTGGTCACCTACGAGGCCGCCGATCCGTCCTACCACCCACGGGAGTACCGGGCCGCGCGCCGGGCGGTGAGCGGGCGCTACGGGATCGATCATCCCTACCTGCTGTACATCGGAGGCTTCGCCTTTCGAAAAAATCTCGTGCGCCTGGTGCGGGCCTTCGCTGCGGTCGCCGACCAGTTCCCCGACCACCTGCTGGTGATCGTCGGCCGGACCGGCCGGTCCTATCCCCTGGTGCGGGAGACGGCCCAAAGCCTGGGGATCTTGTCGCGGGTGGTGTTTCCTGGGCAGGTCTCCGCCGCCGACCTGCCGACCCTTTACTGCGGCGCCGACCTGTTCGTCTACCCCAGCCTTTACGAGGGGTTTGGTCTGCCCCCCCTGGAGGCGCTGGCCTCGGGAGTGCCGACAATCGTCTCGCGCTCCTCCTCCCTGCCTGAGGTGGTCGGCGAAGCCGCGCTGTTGTTCGACCCGCTGGATCAGGAGGAGTTGATCGACTGCATGGGGCGCGTGCTCGCCGACCGGGACCTCCAGGCGAGGTTGCGGCGAGGTGGGCCGGCTCGGGCCGCCGGCTTCTCCTGGGACCAGACGGCGGCGGGTACCCTGGCCGCCTACCGGACGGCAGCCGGACTGGACGCGACCGGACGGCGGTAGCGGACGGCCTAAAGAGGGGGTGTCCGGGCTGTCCTCCGACGATCTGTTGGAAGGAGTCCTGCGCTGGCCGGCCCGGACCGACGAGTTTCGGAGGGTCCGTAAGGCTCTGGATGCGTACTCGGTGCACATCAAAGAGGTTCAAGCTCAGGAGGACGGCTTTCGCATCCGGACCGGGGCCGGTTGCGTGCTGCTTCGCGACCGCCCCCAGGAGCCCGAGCGGCTGGAGTTCATGCTGGAAGCGGATCGGCGCCTGCGCGAGAGCGGCTTCGACCAGTTCTCCGGCCTGGTCGCCACCGAGGAGGGCACGGCCTTCGTCGAGGTCGAGGAGGTCCGCTACCACATGGTCCAGCTCGTGGAAGGGCGGGAGGTGGATTTCTCCGGTCCGCACGCCTTGCAGCGGGCCGGCCGCTTGCTGGCGGCCTTTCACCTGGCGGGGCGGGGATGGACTCCTCCTCACCAGGTGGCCCCCGCCGGTGCCTGGTCCGCCGACTGGCCCGGCGGTTACCAGGCGGCCCTGGATGAGTTGCAGGAGTTCCGGCGGACCGCCCGGCGGCGGTGGACGGACTTTGACCGGATCTACGTCAAGCGGTTGGACCACTTCGTCAGACAGGGGGAAAGGGCCCAGGAACTTCTCTCCCTGTGCGACTTCGGCCGCCAGTCCGCCTGGTCCTGGGCGGAGTCTCACCTGTGCCACGGCGACTTCCATCCCGGTAACCTGGCCCTGGACGCCAACGGGCTGCTGCTGGTCCGGAGCATCGAGACCTGCGGGTGTGGACCCCGGACCCGCGACCACACCCGCTTCCTGGCTACCGCGGCCCGGTGGAACCTCGACGCCACCCGGGCGTTTCTGGAAGCCTGCCACGCCGCCGCCCCGCTGGGTTGGGACGAGGCGGCCGCCCTCGTGGGGCAACTGGTCTTCCCCTGGGAGTTTTGGGAACTGGCCCGGTACTACTACCGGATGCAGCGGGACTGGAAAGCCGACCGCTTCTTGCGGCGGCTCGACCGCCTGGTGGACGCCGAGCGCAAGCGGGACCTCTTTCTGCGGGAACTGGTCCGCCACCTGGTCGAGCGGCGCGACTCCTTCGCGTCGCCGGCCGGGTGAGCCGCGGCGGACGTCCGGGCGGATCGAAGGAGGTGGGCGCCATCGGCGTTTCTGACGAAAGAATGGCCGCCGACTCCATCAAGGAAATCGCGGCCCGCGAATACGGTTTGACCCCGGCCCGGATTCTTCCCGCCAAAGGGGGCTACCTGCTGGATTCCCCGGCAGGGGAGGGACCGGCGTGGTTTTTGTGGGTTTCGGGGCGCAAACCAGCCCGCCTCCTGTTCGGCCTGGCAGCCATGGAGCACCTCCGGACCCGGGGGTACGGAGCGGTCGGCCGGTTGTTGCCCGGCGTCAGCGGACAACCGTACGTGACGCTGGACAACGATCTGACCGCTTTCGTCACCGCCTGGGAGGACTGCCGGCCGCTGGACCTGCGCCGGCCGGCCGAGTTGCGCCTGGCGGCCCGGGCGCTGGGGGAACTCCACACCCTGTCGGAGGGCTTCGTCCCGTGGGAAGGGGCCAGCCCCCGGGGGGAGTGGGGGGGAACGCTCCTGGAATGCGGCCGGGGGCCCTCATCCTTGCGGCTTTTCAAGCGCGTCGCGGGGGCGCGCCTGCGGCCCACCGGCTTTGACCGGCGATTTCTGGCCGCCTACGACCGGTTGGCCTCCCGGGCGGAGCAAGCGGTACTTGCCCTCCAGAACTCGTCTTACGCGGAACTGGCGGACCGGGCCCGGCAGCGGAAGACTTTTTGCCACGGGGACTTCACGCGGGACCACCTGTCGCTCGCCGGTCCTCCGGGCCCTGGTCAGGGAGGGAGGGTGGTGGTCTCGGGCTTCGGTTCGGTCCACTACGAGGCTCGCGTGGTGGAACTGGCGGAGTTCCTTCTTTACGCCGCCCGGGAGTGCCGCTGGAGCCCCGATGCTGCCACCCAGGTGCTCGGCGGCTACTGGGAGGGGACGACGATGGAACGCGGGGAAGAAGACGCGCTGCTGGCGTTGACCGGCTTCCCCTGGGGCCCGTGCCGGGTGCTGAGCCGCTATTACGATGGCGACCAGGACCGGCCGGAGCGCATTTTCATCGAACGCCTGGAGCGGGAGCTGGCCCGGGAAGAGGCGAAGCAGCTATTCTTGCGGGACCTGGCGGAGGCCGTGGGGGGGGAAAGCCTATGAGGATCGCCATCGACGCCCGCGGGGCGACGCGGTACCGGGGGACCGGGATCGGCACCTACACCTACCAGCTCGTCGAACGCCTGCGCGAACTGGACGTCTGGAACGACTATACCCTCCTCGTCGAGCCGGAGCCCTCCGGTGGTGTTCCGGCTGATTCCCCGGCGCCGCCGCGGCCTTTCGCGCCGCGCCTCCGCCGCCTGGAGATCGCCGCCGGCCAACGGGAGGAGGAAGCCAGGGAGGTGGCTCGTTCGGTCCGGGAGGCCGGGTTCGACCTCTTGCACCTCCCCCAGAACGGGCTCGGCCTGGACCCAAACCTCCCGGGCAAGGTTGTGGTGACCGTACACGACCTGATCCCTTACACCCTTCCCCAGACCTGTTCGCCGAACTACCTGACGCGCTTTCTGGGCGAGATGCCCCGGATCGTCGAGCGGGCTGACCTGATCCTAACCGTCTCTCACTTCTCTCGCGGGGAACTGGTCCGGCTGCTGGACGTGCCTCCGGAGAAGATCGCCGTCACCCACGAGGCGGCGGAAGAAGTGTACCGTCCCCAGGCCCCCCAGAGCTGCCGGGCGGTGCGGGAACGGTACGGTTTGCAGGAGCCCTACATCCTTTACGTGGGCGGTTTCAGCCTGCGGAAGAACCTTCTGGGTCTGCTGCATGCCTTCTCGATGGTGGCTGACGACCTCGCCGGGTTCGTCCTCTTCCTGCCGGGGTCGGCCGGACGGCAGATGGACCGCCTGCGACAGGTCGCGTCGGAATTGGGAATTGGGCATCGCGTGGGCTTTCCCGGGTCGGTCCCCCTGCGGGACCTGCCCGGCCTGTACACGGCCGCCAGCGTCTTCGTCTACCCGTCCCTATACGAAGGCTTCGGCCTGCCGGTTCTGGAGGCGATGGCCTGCGGCGCGCCCTGCGCCGTCGCCCGGGCCTCCTCGCTGCCGGAGGTGGCGGGCGAGGCGGCCCTGTACTTCGACCCCCATCAGGCCGAAGACATGGCCCTCGGCCTTCGCCGCCTGGCCCAGGACGAGGCCCTGGCCGAACGCCACCGCCAGCGGGGAAACGCCAGGGCGGCGTCCTTCTCCTGGCGCGCCACGGTACTCCGGACCCTGCTGGCCTATGAAAACCTAGGCTCGCAAAAAGCGAGGTGAGCCGGACGGCTCACCTCGGGGCAACCGGGGCCTTGAACCCCTCCAACATCTCCCGAACCCAGGCCGGCATCCCCGCGCCGGCCGCTTGCATGTGTCTGGCCAGGAACGAGTTCTTCATCATCACCTCGACCGAGCGGCACAGGTAGTCCCGTTTGAAGGAGTCCGCCAGCCGCGGGAAGTCGGCGGCCTTGCGGCTGTAATACTCGCGGTAGCAGCGCAGCACCGCGCCCTTCAGTTCCTCGGGAGCCATGGCCCGGGGTTTCACCACCGGTTCCACGAAGTTGTACTTCGAGTAGTCCCGGGTGATGATGTGCGGTTCCAGTTGGGGGTAGAGGTCGGCGTAGGGCCAGGGGGCGATCAACAGGAAGTGGGGCATGTCCGCGTCGTAGTGATAGGCCAGTTCGAGGGTTTGCTCGACCGTCTCGGCCGTGTCGTCGGGCATGCCCAGGACGAAGGAGCACTCGGTGACGATCCCGGCCTGATTCAGCAGCCGCAGGGCCTCCCTCGAATCACGCACCCGGACGTTCTTGTTGAAACTCGCCAACCGGTCGTCGGTGGTGGCCTCGACGCCCAGGTAGACGTGAACCACACCCGCCCGGCGGTACTTCTCCAGCAGGTGCCGGTCCCGGATGATGTCGCCCACCACCGTCTCCAGCAGCAGGTAGACTCCCACTTCCCGCTCGATCAGCAGGTCCAGGATGCGGTGCCACCGTTCCGCGTCCAGGGTGGGGTACTCGTCGGCCAGCATCACCACCGTCACCCCGTGAAGGTCCCGCAGGTGCTCCAGCTCGGCCACGAAGCTCTCGGCGGAGCGCTGCCGGTAGGTGCGGTGCCAGAAGCGCTGTTGCGAGCAAAAGTTGCAGGCGTTGAGGCAGCCCCGCGACGAACTGACGATTCCCAGCCGCGATCCGGGTAAGACGTAGAAGGTGTAATCCTCCCAGTCTAGCAGGTCCCATGCCGGCGCCAACCGGTCCAGGTCGGGGACGAAGGGTTGGGGCGGGGTGGCGGCGATTTTGAGCCCGGCGCCCTCCCCGGCGCGATAGGCGATGCCGCGTACCCTGGCGGCCCCCGGAGCGCCCGGCTCCGCCAGCGCCCGCAGCAGTTGGGGCGTCGTCAACTCCCCCTCGCCGCGGACGACGAAATCGACGTCCGGGTGGTCGCGAAGGATCTCGTCGTACATGAAGTTGGCGTGAATGCCGCCCATCAAGGTGACGATCCGCGGGTCCACCTCTTTAGCCGTTCGCAGCACGTCCATGGCCGCCGGGAAGGAGGCGGTGTAGGAGGCGCAGCCGACGAAGTCGGGCCGGAACTCCCGGATCCGCGCCGCGATCTCGGGCAGGCCGACCTCTTTGGTCATGGCGTCGTAGATGGACACCTCAAACCCGGCGGCCCGGACCTGCCCTCCCACGTACGCCAGACCCACGTTCGGCCAGCGGCCGGCCGATTCCACCACCCCGGCGTGATAAGGTGGAGTGATTAGCAACAGGCGCTTTCTGGGGGTCAACCCGTTCACCCTCTATCAGCGGACGTAAGGCGAGTGAAAGCTCTCGAAGAACACGCCCACCCCGAAGAGGGCGAAGAGCAGCGTCGCCATCGCCGCGACGGCGGCGTAAGCGGCGCCTTCGCCCTTCCACCCGTAGGTCCGGCGCAGGTGCAGGTACAACCCGTAGACCAGCCAGGAGACCAGGGACCACGTCTCCACCGCGTCCCAGCCCCAGTAGCGGCCCCAGGCGTTCTTGGCCCAGATCGACCCGGCCAGGATCATCGTCCCGATCATCACGAAGCTGAAGCCGAGGAAGGCGTAGCTCAACTCGTCGAGGGT
>JAJYMS010000200.1 GCA_021786825.1 Bacillota bacterium | reverse complement strand
CCAGGATGACCTCCGCCCCCCCGCGGGCCGCCTCCAGGGCGGCGGCCGCCCCGGCCGCTCCCGCCCCGATGATGACGAATCGTTTGCTCACGTCCCGTCTCCCTTCCTCGCTTAGATTACCCCCTCACGCTTCAACTGCTCCCGTTCAGCCTCGTCAATGCCGAGCAGTCGGCCGTACACCTCGTCGTTGTGCTGGCCGATGGCCGGCCCCGCCCAGCGCACACCGCCGGGCGTCTCCGTCAGGGCCGGCACCACTCCCGGCATCAGCAGTGTGCCCACCCGTGAATCGAAGACCTGCAGCAGCATGTTGCGGGCCCGGAACTGGGGGTCGGTGGCGATGTCGGCGACGCTGTACACCGGGCCGGCGGGAACCTCCGCCTTCTCCAGGCCGCGCAGCAGTTCCTCGGTGGTCCGGGTGGCGACCCAGTCGCTGATGATGGCGTCCAGTTCATGGACGTGCGCCACCCGGGCGGGGTTATCGATGAAGCGGGGGTCCCCGGCCAGTTCCGGCCGCCCCATCAAGGCCGTGAAGCGGCGGAAAATGCCGTCGGCGTTGGCCCCGATGGCCACCCATCGCCCATCGGCGGCCCGGTACATGTTCGACGGCGCGGCGTTGGCCAGGACGTTGCCCGTGCGCTCCCGGACCGCTCCGTACCGGCCATATTCGGGGATGATACTCTCGAGCACGCTCAGGACCGCCTCGCTCAGGGCCACGTCCACCACCTGTCCCGCGCCCGTCCTGTGGCGGTGCTCCAGGGCCGCAAGCGCCCCGACCACCGCGTAGAGCGCGGCCAGCGTGTCCCCCAGGCTGAGGCCCACCCGGACCGGCGGACGGTCGGGGTAGCCCGTGATGTAGCGGATGCCCCCCATCGATTCGGCTATGTTGCCGAAACCGGGACGGTCGCGGTAGGGGCCGGTCTGGCCGTAGCCGGAGATGCGGACCATGATCAATCCGGGGTTCCCGGCCTTCAAGTCCTCGTACCCCAGGCCCCACTCCTCCATCTTGCCGGGCCGGAAGTTCTCCACCACGATGTCGCAGCGCGCCGCCAGACGCCGCACAAGGTCGTGGGCCTCGGCCCTTTTCAGGTCCAGGGTGACGCATTTCTTGTTCCGCGACTGCGTCAGCGACCACAGCGACCCGGCCTCGGTGGGCATCCCCCAGGTGCGCAACGGGTCCCCCTGGTGTGGTTCAACCTTGATCACCTCGGCGCCGAAATCGGCCAGGATGCGGGTAGCGAAGGGGCCGGCGATCAGTTGCCCCAGCTCCAGGACCCGGAGGCCGGCCAGCGGGCCCGGAGTTTCATGCTGACGTTGTCCCACGCGACGCCATCTCCCTTGTCAACCGGCTGGCGGGTCTTCCGCCCCCGTTCTTCGCTCCGCTTGTGTTTCGCCCCGTGCCGCCCGGTGTCCTGCAAATCCGTCCCATCGGCGGTCATCCGCCACAGGGTCCGGCGGGTTTTGACCCGCGGGGAGGGTTCCGTCCCCTTCCCGGCGAACCTCCCCTGCAAGGCGATCAAAACGCAGCCGGTAACCTCTGGGAGGATGCATGGACAAGGACGCCATCGCCAAGGCGATCAAGGTCATTCTGACGGCCATCGGCGAGGACCCCGACCGCGAGGGCCTGCGCGACACCCCACGCCGGGTGGCCGCGATGCTGGAGGAGGTCCTGCACGGTTACGCCCCCGGAACGGGCCTTGCAGCGGGGCTGGAACCCCTCGCCCCCGACCCGGGCGGCCCCACTGGCGCAGGGAAAGTCCCGGTCCGGGCGGCGTCGGAAAGCGGCATCGTGGTGCTTCGGAACATTCCCCTCTACTCCTTTTGCGAGCACCACCTGCTCCCCTTCATGGGTCACGCTCACCTGGCCTACTTGCCCGAGGGCGGCCGCCTGGCCGGGTTCTCGGACCTCACCCGGCTGGTGGACCGCCTGGCCCGCCGCCTGCAGTTGCAGGAACGCCTGACGGAGGAGATCGCCGACGCCCTGATGGCGGGGCTACGGCCCCGGGGCGCCCTGGTGGTGGTCGAGGCCGAACAGCTTTGCGTAACCATGCGCGACACCGAGGCCCACGGCACCCGGGCCGTCACTTCCGCGGCCAGGGGGGGATTCGCCCGGAATCCCTCCTTGCGCCAGGAGGCCCTGGCCCTGGTGACCGGCGCCAGCGCTAGGGGGTAACCCGGCTTGGACTGGATCAGGCTTCTGGGAATGAAGTTTTCGGGCCGGCACGGCGACCTTCCCGGGGAACAGGAGCGGCCCCAGCCCTTCGAGGTTGACGTGGAACTGGGGCTCGACCTGTCCGCGGCCGGCGGTTCGGATGATCTGGCCGCCACCGTCGATTACGCGGTGGTGTTTTCGTGTGCGCAGCGGGTCGTGACCGGGCGCCGTTACCACCTGTTGGAGCGCCTGGCCACGGCCATCGCGGAAGAGATTGCGGGCGCCCTCGGGCAGACCCAGACGCCACCGCGGCCCCGCACCCTGACCGTCCGGGTGCGCAAGCTGCAGCCGCCGCTGGCCGGCGCCGTCCGCGCCGCCGAGGTCGAGCTCAACCGCCGGTGGCCATAGAACCCGCCGGTCTTGACCTTGAAACCCTTGCAAAGCGGCGCCTGTTTCTTGAAAATAGTTGGAAAGGGGGGAAAGCTGAGAATGCAGTGGAAAAATTCCCTGACGACCTACCTGACGGGTGGCACCGTGCTGATCGCGGCGCTGGTCGCCACCGTCCAGGGCATCGCCTACTACGGCTTCCAGATTACCCGCCGCGCCGTAGCAGGGACGGACCCCGCGCTCGAAGGGCTATTGCGGCGGTACGAGTGGGCTGGCTTGACCCTGGCCCTCGTCAGCGCCGGAGCCGGGCTGGCGATCCCTTTGGTGATCAACCGAAGGATCGCTCGCCCCCTCCGGACGCTGGCCCAGGGTGCGAAAGCGGTTGGAGACGCCAACCTGCTCGTGAGGGAAGTCGAAGCGGCCTCCGGCGACGAGATGGGCCAGGCAGGCAGCGCCTTCAACCTGATGCTTCGGCGGCTGCGGGAGATCATCGGCGAGGCCCTGACTGCCTCCAGCCGCGTCTACAGCCTCGCCCTACAGCTTGATTCCGTGGCCGCCAAAACGAGGAAGGCCACCGACCGGGTGAGCGAGTCGGAAGATCAGGTGTCCCGGGCCCTGGAGGAACAGCGGCGGGCGGTCAAGGAAATCGGCCTGGCCATGGAGCAGATCGGCCAGGCCGCGGGGCAGGTCTCGGCGGGGGCCGGGGAGCAGGCGGAAAGCGTCCGCCGCATCTCCGCGGGGGTGCACAGCCTGGCCGGGAGCATCGAAGCGGTGGCGGCCAGGGCTGGGGCGGCGATGGCCAAGGCGACCGAGGCCGAGCGGACGGGGAGTACCAGTTCGGCGGAAATCAGGCAGTCCCTCGACGAGATCAGCCGGGTCTTTCAGGCCCTCCCGGGCATGGAGGCCCAGATGAGCAACCTGGAGACGATGAGCCGGCAGATTGGCGAAATTGTGGAGGTGATCTCCAAGATCGCCGACCAGACCAACCTCCTCGCCCTGAACGCGGCGATCGAGGCGGCCCGTGCCGGCGAACACGGCAAGGGTTTCGCCGTGGTGGCCGACGAGGTGAGGCAACTCGCCGACCGGGCGCAGAAGGCCACTCAGGAGATCGGGAGCATCATCGCCGCCATCGGGCGCGGGGTGAGCGAGGCGGCGTCAGCGATGCAAGGCATCGGGGAAATGGTCCACCAGCTCACGGGCGTGGCCGAAAAGGTGGAAAACGCGATGACGCGTATTGTGGCCGCCTCCCAGGGCAACAACGAGGAAGTGCGCGGGATCTCCACCTCGGCGGAGGAAATGAAGACCGTGGGTCTTCACCTGGCCAAGGCCATGGATGGCATCGCGTCCATCGCCGAAGAGAACACGGCCGGTTCGGAGGAGATGCTGGCCGCTGTGGAGCAAACGGCCGGCCAAAGCGCCAAGATCATGGCCGGGGTGGACAAGGCGTCGCAGGCCGTGGAATCCCTCCGGGAGGCGGTCAAGGACGCGGCGGAGGCGGCGCAGGGTACTTCCGACGTCAGCGTGCAACTGCTGACCTCCGGCGAAGCGCTGAGAAGGGAGACTCGCCAATTCCAGGTCGACCTGATGCCGGCGCAACTCCTTGAAATTACGAAGGCCGAGCACCAGGTTTGGTGCCACCGGCTGCAAGCGATGCTCGACGGCAAGGAGCGCCTGGACGCGGACAAGGCGAGTTCCCATGGCGAGGGTCGTTTCGGACAATGGTACTACGGTCCCGGGAAGGAGCAGGGCCGCAACTGCCCCTCGTTTGCCAGGGTGGAGAGACCCCACGTCCGGTTTCACGAGCTGGCGGGCCAGGCCGTCCGGCTCCATGACACCGGCCGGCAAGCGGAGGCGGCGAAGGCGGTGGCCGACGCCCGGGCGGCCTGCGCGGAGCTGGACGGAATCCTGGACGACCTGCAGGGCGAGATGGCCTCTAAGCGCGCCGGTTGACGAGGGTCCACGGCCTCCGGAACCCCGGGCCAGCCTGGTGCTCTTCGGGCTGCCCGGTGTATCAATTCGCCCTGGCAGTGCTCCGAACCCCCTAAACGCTCTGCGTCCCCCCGTTCGAGGGCTGCTTCCACTCGCGGTTAAAGGTAAATACCGCCTGCTCGACCAGCGTCCGCCACTGCTCGCTGCTGTAACTGATGCCGACCCCGCGGCCCAGGGCCTCGGCCTGTGCCAGGGCCGCTGCCAGCTTGGCCGGGCCCCCCGCCGTCCGGTAGACCTGCTCAGTGAAGAGCACCGCGTAGCGGGAAACGGCCTCCGCCTTGCCAAGTTGTTCGGTGGTGAACCGGGCGTTCAGGTACTGGTGGAGCTTCTGGGCCAGGGCACCGGCGGCGGCGGTGATCACCGCCAGCAAAACCGGAAAAAGGGCCTGAAGGACAGCGTTTATGAACTCGTGGTAGGTCACCCCGGTTCCTCCTCTCGACTCTACGCCAGAGCTTCCTTGGCCCGGGCGATTTTCGCTTGCAGTTCGGCGACCTGGGCCTCCAGTTGCGCGATCCGGGCATCGCGGGGGTCAGCGACCGGCGCGGCAGCGGACGGCGCGGCAGCGCCCAAAGCCGCCTGTACGTCGGCCAGAAACCTCCCGGGCTGGTACAGCGCCCCTGGGTCAGGGGCTCCCTGTTCCCAGCGGGCCCAGGAGAAGGGGTCCTCGGGCCGGTTGGACGGGTCGTAGTAACTGTGGGGTCGGACGGTTTGTCCCAGGACTGGCTTCCATCCGTACCGCCGGTGGATCTCGGCCACGAGGGACACCGTCGCCAGGTAGGCGGCGTCAGTCAGGGGCTCGCAGGTCTCGATGCCAATGTCCCGGTGGTTGGCCACGGGGCCGGCGTGCCAGGCGACCTCGGACTCGGGGATGCAGCGGATCACCTCACCCGAGGGGTCTACGACATAGTGGCAGGAAGATTCAGCCCCCGGCCTGACGGTGTCGAAGAAGTCCCGGACGTTGCGGGCGGTGGCCCCAGGGTCGCCGGTGCGGTGAACGGTCACCCCTTTGGGCTGCAACGGCTCGCCCGGCCGGTTGCCTCCCGGGCGCTGCGCGTTGGGCGTCAGCAAGAGGTCGGTGATGTGCAGCGGCCCCGCCAGTGCAGGAGCCCCGGCGGGCTTCCAGGGAGCGTCCGCCAATGGCACCTCGGATCGGAAGATCAACGCGGCGGGCAGGGCCCGCTCGTCGTTGGCCCGGTCGCCCTCCGTCGCGTCAATCAGTCCGACCGATCCCCCGCCGTCCCCGGCAAGGAACCAGTCGAAGCCGATCTCCTGGGCGACTCGCTGCATCTCCTCCATGGTGGCGCCGGCCATCCCGCCAGCGGGCCAGTAGGCTCCCACCAGGTGGCCGGTCAGGCCTCCCTTGGAGCCGATGCCGCACCGCCAGGTCTTCTCGTCCGGCCGCACCTCGGTGTAGCCCAGGTGGTCGATCACCGCGTGCACGTCCAGCAGCAGGCCGCCGAAGAGCAGGAGCGGTCCGGCGGTCACCTCCCAGTCGGCGGCGGGCTGGCGCGCTCCGCTCTGGCTGACGAACACCTCCCCCCCCGCCTTGGCCAGCAGGGGCCAGGACGCGGGCGGTGGGGCCCCCGTGACCTCGTGGTCGTAGGCTCGCAGGACCCCTAACGGCAGGGCGGTGTCGGGGTCAAAATAGGGCAGGTTAAAAGCCCGCTGCCACCTGCCCGGATAGTTGGCGACGATCTGGCTCAAGCGCTGGGGGCTCGTGGGCACCGCCAGGTCCACATCCTCCGGCCGGGTCCACGCCAGGTTCCAGCCGGTGTCAAAACGGTTGAACCGGATCAACTTATTCCCTCCCTCGCAATCACCTCCCTTATTGGTACGTTTGAGCGCGGCCGCGCGTGACGCAAATAAGCCGCCTTGCGGCGGCTAACTGTCCTACGAAAGCCGTGGAGTTAATCGTGCCCGGGACCACCTCCCGCAACCTTGGCACCCGCTTCGGCGAGAGCCAGAATGCGCCTGGCATGGCGCGCGATGGGGTA
>JAJYMS010000208.1 GCA_021786825.1 Bacillota bacterium | reverse complement strand
CCTTGCCCGCCTCCTCTTTTCGGCCGAGGGCAAGCCCGAGTACCTGCCCTCAGACCAGGAACTGTTCGACACCGTCAACCAGTACATGCGCGCGGTCGGTAGCGCCATGTCCGCCGGCCCGCCTTACGACTGGAGCAAGGTAACCCCCATGACCACCGGGTTCCTGCGGCAATCCCTCGATCTCATGGTCCAGCAGATCGGAATCCCGGCGGGAAGCCAACTGACCGTTCAAATCGTCTTCAGCGACCCAAAGGTCACGGTAAAGAAAGAGCATGTCGCGATCGTGGAAGGCGTCGTAACCTACTCGGCGACCTACACGAGCCCGGGCGTCACCACGCCCGCCACCGTCCAATCGAAGAACGCCGCCCAACTTCACTTGCGGAAAACGGGGGGCGTTTGGAAAATCTACCTGGCCGTGCCGGTCACGGGTTAGGCCGGCTGTGACGTTAAAAGATCAGCGCCAAGGGTGGGTGGCCAGATGGGTGTCACGGGGACGATCTTCTGCGTCGACCTGACTGACGGCAGGATCTGGACGGACAGCCTGCCGGAGGAGACCTACCGCAAGTACCCGGGGGGCAGCGCCCTGGCGGCGTACCTCCTGCTCCAACACATCCCCCGGGGGGCGGACCCCCTGGGGCCGGAAAACGTCCTGGTGATGGCCGTCAGCCCGGTCACCGGCCTGCCCATCTCCGGCCAGAGCCGCGTGGCCATGGCCGCCCGCTCCCCCCTCACCGGCGCGATCGGCGACAGCCAGGGCGGGGGCTTCTTCCCCGCCGAGATGCGCCGCGCCGGCGCCGACGCCATCGTCGTGCTCGGCCGGGCGCCCCATCCCGTCTACCTCTGGCTGAAGGACGGACAGGCCGAGCTGCGCCCCGCCGGCCACCTGTGGGGCCGGGTCACCGCCGAGGTGGACCGGCTGCTGAAGCGGGAGGTGGGCGACCCGAGGGCGGAGGTCGCCCAGATCGGCCCGGCGGGCGAGAAGCTGGTCCGCTTCGCGGCCGTCATGAACATGGCCAACCGCGCCAACGGCCGGACCGGGATGGGCGCGGTGATGGGCTCCAAGAACCTGAAGGCGGTGGTGGTGCGGGGTACCCAGACCCCCAGGCCCGCCCGGCCGGAGCGGTTCCGGGAGCTGGTGGGGCGGCTGAAGGCCCTGCAGGAGGCCAACCCGGTCATGCAGTGGTTCGGCCAGTACGGGACCGCGGGCGGCCTGGTCGGGCAGAACCAGCGGGGCGGGCAGCCCGTTCGCAACTACCGCGAGGGGTTTTTCACCCAGGCCGGGGAGATCGGCGGCGAGAGGCTGCACGACACGCTGCTGAAGCGGCGCGAGACCTGTCACGCCTGCGTGATCCGGTGCAAGCGGGAGGTGGAGATCAACGACCCGGAGCTGCGGGTGGACCCCGCCTACGGCGGGCCCGAGTACGAGACGCTGTCCATGTTCGGCCCGATGTGCGGGGTGAGCGACCTGCGGCTGCTCTGCAAGGCCTCCGAAACCTGCAACAAGTACGGGCTCGACACCATGTCCTGCGGCGCCACCATCGCCTGGGCGATTGAGGCCAAAGAGAAGGGGTTGCTGGACGACGGCGGGCTGGGGCTGGCTTACGGCGACGGCCATTCGGTGGTCCGGGCGATCGAGGCGATCGCCCTGCGCCAGGGCGTAGGCGCCCTGCTGGCGGAAGGCAGTCTCCGGGCGGCCCGGGCCCTCGGCCCGGAAGCCGCCGACCTGACGGTGACGGTCAAGGGGCAGGAGTTGCCCGCCCACATGCCCCACAACAAGCGGTCGCTGGGCCTGATCTACGCCGTCAACCCCTTCGGCGCGGACCACCAGTCGTCTGAGCACGACCCGATGTTGCGCACCAGGCCGGGGATGATCCACCGGAAGCGGTTGGGAGAACTGGGTATCTTCGACAACCTGGCCACCACCGACCTGAGCGAGGGCAAGGTGCGTTTTGCCTACTGGACGCAACTCTTCTACTCGCTGATGGACACCCTGGGGCTCTGCCAGTTCGTCTGGGGGGCGTCGTGGCAACTGTACGGGCCCTCCGAGACGGTGGAACTGGTCCAGTGCGCCACCGGCTGGGACACCAGCCTCTGGGAGTTGATGAAGGCCGGCGAGCGCCGCCTCAACCTGATGCGGGCCTTCAACGCCCGCGAGGGCATCGGCCGCGAGGCGGACGCCCTCCCCAAGCGAATCTTCGAGCCCCTGCAAGGCGGCGGCCCCACCGCGGGTCATACCATCGACGCGGCGGAGATGGAGCGGGCCAAAGAATTCTACTATCGCCTGGCCGGCTGGGACCCGCTGACGGGCTACCCCACCCGGGCGAAGCTGGCGGAGCTCGACTTGGGCTGGCTGGCCGATCAATGTTCGGCGGAAAGCCTCCGCCGCTAGGCGTCCGACCGGTCAACCAAGGCTCCCGGCAGCCGCGCGGTTCAGTTTCACCCTTCGGTGCCGAAAGGGAAGTGATGGAGAGACTAATCGTACGGCAGCGGGCCGCTCAATGAGGAGGAATGTTGCATGCTCTCGGAGTTTCGCAATGAACCCACCATCGATTACGGCCGGCCTGAAACCGGACGCCGGATGCGGGAGGCCCTTGAGCAGGTCACCCGCCAACTGGGCGAAGAGTACCCCATCATCATCGCCGGCCGGAAGATCGCGACTGCGGAAAAGATCCGCTCCGTCAACCCCTCTGACCTGAGCGAGGTGGTTGGATTCGCCTCCAAGGCTGACCGGGCCCTGGCGGAGCAGGCCCTCCAGGCCGCCGCCTCGGCCTTTGAATCCTGGCGGCGGGTGGGTCCGGTGGAACGCTCCCGGTACCTGTCCAAGGCCGCGGCCATCATGCGCCGCCGGCGGATCGAGCTGGTGGCCTGGATGGTGCTGGAGGCCGGCAAGACCTGGCCCGAGGCCGACGCCGACGTGGCCGAAGCCATCGATTTCCTGGAGTTCTACTCGCGGGAGATGGTGCGCCTTGCCGCGGTTCAGCCCCTCACCCGGCTGATGGGCGAGGACAACGAACTGGTGTACCTGCCCCTGGGCGTCGGAGTCATCATTCCCCCCTGGAACTTCCCCCTGGCGATCCTCGCCGGGATGACCTCGGCCGCCATCGTCACCGGCAACGCGGTGGTTCTGAAACCCGCCAGCGCCACCCCGGTGATCGGAGCCAAGTTCGTCGAAATCATGGAAGAGGCCGGCCTCCCGCCGGGGGTCCTGAACTTCCTGCCCGGGCCGGGAGAGGCCATCGGGGACTACCTGGTAAGCCACCCCCTGACCCGCTTTGTCAGCTTTACCGGCTCCCGGGACGTGGGGGTGCGGATCAACGACCTTGCCGCTAAAGTCCATCCCGGTCAGAAGTGGCTGAAGCGGGTGGTGGCCGAAATGGGAGGCAAGGACGCCATCATCGTCGACGCCGGGGCCGACCTGGAGGATGCCGTGAGCGGCGTCGTCAACTCGGCCTTCGGCTTCGGGGGCCAGAAGTGCTCCGCCTGCTCGCGGGCGATCATCCTGAAGGACGTCTACGACGAGGCGGTGGAGCGCATCGCCAGCCGGACCAAGGCCCTGGTGGTGGGTCCGGCCAAGGACCCGGGGGTGAACCTGGGCCCGGTGGTGGACGAAGGGGCGTACAAGAAGATCCTGGAGTACATCGAGATCGGCAAACAAGAGGGCCGCCTCCTGGCGGGCGGCGGCAAGGCCCCGGGCAACGGCTACTTCATCCAGCCCACCGTGTTCGTTGGCGTCGATCGCAAGGCCCGGATCGCTCAGGAGGAGATTTTCGGACCGGTGCTGGCGGTGATCAAGGCCAGCGACTTCGACGACGCCCTGGCCATCGCCAACGACACGGACTACGGTCTCACGGGCTCGCTTTACTCCCGCAACCGCCGCCACCTGGAGCAGGCGCGGGCCGAGTTTCACGTGGGCAACCTCTACTTCAACCGCAAGTGCACGGGGGCCCTGGTGGGGGTGCATCCCTTCGGCGGTTTTAACCTGTCGGGCACCGATTCCAAGGCCGGTGGCCGCGACTACCTACTGCTCTTCACCCAGGCCAAGGCGATCTCGGAGAAACTGTAAGCCACCAGCCTGCTGGCGCCCGCGGCACCGCTCAGAGGGCGATCTGGCGGAGGAAGTCCCGTACGGTTTCGGCCGAGCGCCGGAAGGCGGCCTGTTCCTCCTGGTCCAGGGAGATCGGGATGGTGCGAACGATCCCTTCCCGCCCGATGACGCGGGGGACGCTGAGGCAGACCTCGCTCCCCCCGTCGTCGCCCGGCAGCAGCCCGGAGACGGTCAGCACCGAAAGTTCATTGCGCAGAACGCTGCGAACGATGACCGCCACCCCCAGGCCGATCGCCCAGTAGGTCGCTCCCTTGCGCCCGATCACCTCGTAGGCGGCCTCCCGCACCCCGGAGGTGATCTCCTGCCTGGTTTCGGCAAGGGTCTGGGGCGCCGCCAGGCAAACGCGTTCGATCCTCTCGCCCGCCACCGCCGCGCTGCTCCAGATCGCGACCTCGCTGTCTCCGTGCTCCCCGATGACGTAGGCGTGGACGCTGCGGGGGTCGACGCCGCACCGGCGGCTGAGGAGGTAGCGGAACCGGGCCGTGTCCAGGACGGTCCCGGAGCCCATCACCCGGGCGGGGGGGTAGCCGGTGAGCTTGAGGGCCGCGTAGGTGAGCACGTCCACCGGGTTGGTCACCATCAACACGGTGGTCTCGGCCGTGTAGCTGGCCACCTGGGGCATGACCTGGCGCATAATCTCGACGTTTCGCTGGGTGAGATCCAGCCTGGTCTGGCCGGGGCGTTGGTTGGCCCCGGCGGCGACGATGACGAGGTCGGCGCCGGCGCAGTCCGCGTAGTCACCCACGCGGATTGAGACCGGCCGCACGAAGGCCACGCCGTGGCTCAGGTCCATCACCTCGCCCTCGGCCTTGCGCCGGTCGGCGTCGAGCAGCACGATCTCCTCGCCCAGCCCGCCGGCCACCAGCGAAAAGGCGATGGTGGACCCGACGAAACCCGCCCCGATGATCACAATCTTGGACAAGCACCCCACCTCAGGGGAAGCTTTCCCTTCGCTCCAGGCTCCGATTCGCGGCCGCCGGAAGGGCCCGTCAAAGGCGTGCCTACAAGGGAGGCGCGATCCGGCGCGGGCTACTCCGCCCGGCCGATGACGAAACTGAGAACCAGGACCGCCAGCACGAAGGTGGTGATGGCGGTGTAGGCCCGGTCGCGCTCCACCAGGAACGCCACCACCGAGGCGGCCACCCGGAAGACCGGCGTGGCGATCAGCAGCAGCAGCCCCAGGTCGATGACGGCGTACGGGGAGAGGGTCAGGAGCCCCCGGAACACTTCCCCGATGCTGATCGGAAAAGGCGGCTGGGCGCTGTAGGCCAGCAGGTGAGGCAGGCTGCCGATGCCGGCGTTGTCGAACCCGGTCCGGCCGGAGAAGTAGAGCGTCACCAGCCCCACCATGATCACCGCCGAACTGATGATGACCCCCCAGCGGAGCGAGGAACTGATAAATAACTCGACGCCCAGGATCTTCTCCTTTACCGCGTCCACGGCACGTGCACCCCCAGTCCGCGCAGCACCATCTGCAGGGCCACGTACAGCAAGACCGGTACGAAGAGCTTGCGCAAGGTCGTGTTCTTAAGGCGGGTCATCACCCGGGTTCCCACCGTGGCCCCGCCCAGCACGCCCAGGGCGACCGGAGCGGCGATGAACGGGTTGATGTCCCCGCGGGCGAAGTATACCCCGGCGCTGGCGGCCGCGGTCACGCCGATCATGAAGTTGCTGGTGGCGGTGGAGACCTTCATCGGCAGCCGCATCGCGATATCCATAGCCAGTACCTTGAAGACCCCCGAGCCGATGCCCAGCAGCCCGGAGATCACGCCGGCGCCGAACATCATCACGAACCCGGCCGGCACGCCGGCGGCGCGGTAGTCCACCCGGCGCTTCAGGACCGCGTCGTAGTAGTTGCCGGCCAGCTTCAACCGCTCCGCCAGGCGGCTGTCCGGAACATTCGTTGGCAGTTCCACGTTGCGCTTCTGAAAGAGGGCCACGGCCGAGTAACCGAGCAGGAGGCCGAAGATGATGAACAGGATGTGCCCGCCGATCACCCCGGCCAAGAAGGCGCCGGCGACCGCCCCCGTGGTGGTGGCCGTCTCCAGGAACATCCCGATCCGGATGTTGGTGATCTTGTCCCGGATGTAGGCGGCGGCGGCGCCGCTCGAGGTGGCGATCACCGAGACGATGCTGGCCCCGACGGCGTAGTGGATGTCCACGCCCATGAAGAGGGTGAGCACCGGCACGATGATCATTCCGCCGCCCAGGCCGAGCAGGGCGCCGATGAGCCCAGCCAGGGCGGAACTCCCGAAGGTGAAGGCCGTGAATGCCAGGGGGGTCAAGCCGGACACCTCGCGTTGGGTGCGATTGAACCTACCCCCATATCCTAGACCATTTGGCGCCCGGTGTAAAACCCTGGCCTCCCCCGCCGCCCCCGGTACCCCGCGCCGGGCCGTGTGTTATACTTTTAGCATGAACCAACAACCTTTCGCGCCCCCGCCGGCGGCTCCCGGCCGCGGCGGGTGGAGACGGTCCTTTTCGGCCCTGCGCCACCGCAACTTCCGGCTCTTCTGGTTCGGCCA
>JAJYMS010000119.1 GCA_021786825.1 Bacillota bacterium | reverse complement strand
CGGTTGGCCTGGCGGGGGCGCTCGTAGAGGTCCACCGTCGCGTCGGTGGTGCGGCTCATCAGCACCCGGTAGCCCCGCGCCACCAGGAGGTCGCGCAGGCGCAAGGCCACCGCCAGGTTGATACGCTTCTCGGGGACCCCGTTCACCGCGGTGGCGCCTGACTCCGACCCGCCGTGGCCGGGGTCGATGAAGACGACCCCGGAACCGGTCTTCGACGGCCTGGGAGGCTGGACGTTCAGCGTAATCAAGCCGGGGGCCGGACCGGCCTCGGGAGTGACGGTCACCGGCCCGGACAGGCTTACCTTCAGGCGCAACCATCCGGGCAGGAGGCCCGGCCCCGGGGTGACGCTCAGGACCGGTCCGAAGGAGGGCGTGACCGGATCGGCCACCCGCAGCGCGGTGTTGGGGAAGTCAAGCAACAGTTGGTGCTTGTCATCCAGCAGCTCGGTTGTGTACTTGACGGGAAAGGTGGTCCGGACGTATAGACGGGTCCCCAGCCCGGCCGGTTCCCAGTAAATTTGGGTCAGGTTGGCCTTGAAGCCGATGATGATGGTGTTGTCGGCGTAGCTGGCGGCCGGCTCGAGGTAGGTGGACTGGGGGATCAGCACCTGAACGGTGTCCGGGTCAGCCGAGGATGGCTGCATCGTGGCCGTATAGAAGTGAAAGGAGTTGGGCTTGAGACTGGACGGGGCGGAGGGCGCGAGCACCGCGTTGGGGATATCCACCAGGACCCGGGTAGGACCGTTGAACTGCCTCACCGCATACTGCACCGGTCCGTCGGCCACGACATGGAACTCGGGCACGCCGTCGCGTTCGAGGTACTGCAGGTCTTTGATCACGAAGCGGCCGACCTTCACCGTCCGGGTGGCGCCATCCCAGCCGACGTTGAGCCCGGTCGACTCGGCGATGAAACGCAGCGGCACCAGCGTCCGGCCGCCGATGAGCTGGGGCGGGACCTCCATCGTCACCGCCTGCCCGTTGACCGTCGCGGTGGGATTGCCGATTTGCAGCACCAGCCGTTGGGTTTTGCGCTGGATGTCGACCTCCCGCGCGTCGGGGGTCCAGCCGACCGTCGCGGCGAGGTTTTCGCTGATGATCCGGATCGGCACCAGCGTCCGGCCGTTGACGATGACCGGGGGGACGTCGGGGAAAACCTCCTGTCCCTCGATGACGAGCCGGATGGGCCCCAGGGCGCTGCCGGCGGGTGGAGGCGAGGGAGTATCCACTCCCTCGTCCGTTCCGGCGGCGAAGGCGGGGCGGGCGGGGCCCGCCAGGATGACCAAGGACATCGCGATGGTGAACAGGATGGCCAGGCGCAAAACCGACTCGCTCAGGCGTGAAAGAACATGGTTGGTCACGGGTCGCCTCCAGGTATCCCCCGACAAGAAGGGACAGGTTCACTAAGATTTTAACAGGAAATCCCGGTGCAAGTCAGCCCTTTTTCGACAAAAGGCGGTGCTAAAATAAAACCCATGCAGCCGTTTTCCCGCGAATCCAGAGGCCTTTTTCGCTACTTGCGACGGTACCGCGGTCGCTACGCCTTCGGCGTACTGGCCCTGGCCATCTGCGACGCCGGCAATCTGACCATCCCCTGGATCACCGGCAAGTTCGCCGACGCCTTCAAGTCCGGCGGCCTCACCGTCGCCGGGATCCTCCCTTACGCCGGGGCGATCGTGTCGGTCGCCGTGGCGGTGGCCGTCTTTCGCTTTGTCTGGCGCATCTTCGTCTTCGGCACCGCCCGCGCCGTCGAGTACGACCTGAGGGAAGCGTTCTTCGCCCACCTGCAGCGGCTGCCGGCCAGCTTCTTCAACACCCACAAGACGGGAGACCTGATGGCCCACGCCACCAACGACCTGCAGGCGGTGCGGGCGGCCGCCGGCGACGGGGTGCTGATGGCCGCTGACTCAGCCCTCATGAGCGTCTTCACCCTGCTGTTGATGCTCCTCACCGTGGACTGGCGGCTGACCCTGCTGGGCTTGCTGCCCCTTCCGCTGCTGGCGGTGAACGCGACCGTTTTCGGCCGGTTGATCCACGACCGCTTCAGTTCGGTCCAGGCCGCCTTCTCCACCCTGTCCGACCGGACCCAGGAAAACATCGCCGGTATCCGGGTGGTCAAGGCCTTCGCCCAGGAGGGGCGCGAGGTGGAGCGGTTCCGCCGGGACAACCGCGCCTATGTCAACGCTTTTATGCGGCTGGCGCGAATCCGGGGAGTGCTGGATCCGAGCATCCAGTTCCTCGCGGGGCTCGGTTTCGTGCTGGTGCTCGGCTACGGCGGGCGGCTGGTGCTGCTGGGGCGGATCACCCTGGGCGAGTTCGTGGCCTTCAACAGCTACCTGCTGATGATGGCCTGGCCGATGCTCGCCATCGGCTGGGTGGTGAACCTGCTGCAGCGAGGGGTGGCCTCCATGGGCCGGATCCAGGCTATCCTGGACACCGTGCCGGAAGTGGCCGACGGACCGGACCTGGCGCCGCCCGCCAGGCGGGCAGCGCCGGCCACGCCACCCGGAAGCCGGATCGAGTTTCGCCGGCTTTCCTTCAGCTATGAGCCGGACCTGCCCCCCGCCCTCCAGGATATCGACGCGGTGGTGGAACCGGGCCGGACCCTCGGAGTGATCGGCCGCATCGGCTCCGGCAAGACCACCCTGGCCAACCTGCTGGTCCGCCTCCACAACCCGCCGGGCGGGACCCTGTACGTGGATGGGACGGACGTCAACCGCATCCCGCTGGCGGAACTGCGGGGGATGTTTGGCTACGTGCCGCAGGACTCCTTCCTTTTTTCCAGGAGCATCGCCGACAACATCGCCTTCTCCCCGGGAAGCCACTCCCCTCAGAGCGTGGCGGCGGCGGTCGCGGTCGCCCAACTGGAGGACGATCTGCGGGACTTCCCGGCCGGCTGCGAGACCCTGGTGGGTGAACGGGGCGTGACCCTGTCAGGCGGCCAGCGACAGCGGGTGGGCATCGCCCGGGCCCTGGTCAAGGACCCCCAGGTCCTGATCCTCGACGACTGCCTGTCGGCCGTCGACACGGCGACCGAGGCCCGGATCCTGGCCGGGCTGAGACCCTTGATGCAGGGGCGGACCACGATTCTGATCTCCCACCGGGTCTCGGCGGTGAAGTACGCGGACGAAATCGTCGTCCTGGACGCCGGCCGGATCAAGGAACGCGGCACCCACGACCAGTTGCTGGCCGCCCGGGGCGCCTACTGGCGCCTTTACGAACGCCAGCAACTGGAGGAGGACATCGAACGGGATGAATGATTTCCGCGAAGAAGAGGTTCTGGGCAAGGCTTACGACGGCCGCCTGATGCGCCGCCTGCTCGGCTATGCCCGCCCCCACTCCGGGATCATCCTGGTCTGCGTGGCCCTGCTGGCGCTGCTGGCCGGGGTTGACCTGGCCCGCCCGTACCTCCTGAAGGTGGCCATCGACAACTATTTGAGCCCTCCGGGCGGCGCGGGCGGGGGCGGCGCGTCGCTGCGCTCGCTGTGGCCTCTGGCCCTGCTTTACCTGGCCATCCTCCTCGTCGGGATGGGCCTTAACTACCTGCAGACCGTCCTGCTGCAGCGGACCGGTCAGGAGATCATCTTCCGCCTCCGCCAGGAAGTCTTCGAGCATCTGCAGCGGGCCTCCTTGAGCTATTTCGACCGGAACCCGGTGGGCCGCCTGGTGACGCGGGTGGCCAACGACACCGAATCCCTCAACGAGATGTACACCTCGGTGCTGGTGAACCTCTTCCGCGACCTGTTCATCATCATGGGGGTCGTCGCCGTCATGTTCCGGATGAACGCCAAGCTGGCCCTGGTGAGCCTGGCGGTGATGCCGCTGGTGGCCTGGATCAGCGTGGTCTACTCCAACCGCGCCCGCGCCGCTTGGCGGGAGGTCAGGGTCCGCCTGGCGCGGATCAACGCGACCCTGGCCGAGAACATCGCCGGGATGCGGTTGGTGCAGGTCTTCATGCGCGAAGCGGAGCAGGCCCGGGAGTTCGAGGCCATCGACCGCTCCTACCTCGACGCCAGTATGCGGCAACTACGCGTTTTCGCCGTCTTCCGCCCCGCCCTCGACCTGCTGTCGTCGTCCACCCTGGCGCTGGTCATCTGGTACGGGGGCGGCCGGGCGCTTTCCGGTTCCCTTACCCTGGGCGTGCTCTTCGCCTTTACGAGCTATATCCAGCAACTCTTCCGGCCGATCCTGGAACTGGCCGAAAAGTTCAACATCATGCAGCAGGCCATGGCTTCCTCGGAACGCATCTTTCAGTTGCTGGACACCCCCGCGGAGGTCGCCGACCCCGCCGTCCCGCAGCCCCTCCCCAGGGCGCGCGGGGAGGTGGAGTTCCGGGACGTCTGGTTCGCGTACCAGGGCCAGGAGTGGGTCTTGCGGGGCGTCAGCTTCAAGGTCCAGCCGGGCCAGACGGTGGCCTTCGTCGGGCACACCGGCGCCGGCAAGACCTCCATCCTCAGCCTCGTCCCTCGCTTTTACGATGTGCGCAGCGGCGCCGTCCTGGTGGACGGCGTCGACGTGCGAGCGGTTTCCCAAGGCGAGTTGCGCCGCCGGATGGGGTTGGTGGCCCAGGATGTATTCCTGTTTACGGGCGACGTCGCCTCCAACATCCGGCTGAACGAACCCGGCATCGGCGACGACGCGGTGGTGCGCGCGGCCGTGGCGACCAAGGCCGATTCCTTCATCCGCCGCCTCCCGCGCGGCTATGCGGAACCGGTGGCCGAGCGCGGGGCGACCCTCTCCTCCGGGCAGCGGCAACTGCTGGCCTTGGCCCGCGCTCTTGCCTTCGATCCCGCCGTCCTGCTGCTGGACGAGGCGACCGCCAACATCGACAGCGAGACGGAGGCCCTCATCCAGGGCGCCCTGCGCGAACTCGTCCGCGGGCGCACCACCCTGGTCGTCGCGCACCGCCTGTCCACCATTCAGCACGCCGACCAGATCATCGTCCTGCATAAGGGCCGCATCCGCGAGCAGGGGACGCACCGGGAACTGGTGGCGCGCCGGGGCCTTTACCACAAGCTCTGGCGGCTGCAGTTCGAGGACGACGCCGGCGCGCTCGCGCCCACGCCCACGCCCACGCCCGCGCCCACGCCGAAAACGGGCTGAAGCGGGCGGCGACCCTATTCCCCGCCCCCCGTCGCGCGGCCCTTGCCCGTGCCCCCCTGCCCGCCCCGCAAGAGATGGGCGGGCATCAGTTTTTTCTGGTCCACGAATCCCCAGGCGAACAGCCCGGCCGCGGCCGTCAGGCCGGCCGCCCCCAGCATCAGGATACCGGGGCCCAGGCGGTCGACGAGCCCGAAGGTGGGCGGCCCCACCGCCACCCCGAAAAAGCGTACCGTGCCGTAGAATGCCGTCACCGCGCCGCGCTCTTCGGAGCCCGCGGCGCTGGTGATCATCGTATTCACCGCGGGCAGAATCAGGCCGTTGCCAAGGCCGATCAAGCCGATCGCTCCGAAGAGGAGCAGGGCCTGCCGGGTCAGGCCCACGCCGGCCACGCCGGCGGCGACGAGGCCGAGCCCGACGAGCACCAGCACCTTAAGCAGCTTGGCCAGACGCTTCTGCAGAACCGTCCCGGTCACGTACGAGGCGATGGCCATCGCCAGCACCGGGCCGGCCAGCACCAGTCCCTTCCGGAATCCCTCCACCCGATAGCGGTCCTCCAGCACGTCGGAGTAGTGGGCCAGGACGCCGAAGAGGACGAACAGCGCCACCATCCCCGCCAGGAAGCAGGCCGACAGCGGCAGTCCCTTCTTGGCCAGCACCCCGCCCAGAGAGCCGAAGTACTGGCGAACCCCTTGCTCGGCGCGCTCCGTCTGGGGCTCCTTCACAACCATCCAGACCGCCGCCGCGATCGGCAGGGCCAGCAGGCCGTAAACGAAAAAAGGCGCGAACCACACGATCAAGGCAACGGCCGCCCCGGCGATGGGACTGATGACCTTGCCCAGGCCGTTGGCCGCCTCGAGCAGGCCCAGGGCCTTGGTTCGTTCGCGGGTGTTAAAGATGTCGCCGGTCAGCGCCATCGCCAGCTGGTAGGTGCCCCCCGCCCCGACCCCCTGGATGACGCGACCGACCATGATCGGCCAAAAGGCGCTGGAACGCAGCAGAAGGGCCGCCACCCCGGCGATCAGCCCCCCGATGCCGTAGACCACCAGAGCCGGCACCATTACCGTCTTGCGCCCCACCCGGTCGGAAAGCATCCCCGCCCAGGGGATGGTCAGGCCCGCCGGAATCGAAAAGAGGGTGATCAGCAATCCGGCCTGGGACTTGCTGAGGTGCATCACCTCCTGCATCGCCGGCAAGACCGGGATAAGCATCGAATTGCCCAGGACCATGATGAAGGGAACGGTGGACAGCATGGCTAGCCGCCAGGAAGTCTCGGCCTTCACGCCCGGTCTCCTCTCAGCAGCCGGTTTTGGCGGCGCCAAGGCGAACGCCGCCGGTATCAGGTTGCCCAGCGGCGTTGCCAGCTAGCCAAGACAAGGGCAGCCCGACCACTCCCTTCGTGGGCGGTCTGATAAGCGACCTCTTGCCTGCAAACGCTAATGGGGTTCGAGACAAGCATACCGCCGAAAGGAGTATCCCACGTGTTCAAGCACGACAAGCAACTTCTGCATGACGTGGCGATCGACTCGGTCAACCCTACTTACGCGACCATGCTGCTGGAGCAGCTCGGCGGCCCGCACGGAGAGCTGAAGGCCGCGATGCAGTACATCTCCCAGAGTTTCCGGATCAACGACCCCGCCATCAAGGACCTGTTTCTGGACATCGCCGCGGAGGAACTCTCGCACATGGAGATGGTCGCCCAGACGGTGACCCTCCTGAACGGCCAGCACCCCGACGTCACCCAGGTGAGCGCGGGAACCATCGAACCCCAGGTCATCAGTGGGCTGTCACCCATGCTGACCAACGCCTCCGGCTATCCCTGGACGGCGTCCTACGTCGAAGTGACCGGCGACCTGCCGGCCGACCTCCTTTCCAACATTGCCGCCGAGCAGCGGGCCAAGGTGGTGTATGAGCACCTGCACCGGCAGATCAACGACCGCCGGGTGAGGGAAACGATCGACTTCCTGCTGAACCGGGAGGAAGCCCACAACGCCCTCTTCCGCGAGGCCCTCAAAAAGGTCCAGGATACGGGGTCCATGCGTGACTACGGCGTCACCGAGGACTCCCGGCTGTACTTTGACCTGTCAAGCCCCGGCCAGCACTTCCAGGCACCCGCCCCCACCCCGCCCAGCTTCGAGAACCCGCGCCAGCCCGCCTGACACCTTCCACCACACCGTCCGTGGACCGGTTCGAACCCTCACCGCAGCACCTCCGCCAACCCCTCCCGGAAGGTCGGGTAACGCAACTCGATGCCCAGATCTTCCTTCATCCGGCGGTTGTTCAGCCGGTGAGAGAGGGTCATCATCTTCAGCAGGTCGGGAGGCATCCGCGCCTCCCGGCCGTTCAGCCGGGCCACCAGGCCCGCCAGGCCGAAAACCGCCTTGGCCAGGGACAGCGGCATGCTGCCGGGGGGACTCGCACCCAGCCGTTCGGCGATAAAGGCGTAGAACTCCCTTAACTGGGCAGGGTGGTCGTCGCCCACCACGTAGATCCGGCCCACCTTGCCCCGCTCCGGCAGCAGCAGCAAGACGCGGACGAGGTCGTCGACGTGGATCCACGAGCCGTAGTTCCTGCCGCCGTTGATCAGGCGCATCCGGCCCCGGCGCACCCGCTCCGCCATCAACATCGGGCTGCCCGCGCCGTAGACGGCGGCCACCCGCGCGATGTGGCAGGGGAACCCAGACCCGGCGCGGGCCTCCAGCAGCAGGCGTTCAGCCTCCAGCTTCGACCGGGGATAGGCAAAGGAAGGGTACACCGGGCTGCCCTCGTCAACCCAGGCGCCCCGCTGGTCGCCGTAGATCGTTCCGCTGGAGGTGTAGACGAAGGCCGTGACGCCGGCGGCCTGGGACTCGCGAAGCAGGTCGCGGGTGCCCCCGATATTGGTGGCCTCCACCACCGCGGCCGGGGCGATTCCCCGGGCGGCAAGGTGGTAAACGACCCCCACCCCCTCGGCCACACCGCGCCAAGCAGCGGGCTGGGTGACGTCGCCCGCGACCAGTTCCGCCCCAAGTTCCCGCAGTCGAGCCGCCCGTTCAGGGTCCCGCACCAGGCAGCGGACCTGGTCCCCTCGCGCGAGCAAAGCCTCCGCCAGTCGGCGGCCGATGAATCCGGTCGCCCCGGTTACCAGATAGCGAGCCAAGACGCACCTTCCTAGCGGGGCCGGGTCAGGCGGCCACCGGCCGCTGAATCAGGTAGACCTTGCGAGGTTGCAGGCCGAAATCACGGACGAATGCGGGGTCCTCTCCGTAGTAGAGGTCGATCCGCGCCCCCCGGATAGCCGAGCCGGTGTCGGCGGCGATGGCAAAGCCGTAACCGTCAACGTAAAGCAAGGAGCCCAGGGGGATCACGCTGGGATCTACCGCAACCACCCCGTCGTGCACCTGGAGCCCGAGGTAAGTCGTGTCGCTCAGCCAGTCCTCCCCGGCCCCGTAGGCGGTGGCCACCAGGTCCAGTCGCTGCAGGTAGGGAACCTGGCGCCCGGTGACGACGATACTCTGGGAGTCCGGGCGCAAAAGCCTCTGGGCGATCACCGCCACCTCGGCCCGGGTGGCCGCCCGGCCCGGACGGAAGGTCCCGTCGCCGAAACCCCGCAGGACGCCTCCGCGCACCGCCTGGGCCACGTAGTTGAGCGTCCGGGAGCTGATGTCCCCCCGGTCGCTGAAGTTCAGCCTCGCCCAGACCTCCGCGTCGCTGAGGTCCTGGGCCACCTTTTCCCAGGCCAGGGCCCGGTCCAGGATCATCGCCAGCTCCTCGCGGCTGACCTGGCCGTTGGGGTTCAGCAGGCCGTCGGCCTGCGCGTGGAGCAGCGCCAGGCGGTACGCCGTTTCGGTGAACCCGGCGTACCAGGCGGCTGCCGGGACGTCACTGAAGCGCTGCCGGGTCACGGGCTGGGGGGCCAGGCGCAGGGAGAGGATAACCACCTTGGCCAATTCCGCCCGCGAGATCGGCCGGTCGGGGTAAAAGTATCCCCGTTCATCGCCGTTGATGATCCCGGCCTGCCACAACTGGGCGATTGCCGCCGCGGCCCAGTGGTTGGCGGGGACGTCCGTCATCGGCCCGGGCGGCGGGGGCGTCGCCGCGCCCGCCGCGGCCGGCCAGAGCAGGACCAGGCTTATCCAGATGATGATCGCCACCAATACCGCTGTCGCGCGAGGTCTGGGCATATCTCCCTCCAGTGCACGGGACGCCATACTCTAGTTATTCTTTCCCACCAGCCGGTTCTCCTCCCCCGGGGGGTCCCCCCTGGTGACCCGCAGGGAGTGCCAATTAGCGACAAAAAAAACCGGGCGGTGTCACCACACCAAGGGTGACGGCCTCCTGGCTCTCGGCCCGCTGGGCTCGCAGCCTCTGGAGCTCGCGCCGCAGGGCTCTCCGCCCGGAATTTTCATACCGTTTGAAGTCAACTGTGTATTACATACTAACCTGAGCCACCAGGCCGGTCAAGCTGGGAATGATGATTTATTTGTGACGGCAATCACTTTAGATTGACCCTCTAGCGTGGTTAAATTACATTCAGATGTCGAATCGGTGGCCGCCCTCCCAAGCCGCCGGGCGTCAGGCGCGGCGCAACTCCTTCAAGGCCAGCAGGGCCGTGCGAGCCATCACCGCCGCCGCGACGGCGAGGGCCGACTCGTTCACCTGATACCGGGAGGAATGCCAGGGAGCCACGGGGCCGCCCTCCGGATCGCCGGAGCCGATGGAGAGGTAGCAACCCGGCACCCGCTCGAGGAACAGGGCGAAGTCCTCCCCGCCGGTGGTCATCTGGGCCTCCCGGATGGCCTCGTCACCCAGCAGCCCGGCCGCCGCCTGGCGGGCGATCCGGGTCATCACCGCTTCGTTGCGCACCGCCGGAACCACCCGCTCGTAGCGCACCTCCGCCCGGGCCCCGAAGGCCGCCACGGTCGCCTCCGCCACCCGGCGGATCGCCGCTTCGGCCAAGTCGCGCACCGCCGGGTTGAAGGTCCGCACCGTGCCGGCCAACTGCGCCCGGTCGGGGATGATGTTGCTGGCGGTACCCGCCTGGAAGCTGCCGATGGTCACCACCGCCGCTTCCAGCGGGTCCACCCCCCGGCTGACCACCGTCTGCAGGGCCAGCACCAGGGCGGACGCGGCGACGATCGGGTCGACCGTCCGCTGGGGAATCCCCCCGTGGCCTCCCGCGCCCACCACGTCGATGTGGACCGTGTCCACCGCCGCCATCGTCGGTCCCTCCTTGAGCGCCACCTGACCGGCGGGCAGCAGGGGGACGTTGTGAAAGCCGAAGATGGCGTCCACGGGCGGGGCGTCGAGCACGCCGTCCTCGATCATCCGCCGGGCCCCGGAAACCGTCTCCTCCGACGGTTGGAAGATGAACTTGACCGGTCCCGGCAAAGCCTCCCGGCGGGCCGCCAGCAGCATCGCGGCACCCAGCAGGGCGGCCATGTGAAAGTCGTGACCGCAGGCGTGCATTACCCCGGGGACCTGGGAGCGGTAAGGAACGTCGTTCTCCTCCTGGATCGGCAGGGCGTCCATGTCGGCGCGCAGGGCGACGCAGGGCCGGGGCGACCCCGCTCCGCCCCGGGACTCCCCGGCGGCCTCGCCGGTCGGATCCAGCACGCCCACCACCCCGGTGCCCCCAACCCCGGTCTGCACCTCGACGCCGAGCCCCCGCAACTCGTCGGCCACCCTGGCCTGAGTGCGATGCTCGGCGTTGCTCAACTCCGGATGCCGGTGAAAGTCCCGGCGCAACTCGACCAGCCGCGGCAAGAAGGCCTGGGCGGTGTGCAGAAAAACCTCCCCCGTGCTCATTGTCTCTATTTCCTCTCCCTCCCGTGCGGCAACCTGGCCAGTTTTCGCTCCATCCAGGCGGCGTGCAGATCCTCCTCCACCAGGTTCGTCCACAGCACCGCCAGGTGGGGCGGGTCTCCGGCACGCAGCAGGAAGTGCTGGTAGTCGGACATCGCCTTGCGCTCCAGGGCTATGTCCAGGCGCAACAGGTTGGCCAACCCGGTCATGGCGCTGGTCCAGCCGGTGGCGCGTCCCGTCAGTTGTCCCAGCGTCCCGCCGACGACCGTCGCCGACCCGCTGATCTGCCGCAGCAACGTGGCGACCCGTTCGGCGTGGAGCTGCTCCACGTCGGCGAAGGCCCGGAACACCTCGGCCAGGTAGCGATCAGCCTGTTGCCGCCCCTGGGAGGTGTACATGTCCGCCTGCTGCCGCTCCAGGGAGTAGAAGTACTGCAGTTGGGCGACAATCTCCTGCTGCTGCAAACCACCTCACCTCAGCGAATAGCCTTCCCCGGTGGCCGCCGCCAACCCGAGGGCGAAGGCCCGCTGGTTCAAGTCCCGCGCCTCGCCGGCAAAACCGGCCGCGATGACCGAGCGAAAAGTACCAACCGGGATGGCGATCCAGCCCGTGCCCGCCAGGGCCCCCAGCATCACCAGGTTCTGGGCCAGGTAGTTGCCCGCCTGCTCGGCCAGGTCGGTGGCCGGAAAGTCGCGGGTTTCCGACGTGATCTCCCGGATGGCCGCCGCCAGAGACTCGGGCGGCGGGTAGGGAGCCTCACCGTGCAGGACCGCCAGCGGGTAGCTCGGGCGGCGGTTCACCAGGGCACGCGCGCCGGGGTGCCCGTAATCGAGCAGGACGCGCAAGGCTTCCAGCGGTTCGAACCCCACCACGATGTCGGCCTGCCCGCGGGGCACCAGCGGCCCCACGGCATCCCCGGTGAAGACGCGGACGTGGCTCATCACCGCCCCGCCCCGCTGGGACACACCGAAGGTCTCCCCCACGACGGCGCGGTACCCCGCCTCGGTCGCGGCGGTCGCCAGCAGTTCCGAGGCAAGTACGTTACCCTGCCCGCCGACGCCGGCGATGATCAGGTTGAGAGGGCTCTTGGCAAGCTCCACTGCCGCACCTCCTCGAGAACCTCCGGGGCAAGGTTTTCCGGCGCCTCCACCACGATGGCCCGCCCCGGGCAAAGGTCGGCGCAGACCCCGCAGCCGGCGCAGACCGCCTGGTCGACGCGGGCCGTGCCCGCGGGGGCGTCCCAGTAGATGCCCGGGCAGCCATACGCGCGGCTGCAGAAGCGGTTGCACCCGCACCGGTCGCCCAGGCAGCGCTCGGGCAGGACCCTGGCCCGCGGCCGCGCCATCATCCGCGGCGCCAGCAGGGCGCAGGCACGCCGCAGGATCAGGATCTTGATCCCGCCCTCCTGCAGCAGCTCGAAAACCGTCTCGGTGGTCAGGGGCACGTCGTAGGGGTCGCATACCTGCACGGGGATGCCCAGGGCGGCGGCGACCGCCTCCACGCTGGTCACCTCCGCCGCTTCGCCGAGGGCGTCCCGCCCGGTGCCCGGATGCGGCTGGTGGCCGGTCATGGCGGTCGTGCCATTGTCCAGTACCACCAGCAGGAACCGCGCACCGTTGTAGCGGGCGTTGAGCAGCGCCGCGAAGGTGGCGTGGTAAAAGGTCGAGTCCCCCACGACGGCCACCAGCGGCTGGTCAAATCCGAAGCGGCTCAGCTTGCCCAGGCCGCTGGCCAATCCCACCCCGGAGCCCATCGCGTGCAGGGTGCGCAGGGCATAATGCCCGGTCCGCATCGCGCCCAGGCTGTAGCAGCCGATGTCCCCCAGGATGACCCCCCGCCGCCCGTCCAGCTCCAGGGCGGCTTTCAGGGCCCAGAAAGAAGCACGGTGCGGGCAACCGGCACAAAAGGCCACGTCCCGCTCCGGCAGCTCCCCCGCCAGCCGGCGCGCCTCCTCGCCGTAGCTCTGCGGCCGGGGACGATACGCGACGCCGGTGACCCGGGCCAGAGCGGCAATGGCCACGTCCACGTTCAATTCGCCCACGCCCGGACCCAGGGGGCCTGACACCTCCCCGGAGCGCTTGCCGTAGAAGCGAAGGGGCTTGAGTTCGGCTGCCCGCTGGGCGACCAGGCCGCGGATGCCTTCCTCCAGGAAGGGATCGACCTCCTCCAGGAACAGGACCTCGCGGGCGCGGCGGAGGTGGCCAATCAGGAACTCCTCCGGCAGGGGCCAGGACATCCCGAGCTTCACGACCCCCACCCAGCGCTCCACACCCAGGAGACGCACCGCCTCCTGGGCGTAGCGGAACCCGGGGCCCGCCGTCACCACCAGCAGGGCCGCCCCCTCCGGGCCGCGGTAGCGGTTGAATTCGTTCTGGTCGGCCGCCCTGGCCGCCGCGGCCAGCCGGCGGTGCAGGACGGCGTGGGCGGGAGGGAGGGTGATGTAACGGTCGGTGGGCCGGAAGGCCGGCCGCGGGCGCCCCCCCGGCCCGGTCAGGGGGCCCAGGGTCACGTTGCCGCGGGCGTGGGAGAGGCGCGTGACGCTGCGGATCCCCACCGGTAGGCCGAGTTCCTCGGAGAGGGCAAAGGCCCAGCGGGTCATCTCCTTGGCCTCCTGGAAGTCGGATGGCTCCAGGACCGGAACCTCGGCCAGTTTGAAGAGCCCGCGCGAGTCCTCCTCCTTCGTGCTGGAGTGGCCGGCCGGGTCGTCGGCCACCACGATCACCAGGCCTCCCCGGGTGCCGGAGTAGCTGAGGCTGGTCAGGAAGTCGAAGGCGACGTTCAGGCCGTCGGGCTTTGTCACCATGATGGCCCGCAGCCCGGCGAAAGAGGCCGCCGCCGCGCCTTCCAGGGCGACCTTCTCGTTGGTGGACCACTCCGCGTAAAGGTTGAACCGCTTAGCCCAATGGGCCAGGGTCCCCAGGACCTCCGCCGATGGGGAGCCGGGGTAGGAGGCCGCGTAGGCCACCCCCGCCTCGAGGGCCCCCCGGGCGATGGCCTCGTTGCCTGAGAGGAGCACCAGTTGACCGGGCCGGTCCAGGCCGACACCGTGGGCGCTCATCCCGCGCCCCCCCCTTCCGCCGCGGGTTCGCCGCCGCCCGCAACCGCGGGTTCGCCCGTCCCGGCCGCCCCCGCCTGCCGGGCCACGCGCTCCTTTTTTCCCAGGACGGCCGCGCGCAGAATCTCCAGGCGCTCGGCCGGGTAGGGTTTGACCTCCAGTTGCCCTTCCCGCGCCGCCCGCTCCACCAGTTCGCCGCCGCGGGGGGTGCGGACAATCAGGGTGTTCCAGCCCGGGTCGTGCTCGGTCGAGCCGACCGCCAGGTCGGCCGCCTCGGCGGTGCTGTCGGCGCAGGCCTGGCAGGCGGGGCGAATGTACGGGCGCACGTCCTCCACCGGCCAGCGGTAGACGCGTCCTTCGCGGGTCCTCACCTCCAGGCCGTCCTTGGGCACGTCGATTCGGCTGACCTTCCCCAGGTTCACCCGCGCCCCCAGGAAGCGGTGGAAGTCGGCCGACAGCGCCCAGAAGCAGAAGAGTCCGACGGTAAGGCCGACGGGTTCGGCCGGTCCGGCTTGCAGCCGTTGCGCCTGGCGGACCGCCCTCACCTGGCAGGGGCGCCCGATAACGCCCAGCCGCTCACCGGGGTGGCTCAGCCCGGCGAGGGGCTCCGTCGCGCCGCGGCGCCGCCACCGATCGTTCAGGAGGGCCAGGCCGGGCACCGCCACGTAGCGCGACCCCGCGCAGGCCAGGACCTCCTCCCGGTTTCGCGCCAGCACCGGGCGGGGAAAGTAGTGGGGAGCCGAGCCCGGGCCGGTGAGCAGGGCGAGGTCGATTTCACCCGTCCGCAGGGCCGCGAGAACCAGGGCCGTGACCGTCCCGCCGTACTGCCCCCGGGCGGCGACCGGTGGGGAGGTGGCCCGCGCGTAAAGCAAGGCCAGGTGGAGCCCCAACACGGGATCGTCTACCACCTGGCTCTTGGCCGCCGGCTCATCCCCGGCCTGTCCCGAGGTCACCGGCCGCTCCGGCGTCCGGGGGCAAACGGCGTAGCAGGCGCCCTCCTCCACCCCGCAGGGATGGATGACCGCCACCCGGTCGCGCACCGACTTGATGTAGGGACACAGCCCCACGCACATCCCGCAGGCGGTGCACCGCCCGGCCTCCAGCACCTCGCGCTGCAGGTCGCCCTGGCCCCCGCCGCGACCAGGGGTACCTGAACAGGCTTCTCCCACCCGGGTCTCTTCCATCCGGACCTCTCCCCCCTGATCCCTCCATGTAAGTGAACCGTACTCCTACATGAATGGTACTTCCCGGGGGCGGTCCCGATTCCTGCTAGTAGGCCCGGGTTGCCCCGGTGATGTCGGCGGTGAGCTGATCCAGGGCCACCAGGTCGTCGAGGTTGACTTCGGCAACGGATTGCTTGCCCAAAGCCCGGATGCCCTCGACCATTTCCTCCTTGCAGGCGAGAAGATAGTTGGCCAGATGCTTGGCGCCCTGGCCCACATTAAACTCGTGCTGATCGGCCCCACGGTACCAGATGAGTTGGGTGGGCGGTTCCCACGGCAGGGACTTGACAATCTGCGTGTGCGCCAGGGCTAAGAGGGCAACCGTGCCGATATAGACGGCATCGGCACCCAGGGCGAGAGCCTTGAGATAATCGCCGGGCGTGGCCAGCCCGCCCATGACGATCAGGCTGGTCCGGTCAGCCAGGCCTTCTCTCTGGACGAACCGCGCCGCACGGCACAGGGCATAAACCGTCGGGAGCCCGAAGTCGTCCTCCAGGATGGGCGGCGCCCCCTTGGTGGCCGCCCCCGCGCCATCGATCGCCACGTAATCCACGCCGGCGTCCAGGATAATGGCCAGGTCCCTCTCAAGCCCCTTACCGGCCCCCAATTTCACCCCGATCGGGACCCCCCCCGTCTCCCTGCGCAGGTCGTCAACCAGGCGGCGAAGTTCCCGCGATCCGGTGATCCCCGGCTGACGCGCCTCAACGATCGCGTCCTGGCCTGGTTGCAGCCCGAAGCTGGTGCGCAGCGTGGCGTCGATGTCCTTGGCCTGCATCCGGTGACCAATCGCCCCCTGGGCGCCCTGGCCAAACTGGATCTCGATCATGTCGGCCTGGCGGAGGATTTCAGGCTCCTTGTTCCAGCTTCCACGGTTGTACTGGATGACCAACGACCGGGCGGCCGCGCGCTCCGCCGGCAGAAAAGGTCCCTCGCCCGTGTTGGTAGCGGTCCCGGCCAGCGCGGTCCCCTTGGCCAGAGCGACCTTGGCCCGCTCGGAGAGCGCCAGACCGTACGCCATGCCGGAGACCATGACCGGCAACTCCAGGCGCAGCGGGCGCTTGGCGCGCTTGCCCAGGACCACCGAGGTGTCCACGGGTACGTTGCCCGGGGTGGGCAGGCGATCCAGCATCACCATGTCGAACATAAGCCCCTCAAAAGCGTGAAACCTCCGCGGCGAACCGAAGGGCCGTTGCAGCGCCTTGCCTTCCTGGGCCCGCAACTTGGTCTCCACGATTTCCATCGGGGGCGTACGAATCGAGGCTGACACGAACCCCCAAAGGTTTTCCTGGTAGGGATCGCTCAGCAGGCGGGAGGTGAGGGTACCAACGACAGACTGCAAGAGTCGGCGTGAGAGCCACAACCCGCCAATCCCGCCGGCCAGGCCCCCCAAGGCCACCCCGGCGTAGCGCAGGACGTCCTTCCCGATCTCCGGCGTCTTTCTCTGATTCGAAAAAAGGCTCATGCGGATAGGATGCCATGGTGACCGGGTTGCTAAACCGTGCACCTCTCGCTCCGTGCAGCTTCGGCCGACGATCTGGTCGGTCCGGGATGTCGAAGCGCTGCCACCTGTGCCACCGCTGAATCCCGAATGGCCGGGTTCTTGAACTTCTGGTAGGCTCAACACCGGAGCCTGCCATGCACCGCTTCTTGGAGCCTTCGGGGAAGGACGCCCAGCTCTCGGCTGATGACCAAGGCGGATAGGGTTATCAGTCTGTGAAGGCGTAGGCCCACTCCTGTTTCTCCCGGTCCCAGTACTGCCTGGCATTCCAGGATGGGCGCCGTCCTGCTCAGTAGGGTGGCCGGCGCAACCCCCCCTGCCGCCCCCGCGTCGACCCCCTCTCAAAAAAACCGCGGGCCCCTCCGATGGGGGCCCGCGGCCTGGCAGTCCGGGGCGGTCGACCCGGCGCGGTCCACCCGGCACCGCGCGGCGGCAGAGCTACATCGTGAACGGCGTCGGCGGCTGCCAGGCGAGCATGTCCGGGGGATCAACGTCCGGCTGGAACCCGAGGGTCGTCGAGACGGCGGGGGCCATCGTGCGAAGCATGTGGGTGAGCTGCGCCAGCAGCCGGCGGATGATCGGAAGGAGGCGGCGGGCCGTGGTCTCGGGCACGGAGCGCTCCAGTTCGGTGAAAGCGGTGGTCGCCGCCTTGTGGGCTGTGTACATCTCCCGCACGGCCTGGCGCAGACCCCGCATCAGGTCCGGCCCCGTTTCGCCGCCGAGGATCCGGCGTAGGAACCCTGCCGCCGCGGTGCAGGCATGTAACTTCTTCAGGCTCTGCTCGGAGAAGCGCTGCATCGCGGGTAGCTGGGCAAGTTCAGGGCACATGATCAGTTGAAAGTGAAAGGAGTGCAGGAGTTCGAGGGTCGGGCGGGCGCTTTCCAGCATGCGCAGGATCGAGCGCAGTGCGTTGACCATGGAATGGCTCATTGGCATCGGCTGGCCCCAGGTCTCCGGAGCGGGGCTCGGGGTCATTTCCATAATGGCAGATCCCTCCCACCTTATGTCGTTAGCCCATCTTATTCATCTGCCGGGGATTATGTCATTGCCGCCGGTATACTTCGCCTGCCTTGGTCAAAACTACGCAGAGAAAGGAGGAAGCGAGTGAGATGCTTAGTTCGGAAGCAAGGCGCAAGGCCGCCGACGCCGTGTCCCTGGAGATGTTCATCACGCTGAACGATTCGGCCGCCAAACAGTGGCGGACCCAGGCGGAAATGGCCACCAGCAGCGAGGTCAAGCGTTTGTTGATGGATACGGCGGGGCACGAGCAGACGGTCGTGACCGACCTCCGCAAGCTGCTTCCCAAGGTAACCGGCTGAGGAAGGGGAGAAGGACATGGTTAACGACAATCCGGTCGAAAGGATCACCGACCTGGATATCCTCTACAACTTTGAAGCGTCGGCGAAAGCCGCCGTCACGGCCTACGCCGGCGCCGCCGCGATGGCCTACGACCCGGCCTTACGGTCCAAGTACGCCGACCTGATGAACCTGGCCCTTACCATGCACGGCCGGGCACGCTCCGCCATCGAGAAGTTGGGCGGGACGGTCTAGCCGTAAATCAGCCTCCGGGCGCGGGCCTCGACCTGCCCGAGCACTTCCCCCTCGTCGATCGTCAGCAGTCGGCGGTGCAGCATCAGCACCCGGCCGTTGACGATCGTCGTGTCCACGTCCGCCCCGCCGGCGGCGTACGCCAGCAGGGCCACCGGATCGAGCCGCGGAGTCAGGTGGGCCTTGCGCAGATCCACCAGGATGAGGTCGGCGGCCTTCCCGGGCTCGAGGGTCCCAATCCGCCCGTCGAGGCCCAGGGCCCGGGCGCCCTCGCGGGTGGCCATCCGCAGGGCTTCGTAGGCGGTGAGGGCGGTCGGGTCGCCCGCCCGGTTCTTCTGCAGCCAGGCCGCGGTCTTCACCTCTTCAAACATGTCCAGGGTCGTCGCGCTGCCCGCCCCGTCGGTGCCCAGCCCCACCGCGATCCCCCGGGCGCGCATCGCCTGCACGGGGGCGACGCCGCAGCCGAGCTTCTGGTTGCTGACCGGGTTGTGGCTGATTCCGCCGCGCATCCCCGCCATCAGGTCCAGGTCGTCCTCCGACAGGTGGACCGCGTGGGCGGCCAGCACCTGGTGCTCGGCGAAGAGGCCCAGGCCGGCCAGGTATCGGGCCGGTGACTTGCCGTAGGCCGAGCGGCACTGCCGCTCTTCCTCCACCGTTTCGGCCAGGTGGATGTGCACCGGCGCTCCGAGTTCGGCGGCCAGGGCCAGCACCTTCCGCATCCCTTCCGGGGGACAGGTGTAGGGGCTGTGGGGGCCCAGCATCACCGTCACCCGGCCGTCGGCCGCCCCGTGCCATTCTTCGTGCAGCGCCCGGGCCTCCCGCAGGCGCTCCTCGCCATGCCGGTCCAGGAAGAGCAGGCCGCGGGCCAGGGAAGCCCGGATGCCCGTCTCGCTCACCGCCCGGGCGACGTCCTCCATGAAGGTGTACATGTCAGCGAAGGTGGTCGCCCCGGAACGGATCATCTCCGCGATGGCCAGCATCGTTCCCCAGTAGACGTCCTCGCCGGTAAGGCGCGCCTCCGCCGGCCAGATCTTCGTTTCCAGCCACTCCATCAGCCGGAGGTCGTCCGAGTAGCCCCGGAAGAGGGTCATGGCGGCGTGCTGATGGCAGTTCACCAGGCCGGGCATCGCCAGCATCCCGCCCGCATCGATGACCTGCCAGCCCTCCCCGGCGCCGGCCTCCGCCCCGGGTTGAGCGGCCTCGCCCCGCCCGGCCACCGAGGCGATGGCCGAGCCGCGCACCACAATGTCCCCGGACAGCAGTTCCGGTTTCTCGCCGGCCATCGTCAGAATCGCGGCATCTCTGATCAGCAACCCGGACATGGCTCAACTCCTCTTGGCAGGGCGCGCCCTGCCTGGTTTATTATACACCCGCGCCCAATTATCCCAGGATTTAAACCCCCTTGCCGAAGAGTAAGCAAGAGGACCGTTGTCAATTTGTGTCGAATTACGGGTAATACGTTATGTAGAGTGATGGGAGGAGGACTAAGCTTGCGGAACAGGGTATTTGTGCTGGCGCTGGCCGCGGTGCTGGTGTCGAGCGCTCTGCTTACGGGCTGCGGGGGGCCCCAAGGCACCGCCCCGGAGCCGAAGAAGCCGGCGGTATTGAACCTGACGGTCGACGCCGACGCCAAGGACCTGAACCCCCTGGTCCAGAACGACCAGCCTTCCCAGATCGTGGACGGCCTGATCTTCGCCGGGCTCACCCAGTCGGACCGCGCAGGCAACATGGTGGCGGACCTGGCGGGAAACTGGGAGATGAGCGACGGGGGCCGGACCTTCACCTTCCACCTGCGCAAGGGGCTCAAGTTCCACGATGGCCGGCCGCTGACCGCCGACGACGTGGTCTTCACCTGGGACGCGGCCAAGGCGCCCGATTCCCTCTTCGTGGTCAAGGACCAGTACGCCAAGTACACCGCCAAGAAACTCGATGACACCACGGTTCAGATCTCGATGAAGGACCCGAACCCGGCTTTCCTCATCGACGCCAGCCTGCCGATCCTCCCGCAGCACATCCTGGGCAGCGTCCCGGTGGGAGACTGGCAGAAGAACGACTTCAACCGCAAACCCATCGGGGCCGGGCCCTTCAAGTTCGACGGCTGGCAGACCGGCCAGTCGATCACGCTGAAGGCCTTTGACGATTACTATGCCGGCCGCCCGAAGATCGACACCGTGGTCTGGAAGGTGATCACCGACCGCACTGCCGCGGTGAACGCGCTTTTGGCCGGCGACGTGGACATTGCTGACCTCACCCCCGATACCATCGCCCAGGTGAAGAACAACGACAATTACACCGTCTTCCGGACGCCGGCCCTGTCCTACATGTACATCGGCTTCAACCTGGGCCAGCGCAAGGGCAAGGAGGTTCCCTTCTTCAAGGACCAGCGGGTCCGCCAGGCCTGGGCCTACGCCATCGACAAGCAGGCGGTGATCAAGGCCGCGGTGGGAGACAACGGTCAGCCCATCGAAGCGCCCTTCGCCCCCGTCTCCTGGGCCTACTCCCAGAACATCAAGGGCTACGAGTACAACCCCGACAAGGCCAAGGCGCTCCTCGACGCGGCCGGCTGGAAGGCCGGTCCGGACGGCATCCGCGTGAAAGACGGCGTGAGGTTTGACATCAAGCTGCCCGTCCGCGCCGGCCAGGACGACCGGATCCGCGCCGCCCAGACGATCGCCGCTTACCTGGAGAAGGTCGGGATCAAGGTCACCGTCACCCCCGAGGACTTCAAGTCGGTGATGCTCAAGCGGCTGTACCCGCCCGGCTTCGACTACGACGTCCTCTTCATGGGCTGGGCCCTCTCCCTGAACCCCGACGTGTTCCAGCTCTTCCACTCCAGCCAGATCCCGTACGTCAACGCCAAGGGCGACGTCCAGGGTGGATCCAATTACGTGCAGTACAAGAACCCGGACGTGGACCAACTGATCTCGCGGTCGCAGAAAGAAATGGACCAGGCTCAGCGCAAGGAGATCTTCAACCGCATCGGCGAGATCATCGCCAACGATCAGCCCTACTACTTCCTGTGGTCTCCCATCGACAACACGGCCGTCTCCAAGGCCGTGCAGGGGCCGCAGCCCACGCCCTTCAACTTCTACTACCACGTCCAGGACTGGACCGTCAACCGCTAGCGCGCCGTCACCCCCCTCTGACCCGGGCGTATGTGTGGCTGTCCTCGGCCACACATACGCATCTATAAGGAGGGTATGCCTTGGCCCGATACATCCTGCGGAGGTTGCTGCAGGCCGTTCCGATCCTGCTGGGCGCCAGCCTGGTCACTTTCCTGATCGTGCACCTGGCCCCCGGCGGCCCCATCGAGGCCTACTCCAACCCTCGTGTCTCCCACGAGACCATCAACCAGATGGTCCACCAGTTGGGCCTCGACCGGCCCTTGTACGAACAGTACTTCGTCTGGCTGAAGGGCATGCTCACCTTCAACTTCGGGTGGTCCTTCGCCGACGGCAGGCTGGTCACCCGGGTGATCGCGGACCGGTTGCCGGCCACCCTGATCCTGATGGGCAGCGCCCTGCTGGTCACGGTGGCGGTGGCCATCCCGCTGGGCATCGTCGGCGCCATCCGCCAGTACTCCAGTTTCGACTACGCCCTGACCACCTACTCTTACGTCGGGCTGGCCACGCCCTCCTTCTGGCTGGGCCTGATGCTGATGTTCGTCTTCGCCGTCAAGCTGCGGCTCTTTCCGACCAACGGGATGCACGCCTACGGCGACCACAGCCTCGGCGACCTGCTGCGCCACCTGGCCCTGCCGGTGGCCTCCCTGGCGATTCAGCAAATCGCCGGCTGGAGCCGTTACATGCGCGCCACAATGCTGGAGGTGGTCCGCCAGGACTACGTCCGGACGGCCCGGGCCAAGGGCCTCTCAGACCGGGTGGTCCTGTACAAGCACGCTCTGCGCAACGCCCTGGGCCCGATCGTCACCCTGCTGGGCCTGAGCTTCCCGGGACTCATCGGGGGCGCGGCGATCACCGAGAGCATCTTCTCCTGGCCCGGCCTCGGGCAGGTTTCCATCCAGGCCACCTTCGGGCGCGACTACCCGGTGGTGATGGGTTTCATCATGGTGACGGCGCTGGCGGTGGTCATCGGCAACCTGCTCGCCGACATCGGTTACGCCCTCATCGACCCGCGGGTCCGCTATTAGGCCCGAGCCCCGAGCGGGAGGAGGAATCCCATGGCCATCGACAACTCCCAGCGGATTGCCGCCCCCGCCTCCGCCCCCGGGGTCGCCGAGCCGATGCTGCGCACCATCGTCCGCCGCTTCCTGCGGCACCGCCTGGCCGCCGCCGGCGTGATCTTCCTGCTGGTGCTCGCCGCGGTGGCACTGCTGGCGCCGGCCATCTGGGGCGACGCCTACCGGGAGATCCCCGTCGACCGGCTGGCCTCCAGCACGCGGCTGGCGCCCGGCCTGCACCACCCCTTCGGCACCGACGAACTCGGGCGCGACGTGCTGGTGCGCATCATCTTCGGGGGCCGCATTTCGCTCTCCATCGGGCTGGTGGCGGCCGGCATCGCGGTGAGCCTGGGCTCGGTGATCGGGGCGGTGGCCGGATACTACGGCGGTGCCGCGGACGCGGTCCTGATGCGCCTCACCGAGGTCGTGATGGTGCTGCCGTTCTTCTTCCTGGTGATCACCGTGGTGGCCTTCCTGGGGCCGAGCATCTACAACGTGATGACCATCCTCGGCCTGGTCGGCTGGACCGGCACCGCCCGCCTCGTCCGCGGCGAGTTCCTGTCCCTGCGGAACCGCGATTTCGTGGAGGCGGCCCGGGCGTCCGGCGCCGGCGACCTGACCATCATCTTCCGCCACCTGCTGCCCAATGCCATGGCCCCCATCCTGGTCGCCGCCACCCTGGGGGTGGCCGACGCCATCATCACCGAGGCGGCCCTCTCCTTCTTCGGGCTGGGCGTCCCCTCGACCTTCCCCTCCTGGGGGAACATGCTGCAGAACGCCCAACAGTACTTCTACCGGGCCCCCTGGCTGGCCGTCTTTCCGGGGCTGTTCATCGTCCTGACCGTGCTGTCGATCAACTTCATCGGGGACGCCCTGCGGGACGCTCTGGACCCCCGCCTGAAGAGCTAGGCGCCCGCCGGCCCCCGGGCCATCTCCCGCAGGATGGCCGCGACGGCGGCGGAATCTTGGTCCCCGTGTCCCGACGCCCGGGCCGCGGCGTAGGCCGTGTGCGCCCCCTCGCTCGCCGGCAGGGTGGCTCCCAGGCGGTAAGCGTCCAGCAGCGCCAGCCCCAGGTCCTTCTCGAGCCACTTCAACTGAAAGGCGGGGGTGAAGTCCTCCGTCAGCATCAGCGGGGCCTTCATCCGGAGGAAGGGCGCGCCGGTCGGTCCTTCGCCCAGGAGGTCGACCATGCGGGCGCGGTCGAGCCCCAGGCGCTCGGAGAGGGTCAACGCCTCCGCAAGACCTGCCAACATCGTCCCCAGCAGCATGTTGAAGACGATTTTCGCCGCCGCTCCCTGACCGGCCGGGCCGAGGTGGTGAACCGTCCGGCCCATCGCCTCAAGCAGCGGCCGAACCCGCGTCACTTCGTCCGCCGGCCCCCCGACCAGGAAAACCAGCGTCCCGTCCGCGGCCGGCTTCAGGCTGCCCAGGACGGGAGCGTCGATAAACGCTACCTTGGCCGCCCGGGCGGCCTCCGCCATCTCCCGGGCCGCCGAGGGACCGATGGTGGAGCATTCGATCCACCCCGTCCCGCTCCGGCAAGCCCCCAAGAAGCCTTCCGGCCCGGCGGTAACCCCCCGCACCGCCGCGGGGTCGCTCAGCATCGTCACCACGAAGTCCGCGCCCCTGGCGGCCTCGGCGGGGCTGCCGGCCAAGCGGCCGCCGGCCTCCGCCAGCGGCTGGCCCTTGCCGGCCGTCCGGTTCCAGCCGATCACCTCGAAGCCCTTGCGCTGCAGGTTCAGCGCCATGCGGCTGCCCATCGCCCCGAGACCCAAAAACGCCACTTTCGATCCTTGCACCGCGGTCACGTCCTTTCGAGCGTTACCATTTGCCGTCGGCGTCAGTTTCAACCGCTGCCCCGGCCCAGCCCCAGGGCGCGCAGGGCGCCCCAGGCGGCGCCCAGGGCCCCCTGGAGCCAGGTCAGGCGGTGCGGGGCTACCACCCAGGCCACGGCGGCCGCCAGCCCGGCACCGAAGAACCACAGACGCCATAACTGTCGCTTCAAGGCTCAGACCCCCCGTCGCGGACGAAGACGCGCCAGCCGGGGCTCCGGGCGAAGACGCGCCAGCCGGACAGCGCCGCCCATGTGTCCGGCGCCATCAGGTACTGCGCGTCGGAGACGGTGGGGGTGAGCCGGTTTTGCAGGCCTTCCCCCAACAGCACGTAGGTGAAGTACACCTGGACGGCCGCGATCCGCACGCCGCCCGGATCCACGTCCTCCAGCCAGCGGTACTCGGGGCCGTAGTAGACCCCCAGGCGCGTCATCCGGAACTGGCGCGGTTCGTGGAGGGCCGCCAGGAACTTGCGCGGTCCGAGCCCGGGTTGCCGGACCGTGCCCAGGGCGCTCCCCACCAGCACCAGGCCGAGGGAGATGGCGAGGACGGTTCGCCGCAGCCACCGGTCGTCACTCTCCAGCACCGACCCGAGGGCCACGGCACCGAGGGGGAACAGGGCGATGGCGTATCGGGTCCACCAGCGCATCGGCTGGATGATAAAGGCCGCTGCCAGGTACAGGAACAGCCGCCAGGCCGGCTGCCTCCGGTGGGCGAGGAAGTAGGGCAGGGCGGGCAGGGCCGCGACTGGCCAGAGGGGCCCGAAGCCGGCCACCCGCACGTCGTAGTTCCACACGTTGGCGTGCTCGAACCAGGCAGCGAAGAGGGCGTAGAGGGGGTGCCCCCGGAAGGCGGTGGGCGTGTTGATGATCTCCACGAGTTCCGCCAACGAGCCCTGGCCGGCGAACAGGTGCGGCACCAAAATGGGATAGATGGGGTTGCCGTAGTGGACCCAGGTTCGCAGGTACCAGAAGGAACCCAGCAGGCCGAGGGGCACCGCCATGGCGATCAGCGTGCGCCGCCGTTGCCCGCGCGGGGCCAGGGCGGTGGCGAGCAGGATGGTCACCGCCGCGTATCCGACGCCGCTGGTTTTTACTCCCGCCAGCAACCCGAGGGCCGTCCCCGCCCAGAGGGGCCGCCCCTTCAGGGCGAAGAAGACGGCGATTAGAAAGAGGGCGGCGTAGGCCAGGTCCACGTACGGCACCCCGGACTGCGCCAGGACGATCGGCGCCAGGTAAAAGGCAAGCCCGGCGAACGCCGCCGCGTCCCGCCCCAGCCCCGCCTGCCGTCCCAGCGCCGCGGTGGCGACGGCCCCGGCCAGGCCGAAGGGCAGTTGCACCAGTTGCACCAGCGTCTGTCCACGGACGAAGACAAAGCACCACGCCAGCAGCAGCTCCACGTTTTCCGGGTAGACGTTGACCCAGATCTGGTTCCAGTCCAACTGGCCGATGTAACCCTGCTGCACCCAGAGGGCCGCCGCCGGCAGGTGGTAGGTGAGGCCGTCCCAGGCGTAGGGCGGAAACACGACGGCCCGCGCCACCGTCCAAAGGGTCTCGCCCGCCGCGACCGCGAGCAACAGCCAAAACCAGGCGGGCCGGGGCGCCCGCACCTCCCCGGCCGGAGGCCCCGCCGCCCCAGCCTGCCGGCGCGCCGGCCCCCGCCCGAGCAGCATGGTTGACAGCAGCGCCAGGGAGGTGAAGGCCGCGTGCAGCGCCAGGATCGTCCCCGGCGTCAGGCGGTGCAACACTACCCCCGCCGTCCAGACGGCCGCCATGGCCTGCAGCACCGCCACCAGGAAGGCGCCCAACCCGCCCGTCCCCGCGTAGGCCGCCACGGCCATCCCCGTTGCGGCGGCCAGCCCCGCGGTCAAAGCAAAACCGATCAACCCCATCAAGGCGTCATACCCCCACTAGTACCCCCGGTCGAACTCCACCACCCCGTCGAGCGGTTCACCGGCCAGGTAGCGCTGGAGGTTTTCGAAGAAGAACTCCACCACCTCGTCCGGCATCGAGGGGCCGGCGAGGTGAGGGGTCACGATGGCGTTGGGCAAGGTCCACAGGCGGCTGGACGGCGGCAGCGGCTCCTCGGCGAAGACGTCCAGCACGGCGCCCCCCAGGCGTCCCTCCGCCAGGGCGTCCTCGAGGGCCGCCTGGTCGATGACCTTGCCGCGCCCGACGTTGACCAACCAGGCCGTGGGCTTGAGCATCGCCAGTTCCTGGCGCCCGAACATCCCGTTGGTCTCCGGCGTCAAGGGCAGGGTGATCACCAGGTAGTCCAGCCCGCCCAGGAAGGCCGGCATCTGCGCGGGCGTGAAGCAGCGCTCCCAGACCTCTGCCGCCCCACCCGCTGGCGCCCTGGCGGCGTCACCATCGAGGTCCCGCGCGCGGCGGCCCAGTCCCCACACGTGCAGCTTGAAGGCCTTGGCGCGCCGGCCGACCTCCTCGCCGATGGCGCCCACGCCGGCCACGCCAAGGGTCCGGCCCCGCAGCGTCCCGGTCCAGTAGTGCTGCCACCGCCGTTCGCGCTGCGCCTCCCGCGCCCGCGGCAGGCCGACGCCGTACCAAAGCAGATGGCCGAAGACGTACTCGCTGATCCGGTCGCCAAAGGCCCCTCCCGCGCGGGTGAGGGTCACCCCCGTAGGCCAGGGACCGCCCACCAGGCTCTCCACCCCGGCCCAGAGGGACTGAAACCAGCGCAGGCGCACCGCCTGCGGGAGGAGGTCGGGCGGAAACCGCACCCCCAGGATCACCTCGGCCCGGTCGATCACCTCCCGGGCCTCCGCCGGCGTGCTGCAAACGTATATCCTGCCATCGTAACCGCGGTCCCGCACGGCCGCGGCGAACTCCTGCGCCTGCCGGGGATGGTAGACGAGCAGTTCTGGCTGCTGGCGCACAGGAACACCCACCTCTCGTCAAGTTCCCGGCACCGAGGCCGGCCCCGCTCAGAGACTTCACCGTGACGGGCCCGGGCTCCTGCCATCGGACAGCGATAAAGCGAGGGAGACGCCGGAGCGTCTCCCTCTGTTGGCAACCGGCCCGAGGTTTCCCGTCCGGGGGCGGACTAGAGCTTGCGCCCACCCTCCGCGGCCCACTTCTCCAACATCTCGGTGGTGACAGACTTGGGGCGTTCGAGGGGGTACCCGAGGGCGCGGTCCCAGGTGAGGTTGGCGAGCACGCCCAGGGCGCGTCCCACGCCGAAGAGCACGGTGTAGAAGTCGAACTCCCGCACACCGTAATACCACTGAATGACCCCGGACTGGGCATCGACGTTCGGCCACGGATTCTTGGCCTTGCCGTGCTCCATGAGGACCCCGGGGGCGACCTGGTAAATCATGCTGACCAGCTTGAACAGCGGATCGTCAGGCAGGTGCTTGAGGCAAAACTCGCGCTGAGCCATGTAACGCGGATCGGTCTTGCGCAATACGGCGTGGCCGTAACCTGGGACAACCTGGCCGGCGTTCAAGGTGTCCCAGAGGGCTTTTCTCACGTTCTCCTCGGTGGGCTCCTCGCCGCCGAGCTTCTGCCTGAAGCCCTGAATCCAGCCAAGCACTTCCTGGTTGGCGAGGCCGTGGAGGGGTCCCGCCAGGCCGTTCAGGCCCGCCGAGAAGGCATAGTAGGCGTCCGAAAGGGCGGAGGCCACCAGGTGGGTGGTATGGGCGGAGACGTTGCCGGACTCGTGGTCGGAGTGCAGGGTGAAGTACATCCGGGCGACATCGTCATAGGGCTTCGGAATACCCATCATGTGCGCAAAGTTGGCGCCCACGTCCAGTTCGGAATTGGACGGGATGATGTCACCGCGCTTGTACTTGTAGCGGTATATGAAGGCGGCGATTTCGGGCAGCCTGGCGATGAGGTCGCTGGCGTCTTCGTACATCGGTGCCCAGGCGTCATTCTTGTTGAACCCCTCATTGTAGAACCGGGCAAACTTTGACTCCCTCTGCATGGCAAGAACCGCGCCGGAGAGCATCACCATCGGGTGGGTGTCCTTCGGCAGGGCTCTTAGCACGTCAAAAACATAGGAAGGAACCTTGGCCCTCGTCTTGAACTCGGCAATGACCTCGTCGGTTTCCCCCTGGGTCGGCACGTCCCCCGTCAGGAGGAAGTACCAGAAAGCCTCGACGGTCGGATACTCCCCGCCGGCCGCCTTGGGCAGGGCCGCGTACGCCTCCGGAATGGTCTTGCCGCGGAAGCGAATGCCTTCAAAGGGGTCGAGGTAGGAGATGTCGGTCACCAGACACCTGACGTCGCGCACCCCGCCGATGGCTTGGCCGATGGTCACCTGGTCGATCACGACGTTGCCAAACTCCTTGGTCAACTTGGCCGTCCGTGGACGGTGCTCCTGGATTTCTTGCCGCAGTTTATCTTTCAGGGTCGCCATCCAAATCATCCCCCTTTCGTCGTTCCCATCGTCACAAGCCCGCGCAATCCGGTGCATCCCTTCCCGCCGGAATCCCGGCTCCGTGACCGGGCGGCAGGGGGAAGTAAAGGCCTTCGCTTGTGGCTACCGACCCCGAGCGAAGCGCCACTCCCCCGGCCAAGATGCCGTTGCCCCCCCTTCCCAACCAGATTTGACGCCGTCTTTCACCGGTCCCCAAGAGCCGTGTCACCCTTGCCTCGCCGCGGGCGGCCACCGCTCTTTCACCACCAACCCTGGCTCGAACTCTCCTTATGTAGGTTGCAGATTTCTACCCCTCGTAATTAGATTATACCGTTGTGACTTCGCCTTTCAAGGGATTTGGGCGCAAATTCTCTTGGCAGCTTGCAGACCCTCCAGTTATCACCGCCAAGCTTGGTATTGTTCTTGATTTCACATCTACGGTCGTCTGGTACAAAAAACAGGACCGGGCGCTCTCGACGAACTCCCGGCCCGATCTGCCTCATCATTCGTGGTTTTAAAAGACCTTATACTGGGGTTCCTCCGCCTCCGCCTGGTTCACCCGCCCGCGGAGCCGACTGGTCACGTTCTCCATGCTGCCGGCAAGTTCAGTAAAGAGCTGTTTGGCGGACTGGTTCTGGGTGTCCAGCGCGAAGCTCTTAAGATCGGCCGTCAGGCTTTCGGCGCTAGTCAGCGCCTGGTGCAGTTTCTGGCCAATCGTCAACGGCCATTCCCTCCCTTCCGTCGGGCATTAGTGTGCCCAGGGAAAGAGGACCTGATTCTGGCAACGGAGCAAGGGGCAGGCGAATCGAGACCGAGGTGCCGCTACCGGGCTGACTCTGCACCGCGATCTGCCCGCCGTGGCCCTGGATGATGCTGCGCGAAATCGCCAGCCCCAGGCCGGTACCTTCCCGTTTGGTCGTAAAGAAGGGGTCGAAGACGCGCTGCAGGTGGTCCTTGCCGATACCCACGCCGTTGTCGCGGAAACTGACGACCACCGCCGAGTCGGTAGCTTCGGCGGTGATGACCAGGCGGCCGGTCCGGGGGACCTCTTCCGGCCCCGGTTCGGGCATCGCCTCCAGGGCGTTGTTGATGACATTGATGATCACCTGCTTGACCTTTTCGCCCTCCAGCATCAACGGCGGCAGCCCGGGGTTCACCCGGAGAACGATTTCGGCGCTCCTCGAGACCGCCCGGGGCCGCAGCAAGGCCACCGTCGTGCTCAGAAGTTCCTCCAGCACCACGGGTTGCCGCTTTCCCCCCGAGGGGCGCGCCAGCAGCAGAAAGTCGCCCACCAGGCGGTTGATGCGGTCGAGTTCGGGGATGATCAGGTCGGCGACTTCCAGCTTGATCTGTGGGCGCAAGCGGAGCAACTGTAGAAAACCGCGCACCGAGGTGAGGGGGTTGCGGATTTCATGTGCCAAACCGGCGGCGAGCTGGCCGATGGTGGCCAGCTTCTCGGCCTGGACACGTTGATCCTCGAGCTGCTGGTAGTGGGCGCGCTTTTGCCGGTGAAGGTCCTCCTCCGCCAGTTTGAGCAGGGCCTGGTTGGATTTCGCCGGATCGGGGTAGTAACCCTGGCCCACGGTGACGCTGAGCCGCGGGCCCCCCACTAGGGACCACTGCTCCTGCGAGCCATCGGCGGCAAGGTACCGGCCGAAGCAACACTTCTGCACCGTCTCCCGGATAGACTCCAGCAGGTCCGCGCGGCAACCGGGGACGACCCCCGGGAGGAGCACGGCAAACTCCTCCTCCCCGTAGCGAAAGACCTCCCCGTGGTCCCCGACCACCCGCTTGATCCGGTCCGCCAGGTCCCGGAGCACGCCGTCGCCCACCAGATGGCCCAAGCGGTGGTTCACCTGCTTGAACTGGTCCATATCCAACAGCCAAAGCCCTACCGGCTGTAGCGTTCCGCTTGCCGGCATCACCTGCAGCAAGCGCTGCTGAAAAGAGCGGTAGTTGGTCAGGCCGGTCAGTTCATCGGTGCTGGCCAGGTATTGCAGGCGGCCGTTCATCCGGGCCGCCTCCGCGTAAGAGCGCTGCAGTTCGGCCAGCAGTTGGTCTTTCTCCCGCAGCACCTGATGATAGCGCCGGTTGGCTGCGATGAAGCCGTTGAACACCACGGCCACCGCCACGTAGGCCAGCATGTTGCCGATCGCCCGGAGGGGAGCGCTCGTGTCGGTCCGGTAAAAGGACAGGTTGATCAGCCCGAAGGGGACCGCCGCGATCAGGGCGATGGCAGCCGCCCAGACCGGGGGGGTATAATAGGCGGCCCGGGCAACGCAAGCGAGGAATAACAGATTCACCAGGGGGAGGCGGGTGATCACGAAGATCACCGCGATCAGGCCGCCCTCGAGCAAGAACAGGGCCGGAGCCGCCCGCCCCAGGTGCGGCGCCATCTCGTGGCCCCTCACGATCAGGAGGACCAGGCCCGAAGCCGTCAGAAAGAGAGGAAAGGCCCACAACCCGTGGCTGGAAAACCCTGCTCCCGCCAGCACAAACAAGAGAAAAAGAATATTAAACGCCTTCATCAAGCTCATTTAAGTCCTGCCACACCGCCCACCACGGCCAGTGACCAACCGGCCCTACGTTTTTGCATAGATTCTCAGCGAAGGTAGTCTTTTCCTGTCTGGCCGGCCAAGAATCGTTAGTCGTTTTCCGACAGCCATCGACGGCCTATGGGGGTGTCTTCGTGCACCGGAACGGGTATTATTCACACCAACCGGAACAACGGTTCTCCGTACTCCGGAACGCCGAAGGAGGCGATCACCCGCGACCCTTCCGGACCGGCCAGCCAGCCCACGAAACGCCTGGCGGCGGCTCCGTTCACGTGGGCATGACGCTCCGGGCTGGTGGGAATGAGGGAGAAGGTGTTGCGCAGGGCCCGGTCTCCCTCCCGGACCACCGCCAGCCGGACCTCGCCTCGCAGCGTCCGCCAGGTGGCGCGATCGACCAGGGTGTAAGCACCGGCGGCACTGGCGTGGCGCAGGGCGGAGGCGCTGCCTTGCCCGTCTCCACCGAAGCTCAGGTGCCACCGCGGGTCCGGTCGCACTCCCGCCTGCCGCCAGAAGCCGGCCTCCGCCAGGTGGGTACCGGAGCGGTCGCCCCGGGACACGAAGGGCGCCCCCCGGCGCGCCACCCGGCGCAGGCCGGCCGGCAGGGAGGGGGCGTCCACGACCCGGGCCGGATCACCCGGCGGGCCGACGAGAACGAAGTCGTTTTCCATGACGGGGTGCCGCGCCGTGCCCCAGCCCTCGGCAACAAACGACCTTTCCGCCGCCGGGGCGTGAGCCAGCACCAGGTCGGCATAACCACGTCGCGCCAGTTCCAGCGCCTGGCCGCTGCCGGCGGCGATATGCCGCGCCACGATCCCGGTCCGGGCAGCGAAAGCCGCCTCCAGGCGGCCGAGCAGCCCCACGTCGACCGGGCAGATGGTGGTCGCGATCACCAGCAGGTCGCCCTGGGCCGGCGCCTCCGCGGCGCCGCGGAGACAGCGGTCCGCCTCCTGCCGCAACCGCGCGTGGCGCGCCAACCATTCCCGGGCGCCCGGCGTCAGGCGGCTGCCCCCGCCCCCTTCGCCTCCCGTCTGCCGCTGTACCAGCGCCATCCCGAGCGCCTCCTCCGCCCGGCGCAGGACCTCCCAGGCGTGGCGGTAGGAGCCCTTGACCAGGCGGGCAGCCCCGTTGATCGAACCGGCCTGGTCAATGGCCCGCAACAAGTGCCAGAGCCGTTCGAGATCGAAGGACTCATTCACGCGCCGCCACCTCCCACCAGGGAAAGAGCGCCACCCGGCGGGCTTCCTCGCCGAAGAGCGCCTCGGGGGAACCGATCCGGCGGATCCGGCCCTGCTCCAGCAGGGCCACGCGGTGGGCCAGGGCCGCCACCTCGGCGAACTCGTGGGTGACCAGCACCGCGGTAGTCCGGGTGCTTCGCAGCACCGAGGCAAGCTCCCCCAGCAGCGACGCCCTGGTCGGGGCGTCGAGGGAGGCGAAGGGTTCATCCAGCAGCAGCAATTCCGCCCGTGAGGTAAAGGCCCGGGCGAGGCTGACCCGTTGGGCCTCGCCGCCCGAGAGCCCCCTCGCCCACCGGCCGGCGAGGTGCCCGACGCCGAAAGCGTCCAGCCACCGCCTGGCCTCGCTCTCCGCCGCGCGCCGGACGACTCCCCGGAAGCGCAGGCCGAGGGTGACGTTGGCCAGCACCGACGCGTCCAGCAGCAGACCATCCTGCATCACCAGGGCCGCCCGCCGGCGCGCCGCCAGGCGGCCGGCCGGCGCGCCCACGAGCCGCACCTCGCCCTCCCCGGGGGACAGCAAGCCCCCCAGCAGGTGCAGCAGGGTGGTCTTTCCGGCCCCGTTGGAGCCCAGGACCCCCAGCACCTCGCCCCGCCGGACGTCCAGCAAGGGGATCTCCAGGACCACCCGCCCGGCGCGCGAGAACCTCACCCCTCGCACCTCGGCCACCACCTCCGGCGCCGATCCTGCCGAATGCTCGTTCATCGCTCGCTCCTTCGCTGCTGCAGCACCGTCAGGAAGAGGGTGACCCCGTAGGCCAGGGCCATCAGGATCAGGCTCAAGGCGATCGCGATATCGAACTCGCCTTTGCCCACCTCCAGGACGATCGCGGTGGTCAGCACCCGGGTGGAGTCGGTGATGTTGCCGCCCACCATCATCGAGGCGCCGACCTCCGAGACCACCCCGCCGAAACCGGCGATCACCGCCGCCAGAACCCCCAGCCGGGCCTCCCACAGCAGCACCGCCACCAGTTGCAGGGGGGACGCCCCCAGGGCCGCGACCTGCAGCCGCAGGCGGGGATCGAGACCCTGCAGGGCCGACAGGGTCAGCCCGGCCACCAGCGGCGTGGCGATGACCACCTGGGCCAGGACCATCGCCGGCGGGGTGAAGAGCAGGCGCAGGGAGCCGAAGGGTCCGCTGCGCCAC
>JAJYMS010000211.1 GCA_021786825.1 Bacillota bacterium | reverse complement strand
TCACGCTGATGCAGCAGCGACTCGACCAGCGCCACGATACCCTGGTCCAGCAGTTTACCGCGATGGAGCAGGCCCTGGCGGCGTTACAGCAACAGACGGCCGATCTGAACTCCCGGCTGTCCGCGCTCGCTTAAGCATTTTCGCTCACATTCCCAGAAGGAGGCTCTTTCATGGCCATCGCCACCCCGCTTCTGCGCTACCAGGCCACCCAGGTACAGACCGCAAGCCCGGCGCGGCTGGTGTTGATGCTTTTCGACGGAGCGATCCGGTTCATGCAACAGGGCAAGGCGTCCTTGCAGGACGGCCGGATCGAGGACGCCAACCGGCAACTTGGGAGGGCCCAGGCGGTAATTTCCGAGTTGATGTCCAGCCTTAAGTTGGAGGCGGGGCCGCTGGCCAAGAATCTTTACAACATCTACGACTTCTTGCGCCGCCACCTGGCTCTGTCCTTGGCCAGCGCCGAACCCTGGCGGGTCCAGCAAGCGATCGACCTGTTGACGCCCCTCCGTGACGCCTGGGAGCAAGCCTGCGTGCGGGAAGGGGCCTAAAATGGCTGAGCTGCTTCCCGCCGCTCCGGTGGGGCTGGAGCGCCAGGTGGAGATTTATGCGGAGTTGCTCGCCCTGGCGGAGAAGCAGCGGGGGGCTCTGGCCGGGGGACGCGTGGAGGATTTCCTAGCCCTGGTCCAGGACCGGGAGCTGTTGCTGCAGGGCTGCGGCGAGCTTGACCCCCGGACGGAGGATCCCGCCCTGCGGGAACGGGCGGTGGCGTTGTTGAACCGTCTGGTGAAGCTCGACCAGGCCAACGCCGCCAGGTTGCAGGAGATGATGCGCCAGACCGCGGGGCAAATCGCGGGTTTGGCGGAGGCGCGGCGATCCCAGGACGCCTACCGGAAAACGTTGACCCCGGGGGATCGGGAGCCCCGTATCCTCGACCGGAACCGTTAACCCGACCCGGTATCAGGCGCTTCGACCAAGGGACGGGGACGAGGCCGACACTTTCTGACAGTCCACACAGTTATCCACAGGCGAAACTGCCTTTTGGGGCGTTATCCCCAGGGTTACGCACAATATCCACAGGGCGCAAATCCACAGACAGGACAGTTTGCCAGCAAATACCATCGCCGCCCGTCGAGGGGCGGCGATGCATGTCGAAGGGGCCGTTTTGACTCCTGGCGGACTCCCCGGAAAGCCTGTCAGGCCCGCCCGTGCTCATCCCGCAAGCGCAGCACGTCATCCAGATCGGGCGTGGAGACCTCGAAAATGATCAAGTCTGTCTCCGCCATCACCTTGTGCACCAGCCCAGGCGGAATGGTGTAAGCCATGCCCGGTCCAACCGACCAGGTTTCCGCTCCATCGGCACGCAGTCGCGAACCCGGCCGACCGTGAGCTGCAGCATCGACCGGTCCGCGACCAGCGTCAAAAACTGCTTGGGGGTCCGGCGGCGGCTGCACGGCCGGAACCGCTCCCCCCTGCCGCCCGCCATGACCACCGCGTACAGGCTACTGATCTCGTTCTCCCCCCGCCACCAGACCATATGCGGGTCAGGCCCGGGCTAGACCCCGGAGAACTCCAGTCCGCGGCCGGTTGGCGGCGGAAGGAATTGAGTCCCGGGGGGCGAATTAGCTATACAGAAAATGGCACCCCGCGATGGCGGGGGCCCCAAGGCTAAGAGGGGGGAACAGGAGGGTGAAACGCAGGATTGTGGCCCTGGCCATGGTGCTGTCGCTGGTTGCCGGCGCAGTTTTGGCGGGGTGCGCCAAGAGCCAGCAGCCGGCCGCACCGGGTCAACCGACGCCCGCCAAGGAAAAGGTCCTGGTGTACGCGCGGGGCTCCGACTCGATCTCGCTTGACCCGGCCCTGGTGGATGACGGCGAATCAGCCAAGGTGATGAACAACCTCTACGACAACCTGGTCCGCTACAAGAAGGGGAGCACCGATGTGGAGCCGGCCTTGGCGACCACGTGGGAGCACTCCAACGACGGCAAGGTCTGGACCTTCCACCTCCGCAAGGGCGTCAAGTTCCATGACGGCGGCGATTTCAACGCTGACGCCGTGGTCTTCTCCTTTACCCGCCAGATGAAACCCAACGCCACCGACGACATGCCCTACGCCGGTTTCACCTTTGACCCCGCCGTCTGGGACAAGGTGGAAAAGGTTGACGACTACACCGTCAGGATCACCCTGAAGACCCCCTACGCGCCTTTCCTCCGCAACCTGGCTATGGGCCTGGCCGCTCCCATCATCAGCCCGACGGCCTTCCAGAAGGACCCCAAGGGCTTCGGGCAGCACCCCGTGGGCACCGGCCCCTTCATGTTCGAGAAGTGGGACAAGGAGCAGCAGATCGTCCTGAAGGCCTTCGACCAGTACTGGGGCGGCCGGCCGGCGGTCGACAAGGTAATCTTCAAGGTCACCAAGGAAAACACCGTGCGCGCCGATGAACTGATCGCCGGCCAGGTCGACATGATCGACGGCGTGGCGCCCCAGGACCTGGATCGCCTGAAGGCCAGCAAGGACATCCGGGTGCTGATGGGACCGGGGATGAACATCAACTACATCGGTTTCCGGGTCGACCGCAAGCCCTTCAACAACCCTGACGTGCGCCAGGCCGTGTCCATGGCTTTCAACCGTGAAGCGGCCATCAAGGCGCTGTACAAGGACGTCGGCGCCCTGGCCAACGGCCCGCTCCCGCCCGGCCTCTCCGGCTACGACCCCTCCCTGAAGCCTTACGCGTACAATCCCGATGAAGCCAAGAAGTTGCTGGAAAAGGCCGGTTACAGCCCCTCCAACCCGCTGAAGTTCGACCTGTACGCCTACACCAACCCCCGGCCGTACAACCCCGCCGGCGACAAGCTGGCGGAGGCGCTGAAGGCCGACCTGGCGAAGATCGGGGTGGAGATGAAGATCGTCTCCAACCCGTGGAAGGAGCACAAGCAGGCGGTCCAGAAGGACAAGAAGGGGGAGGCCTATCTGTTCGGCTGGATTGGCGACAACGGGGACCCGGACAACTTCCTCTTCGTCCATTTCCACTCCAGCCAGATCGGGGCCGGTCTGAACAACATGTTCTACAAGAATGACCAGGTGGATAAGTTGCTGGCGGACGCCGCCCAGGAGCTGAACGAGACCGCGCGCGCCAAGCTCTACTCCGACGCGCAGAAACTGATCGTGGCGGACGCGCCGTGGATCTTCGTCAGCCACGCTCAGGACATCGTGGCCATGCGCGCCAACATCGCCAACTACTCGCTGCACCCGACCGGCAGCGTCTGGCTGCGCGAGGTCATGAAGCTGACGGCGCCCCAGTAGGCGAAACGCAGGGTAACAGGGGGAATGTGGCCCGGGGGTCACATTCCCTCTTGTCTGCCGTGGCGGATTTGGCGGGGTCCGGCCGGAGGCCGGCCCTGGGAGGACCTTCCATGCTGACCTACGTCGAGAGGCGACTGCTGCTGCTGATCCCCGTGCTGCTGGGGATCACCTTGCTGGTGTTCGCGGCTCTGTCCCTCGCCGCCGACCCCACGGGGGTGATCCTGGGCCAGCACGCCACCCCGGAAAAGATGGAAGAACTGCGGCAGATGCTGGGGCTCGACCAACCCGTCTACGTCCAGTACCTGCGCTTTCTCTCCCACGCCGTCCGGGGGGACCTGGGGTCCTCCTGGCTGACCCGGGTACCGGTTACGCAAGAGGTCCTGACCCGGTTCCCCCACACCATCGAACTCACCCTGGTCAGTATCCTGCTCGCGGTGCTCTGCGGGGTGACGGTGGGCGTTATTTCCGCCGTAAAGCAATACAGCGCTATCGACCACGCCGGCATGGTTGGGGCGCTGGCGGGCGTTTCCACGCCGATCTTCTGGCTTGGCCTGATGCTGATCGCCCTGTTCTCCGTCAAGTGGAAACTGCTGCCGGTCTCGGGGCGCATCGACCTGACCCTGGGAATCGATACCCGGACAAATTTCTACCTGCTGGAGACCTTGGTCCGCGGCGACTGGATCGGGTTCAGGAGCGCGCTGGCACACCTGGTCCTGCCGTCGGTTGCCCTGGCGGCGTACTCTACCGCCCTGATCGCCCGGATGACCCGCTCCAGCTTACTGGACGTGATCCGCCAGGATTACATCCGGACCGCCCGGGCGAAAGGACTGGCGGAGCGCGTGGTCATCTACAAGCACGCCCTGAAGAACGCTTTAATTCCTGTCACTACCGTGATCGGCCTGCAGGTCGGCGCCCTGCTCGGCGGGGCGGTGCTGACGGAAACGGTTTTCTCCCTGCCGGGGGTCGGCGGCCTGGCGGTGACGGCGATCCAAAACGGGGACTACCCGCTCGTGAACGGGGTGGTCCTGCTGGTGGCGACGGTGTTCGTCCTGGTCAACCTGGTCGTCGACGTGCTCTACGCCTTCCTGGACCCGCGCATTCGCTATTCCTAGAAGACGGGGGACCCCATGCCCAAAGTTCTGGAGGCGCCCCACCAGAAGGTGTTCCCTGCCGCGCCAAAGTCGTGGGCCCGGGAGGTCTGGCGGCGGTTACGCCGTCACCGCCTGGCCCTGGCGGGGGCGGCGGTCTTTCTGATGGTGGCTGGACTCGCCCTGGGGGCGTATTGGATCGCGCCCTACGACCCCGACGCGGGGGATTACGCCATCGCCTTGCACGCCCCGGACATCCAGCACCCGCTGGGGACCGACGAGTTCGGGCGCGACATCCTTTCGCGGATCATCCACGGCGGCCGCCGGTCGCTGCTGGTGGGCCTGGTGGCGGTCGGGATCGGGCTGGCCGCCGGCGTCACCCTGGGATCCCTGGCGGGATACTTCGGCGGCCGGTTGGATGACCTGCTCATGCGGGTGATGGACGTCTTGCTGGCCTTTCCCTCGCTCCTGCTGGCCATCGCCATTATGGCTTTGCTGGGGCGCGGGCTGAACAAGGCGATGATCGCCATCGGGATCATCTCGATTCCCCAGTACGCCCGGATCGTCCGGGGTTCCATCTTGTCGGTCAAGGAGAACGACTTCGTCACCGCCGCCCTGGCCTCCGGCGCTTCGGCCGGGCACGTGATCGCCCGTCACCTGCTGCCCAACGTCCTGGCTCCCATTATCGTCCGCGCGACCCTGGGAACCTCGGAAGCCATCCTGGACGCCGCGGCGCTGGGGTTCCTGGGGCTGGGGGTGGAGCCGCCGATGGCCGAGTGGGGGGCCATGCTCGCCCGGTCCCGGGAGTATATTCACACGGCGCCTTATGTGGCCGCCTTTCCCGGCCTCGCCATCACCGTCACCGTACTGGCCCTGAACCTGTTCGGGGACGGGCTGCGCGACGCCCTGGACCCGCGGCTGAAGCGCTAGGCGAAGCCGCCCTCAAGCGGTTGCCGCGGGCGGCGCGAGTTCAATGACCGGCTTCCCGAGGGCGGAGGCCCGGGAGCGCCAATTATTTTTGGCCACAGCCGCGCTGCTTACGAACGCGTCCGCCTGCCGCAGGAGGTCTTCCTCCCGCCGCCCGTCGAGCGAGTCGTCAACAATTACGGTATCCGGGATCTGTTCGGGATCCTGTCCAAGCCCGGAGCTGACGAACTCGCTGAGGGCCTGGTACAGACCCGCAGCCGGCGGATCGGCCTGCGGATCCGCGCGGAGGAGGAGCGAAACATCGTCGGACGGGCGGTGGCGGCTGAGGAACCAGCCGATGACAGCTTGCCAGTCGGAGGGGTCGGACCAGTCGGGGTAGGCCAGATAGACGAAAAGGCGGGTTCCCGGCACCACCGGGGCGGCGCGCCGGGCCGGCCGGGAGAGGATCTTATGGTAGGCCTCCAGGGTTTGCTTGGCGGCCTCCCCCCAGTTGTATCGGGACAAGACCAGGTGCCGCAAGGCTTCCCGCCGAGGTCCGTCGACGGGGTAGTTGCGGTAGGCCGCCACTACCGCATCACGGATCGAACGAACACTTCCGGGATCGCAGTAGTAAGCGTATTCGCGGAAGTACTCCCAGGTCGATCCCCGGTCGCCGACCACGATGTTGCACCCCCCCAGGGCGGCCTCGAGGCTGGACAAACCGGTGGTTTCGCCCCAACTGGGAAGGACATGCACTCGCGCGGCGGCGTACGCGGAGGCCAGTTCCTCCTGGGGCAGGTCGTCGATCAGTAGGGTTTGCGGCGAGGCGTAAGCCGTGCAAAGCTTTAGATAGAGCGGATCATGGGCGGCACCGATGAGGACCAGCGGGACCCCCAGGCCGGCCAGAGCCTGGATCAGCATCAGTTGGTTTTTTCCGCCTTCCTTGCGCGCGGCGCAAAGGACGAAATCCTTTACGCCGTATCGGGAGACAAACCGGTCAGAAGAAGCGTGGGCGAAGAGTTCGGGGTCAACCGCGTTGGGTATGACCGTGAAGTTCGTGTTCCGGATCCCTAAAGCAATGCCGATCTGCTGCATCTCCATGTAACTGTTGGGCAATAAGTGGTCGGCGAGTTGGAGCAGGGCTCGCTGCGCCTGTTCAAAATTCGGGTGCGGGAGGTTTCTCCCCCACGGGGTGAAACCTCGGACCGCGCAGCTTCGAAGCTCGACCTCTTGCAGACGGTGCGCCAGATCGCCCGGTCCTTTGGCCTGTCGAAAAGCCTGGGCGATGGCCTCTTGCCCCCAGAGTTTTTCACTCTGATCGTAGTAGATGGTGGAGAGCAGGAGGGGAACTTCCGGCGTACGCTCTCTGATGTGGGTCACCTGAGTCAGCGTTTCCAAGGGGACTTGCAGGTTGAAACCGTGCACCAGGTCGTAACCGGCTGCGTTAGGGGTGGCGGCCAAAGACACGTCGACCTCGGCGCCCAGGTTTTCAAGCTGGCGCTTGGTCTGGAGCATCTGGACCGTGTCTCCCCCTGGCACGGCGAAGGTGGTGGCGCGGTTTACCATGAGCACCCGCAATGGTTTTCCGCTCCCGGCCGCGCCGTGTTTTGGCGCCGAATCGAGGGGCCGAACCAGCGTGGCGCAGAGCAGGTCGTAGGGTCCGCGCTCCATGCTCCAGATCAGGCCTTGGGAGGCGTCGAAGGTCTCGTTCAGCACGCGTCGCAAACTGGTTGCGTCGAAGTACAGAACGTGCTCCAACGATGCGGTGTACCCGATCCAGCCGTCACCTGCCGCACAGGCGCGACCGGAGCCGGCATCAGGCATAATGATGGCGAGGCACCCGCCCGGCTTGAGAACGCGGCGTACCTCCGCCAGCAGGCTTCGCGGTTCTTCGACGTGCTCCACCACGTCAAACAGGGTCACGGCATCGAAAGTGTCGTCGGGGAAGGCCGCTCCTTCGAGAGTGCCCGTGAAGACGTCAAAACCCTTTGCCCGGGCTACGCCCGCCGCATAGGCTGAAACCTCCACTCCCTTGGGCCGCCAACCCGCGCCGCGCGCGACTTCCAAGAATTTTCCCGTGGCACACCCCACGTCCAGCAGGAGTCCATCGTTGGCGGGGCCGAGCATCGACAGCCGCCACTGAAACTCTTCCAGGCCGATGGCCTCGTAATCGTCGTAGCCCTCGAGCTGCAGGCCCTGCCGCCCGGGCTTCAGGAAGTAAGTCTCGCCATACAGAGTCTTGGTATCGACCGGAACGGCGGCCAGGGAAGCGACCCCGCACTCGGTGCACCTCAAGATGGGCAGGCCGTCGACCCGGCTGGCCTGGTGTTTGTAGGTCCGGCCCGCGCACCAGGGACAGTGCCAGCTAACCGGCACCCGACTCACCTCCGATCCTGGTGGGTTGCATGCCGACCGCACCAAAGAGTTCCCGGGCCCGGTTCAGGATGCGTTGCGCGCTCTCACGGTCACCCCGTCGCTCCATCAAGGCCGCGAGGGTCAGGTAAGGTTGTAAGTCTGGCAGTGCCATGTCCGTTGCCTGGAGGTATAAGGCCGACGCCTTCTGCAGGTCTCCGTGCGTCTCAAACAGTTGGGCCAGTGCCAGGGTGCCCTCAAGGTCAAGGTCGCCCTCTTGCCCGGCAGCTTGCAGCGTCTGCGAGGCTGAATCGGGGAGGCCGAGGCGGTAGTAAAGCTTGCCGAGTGCCAGGTTCTTCACCGCGGCAGGGGCGACCTGGTTCCACAGCTTTAAGGCCGCCCCTAAGCGCGAGGCGTCGGCAAGGTGCAGGAACACCTCCAGCATCCAGAGTACCTCGCCCCAGGCGCTGGGGCTGGCGGCTTCCTTGGCTGCCGCCGTGCTCTCTTCCGTCGGTCCACCCAAGAGTTGTATCAACCTCAGGTACACTCCGGCTCTCTCTTGTTGCTCCGGGTCCCCTTGCTCCAGGACGAAGCTGAAATCGCCCCTGGCGTCATCCGACCGGCCGGCGAGCAGCCGGCAGAGGCCGCGGGCAAGCAAGGGATCCACCGCCTGCCCGACCCCGGCGACGACAGCGGTAAGGATGCCCTCAGCCTCTGCGTGGCGCCCCAGGCAGGTCAGCAAGCGGCCCTTCCGGGTGACGAGCGACGCTACCTGGGGGTCCAGCGGACCACCGCCCGGGGGCTTAATGGCCTTGTCCAGGCCCTCGAGAGCCTGCTTCAGGTGTCCCCGGGCCATAAACGCCTGCGCCAGGGCCTCTGCCACATTGGGCGAGCAGGCATCGACCATATTGGCGAGGAAATCGGCAACCCGATCGGGGGGCTCGTCATTCAGGAGCAGCCGCGCCAGGCGAGTGGCGGCGCCAACCGAGTCGGGCCGGGCCTTCAGCTCCTCCACCAGCGTCTTGACCGCCTCGGCCGGCCGGGCATACTGCTCATACAGGTCCGCCAGGGCGAGGCGCACCCCGGTGGTGACGGTTTCCGGAGCGCAAACGTAAACAGGGTCCTTCTTGCGGGGGCGGGAAGCCTCCAACACCAACTCGGCGGCCTCCCAGTAACGCCGCTGGCGCTGTTTCAGCCGGGCTACCAGCAGTTGCAGGTCAGGATGGCCGGGATAGGCATCAATTCCCTGCTCCGCAATGGAACAGGCCTCGTCGGTTTGTCCGAGGTCAGCCAGTACGGTCGACAGGTTCAGCAACAGGGGGGCCGCGAAGGCGACTTCCAGGGACGGTATACCGGCGAAGGCCCGGCGGAATTCCTCGACGGCCGCTTCCCGCTGGCCGTAACGCGCCAGGGCCCCCCCGGCCCGGAAGTGCATGAGGTTGTCTCCCGGCGCTTCCAGAAGCTTCCCCAGCCATCCTTCGGCCTCCCGCAGCGCCGCCCGCCGGGTGCCGCGGGCAGGCTTGAGGTAGCCGCGGTGCTTGAGACTTATCGGGGTAGTCTTGACTGTACCGCCGTCCCGGACCAAGTCGGTGAGCAAATCGTCGTCCAGCCAACCCGTCACTTGCAGCCCGGGGTGCCGCCGGAACAGGCGCAGGGTGTAGGTCATTACCGCTTGGTTTCCCCGCCGGAGGCCGATCGGCGCGAAGAGGTTCAGATAGTATCCGACGTTATCTCCGGGGTTGATAAGGGCCTTGCGCAGGCGGTTGATGTGCTCCTTGCTGAGAACCTCACCAGCCTCCAGCAGCAGGATCCAATCATGGGTCGCGGCGCCGATAGCCCGGTTGCGGAGGTCCAACGCATCCACCGCGGCCGTTTCCAACCGGATGCCGGCCACCCCCGACAGGTAGGCGAGCCGCTCCGGGAGCGCGGCCGTGGCGACGACGGTCTCGTCCGCCAGTCCCTGCAGGCTGGCCAGGGTCAGCGGCAAATCCTCGTTCTGCTCACCGGCGACGATGCAAGCGCTGAGCCGCGGCAGGGGCCCCGCCTCGAGGGCGGGGTTGCTCCACACGTCCTGCAGCAGAACGGGGGCGGCGTAGGTCTCGACCGGATCCTCGGGGGGAGCCAGGCGGGCCTTGACCGCCCCCAGGGTGGCCTTCACCCGGGCGATACTGAGCGAGGACAGCGAAACCTCCTGGGTGGAGGTCGCCCCGGCCCTCCACTTGAACTCGAAACGGATCCGGTTTTCCTGCATCAGTTGGCGGTAATCGACCTTGTTGCCGGTAAAGGAACGGGAACCGTAGTGATGAACGAAGGTGTCCCCGGCACAGACCAACCGGAAGCCGGCCTGCCTGGCCCGGAGGCAGTAGTCGTTGTCCTCGAAGTTCCCAACCCCGAACTGCTCGTCGAAAAGGCCGATCTTGTTGATGACCTCGCGCTTGATCAACAGGCAGAAGCCGACCAGGGTGTCCTGGTCGAACCACCGGCGGGGGTCCGGCCGGTTGAACTCGGTGGCGAAGCCCAGCATCTCCTGCACGCTCTGGTAGTTGACCGGCAGCACTTGAGGGCCGGCCACGTAGTTGCTGCGCGGCCCCACCAGCCCGACCCGGGGGTCACTCCTGGCGCAGGTCACCAGGTTGTCAAGCCAGTTCGGGGTGAGCACCGTGTCGTTGTTCAGCAGACAAACAAGGTCACCCTTGGCGGCGCGGATGCCCTGGTTCACGCCGCGGGGGAAACCGAGGTTAACCTCGTTGCGAAGGACGGTGGCCCCGGGAATGCTCGTGAAGTATTCCCCGGTGCCATCGGTGGAACCGTTGTCGACCAGGACCAACTCGTGGGGATAGGCGGTTCGCCGGGCGAGGCTGTCCAGGCACTCCCGGGTGTAGGCTATTTCGTTCCAGGCCAGGATGACGATGCTTACCAGCGCGCCGTCTTTCACGGGCGGTGCCCTCCCGCGATGGATTTGGCCCGGCGGCCCGCCCGGTATTCCGCCGCGGTTTCCAGGACCGTCCGGAGCCGCGCGGCGTAGCTGTGTTCCCGTGCCGCCCGCTCCCGGGCCCGCTCCGCCATGGCCCTCCTTTGCTCGTCATGACGCCGGTAATGCTCAATCTTGGTGACCAACTCCGCCGGCCCGTCGAACCCATCCAGTTCTTCCCCGACGGTGAACGCCTGTCCGAGGTTGGCGGGCTGCTCGACCAGTTGGAAAGCGCCGCAGGCGGCGATCTCGAAGGTGCGGTTGTTGGGGGATTTGGCCTGCAGGCCCTTCAGGTTGGCGCTCACGTAGGCGGTGGCGTCCGGCGCGCGGTGGAGGTTCAGGTTGATCCGGGCGCCGCAATAATAACGAATCGCCTCCTGGGGAGTGACTCCCGCGTTGTCGATAAAGCGGTGTAGCCGGTTGTAACGTTTGAGCTGGTCCCACCACTGGCCTAGAATGCGAATTGTAAGCCCTGATTCGAGCAGGTAATCGGCCATCTGGTCGACCAGTTCCAGGCGGTTGTAGAAAGCCGAGCCGACGAAGCAGACATCGGAGCGATATCGCTCGGGTACCTCCGTCGGCCGATGAAAGTCGGGGTTGCAGCCCAGCGGCAGGTAATGCGCCTCCACGCCCAACGCCTCGCGGTAGAAAGGAACGGCGGCCGCTTCCACGGTGAAGACGAGGTCGTAGGCGCCCGCGTACTGCGTCGTCAGGTCGACCTCGTAGGGATCGTCGACCGACCAAAGGGCGGACGGGATCCCCAGGTCGCTCGCCGCGCGGGGAACCTCAGGCGGAATGAAGGATCCCTGAAAACACAGGAGCAGATCGGGTTTCAACCGGTGCAATTCGTAGAGGACGGGCGCGGCCGCCAACCGGTGCAACGGGCCGTGGTTGAGGAGGTTGATCTCCTCTTCCTGCTTGAACCTCGCCAGGGCGCTGCCTTGGTAATAGAGGTGATACGCCAGGTCGTAGACCACGAGATCGACCCCCAGCGCCTCCAATCCTTGCCGGATGTGGAGTTCCAGGGGCCGGTGAATGGTCCTGACGCCTGAGGTCATGAAGAGAACCTTCATGCGAGTTTCCGCCACCACCCTTCGTTGGCCAGGTACCAGGCGATCGTCCGGCGGATACCCTCCTCGAAAGTGTGGTGGGGCCGCCATCCGAGTTCCCGCCGCAGCCGGGAGGAATCGATCGCGTAACGGCGGTCGTGGCCGGGGCGGTCGGCGACAAAGGATATCAGCGACTCGGGTTTTTCCAGCTCCCGCAGGACCAGCCGGGTTATCTCCAGGTTGGTCCGTTCCGCGTTTGCTCCGACGTTGTAAACCCGGCCCGGCCGGCCGGCGTGCAACACCAGGTCCACCGCCCGGCAGTGATCCTCGACGTAGATCCAGTCCCGGACGTTCAGCCCGTCGCCGTAGAGAGGCAGCGGCTGGTCGGCCAGGGCCCGGGTCAGGAAGAACGGGATCAGCTTCTCGGGGTACTGATAGGATCCGTAGTTGTTGGAGCAGCGGGTGACGAGCACCGGCAGGCTATAGGTGCGGTGACAGGCCAAGGCCAGCAGGTCGGCCGCCGCTTTGCTGGCGGAGTAAGGGCTGGAGGGGTCCAGCGGCGTCTCCTCCGTGAAGCAGCCGGTAGGGCCCAGGGACCCGTAGACCTCGTCGGTCGAGACTTGCAGGAACCGCTTGACCTTCTGCCGGCGCGCCGCGTCCAGCAACACCTGGGTGCCGAGGACGTTGGTGCGCAAGAAAACGCCCGGGTCCTGGATGCTCCGGTCGACGTGGGACTCCGCGGCGAAGTTGACGATGGCGTCCACCCCGCCCTCCAACGCCGCCTCCACGGCCGCGGGGTCGGCGATATCGCCGCGCACGAAGCGGTAGCGGGGGTGGTGCTCCACATCGCCCAGGTTCTCCAGGTTTCCGGCGTAGGTCAGGACGTCCAGGTTGGTCACCCGGCAGGGGCGGTGCTCCAGCAGGTAATGGATGAAGTTGGAACCGATGAAGCCGGCTCCGCCGGTGACCAGCACGTGGGTCAGAGCGATCTCCAAGGCCAGCCCTCCTCGCAAATCTAACCATCGCTACCCGTCCCGGCGATCCCAGCGGTACGGGATCGCGTCCCCATGCGGGTCCAAGCGGTATTCGTCGGGTTGGGCGCGGTTGTAGACCTCGGTGGGAACGTTGATAACCATGGCCTCGGTCTCGCTGATGCACTTGAACCCGTGGTGGACCAGGGGTGGAATCTGGAGCAGGATGGGGTTGTGCTCGCCCATGAAGAACTCGTTGACCAGGCCGCGGGTCCCGGACCCCTCCCGGCCGTCGTAGAGGACGACTTTCATCATCCCGCGCACCACGACGAAGTGGTCCCACTGCAGCTTGTGGTAATGCCAGGCCTTGACCACCCCCGGGTAAGCGGTGGTCAGGTATACCTGGCCGAACTTGATGTAGAGGTCGTCGTCAGCGCGCATCATCTCCATCAGCCGCCCTCGCTCGTCGGGAATAACCCGCAGTTGTTTAACCCTTACTCCCTCGATCAATCCCGCCATGGGCCCCTCCTATGCCAGGCTGGCCTGGCTGTTGTCGCCCAGAACCAACTTGATCGCCCGCGGTTTCCCCTCCGCCCGGGTGATGGTGACGTTCTTGCCGATGAGGCTTCCGTCGATGCGGGTCTGCACGCCGGAGATGGTGCTGCCCTCAAGCACGATGCTACTCTCGATCTCGCTATCGGCGACCGTGACCTCCGGGCCGATGGAGGTGAAGGGGCCGATGTAGGAGTTGGAGATTACCGACCCGGGTCCGATCACCGCCGGTCCGCGGATCACGCTGCCGGTGATCCGGGCGCCGGCTTCGATCACCGCGCGCCCGATCACCCGGGAATCTTCCGATACGCTACCCCGGATGTTCGTCTGCAAGAGTTCCAGGACGAGCCGATTGGCCTCCAGGACGTCCTCGGGCTTGCCGGTGTCCTTCCACCAGTCGTTGACGAGGTGAGGTTCCACCAGGTACCCGTGCTCCACCAACCACTGGATGGCGTCGGTAATCTCCAGTTCACCGCGCCCGGAGGGCTGGATGGAGTTCACCGCCGTCTGAATGTGGTGATCAAATAAGTAGACCCCCACGAGCGCCAGGTCGCTGGGGGGAACCCTGGGTTTCTCCACCAGGCGGACGACACGGCCGTCGCGCAGCTCCGCCACTCCGAACCGCTGCGGATCAGGCACCCGGCTCAGCAGAATCAGGGCGTTGGGCCGTCCCTCATCGAACCGGCGCACAAACTGGGTCACCCCCGCCTTCACCAGGTTGTCGCCCAAAAACATGATGAAGGACTCCTGTCCGAGGTAGGGCTCCGCGATCTTGACGGCGTGGGCGAGCCCCCGGGGGGCATCCTGCTCGATGTAGGTCACCTTGATCCCCCAGCGGCTGCCATCGCCGACGGCGGCCCGCACCTCGTCCCCGGTTTCTCCGACGACGATCCCGAAGTCCCGAATGCCCGCCTCCAGGATCGATTCGATGGCGTAGAAGAGAATCGGCTTGTTGGCGACCGGGATCAACTGCTTGGCGCTCGTGTAGGTGAGGGGGCGCAACCGGGAACCGGTGCCGCCGCTCAGTACCAGTGCCTTCATCGGGAGTCCTCCTCGCTGGCGGAGTGGATGGAATTCAAGCCTTGGCCCAGGTAGGCTTCCAGCGCCTCACGGTAGTGGCGCCGGGGCGCCCTGCCTTCCAGCCGCCACATCAGGTTATCCAGCGGCGAGTAGGGTGGACGGGGGGCAGGCCGGCCAAGCTGCGCGGTGGAAACCGGGTGCACCGCGACGCCTTCGATACCCGCCCGGGCGAGCACCTCCCGGGCGAAGTCAAACCAGGAACAGACGCCCCCGTTGGTGAGGTGATACGTTCCGTAGGCGGGCTCCCGGACCAGCGTGACGATGGCCGCGGCCAGGTCGGCGGCATAGGTGGGGGAGCCGAACTGGTCATTCACGATCTCCAACCTGGGCCGCTCGCGGGCGAGGCGCAAAATGCTGTCGACGAAGTTCCTGCCCCCCGGCCCGTACAGCCACTGGGAGCGCACGACATAGCACCGGGGACAGGCCGTCCTGGTGAGGACCTCCCCGGCGTATTTCGACCGCCCGTACACACTCAGTGGGTTGGGAGAGTCGAATTCGTCATAGCCGCTTCCCTTGGCGCCGTCGAAGACGTAGTCGCTGCTTACATAAAGGACAGATGCCCCCACCGACGCGGCGGCGACCGCGGCGTTACGGGCACCCATGGCGTTGATGCGATAGGCGACGTCGGCGTCGCGTTGGGCGCCGTCGACGTCGGTGTAGGCGGCGGCGTTGATGACGAGCTCTGGCTGGGCCTGACGGATGAATCGAATCGTGGCTCCGAGATCCGCTACGTCACACTCGGATCGGGTCGCCGCCGCGACCTTGTCGCTTGCCCGGCCGAGCGCCGAGACCAACTCCCGACCGAGCATCCCTCCGGCACCCAACACCGCGACTTTCATGGTGAATGATTCTGCGGTGATCGGCAAATTCCTCCAAGGATGGTAGCCAAGTGCCGCAAGCAACGCGTTTGGCGAAATTGACAGGCCTTGCGCCCTGTGCTATATTGGCTGCGGGGCCGAAGGCCCCTGTCAGATCATCTTAGGAGGAATAGCGGCGAATGCTCGGCAAGGTCAAGTGGTTTAACGCGGAAAAGGGTTACGGATTTCTTGAGAAAGACGAAGGTGGCGACGTCTTTGTCCACTATTCGGCAATTCAGTCGGAAGGGTTCAAGACGCTCAACGAAGGGGACCGCGTTCAGTTCGACGTTGTGGAGGGCGCTCGCGGCCCTCAAGCCGCCAACGTTACCAAGGCATAACTCGGGTATCGCCATGAACGTAAGCCCCGGCGTGGCCGGGGCTTTTTGTGTTCCAGTCGGTCCGCCCGCCCGGGGGGCCCTCGGCCGAAGGGATTTGGCCCTGCCGCGGGGAATAATAACGATAGAGCTTCCCGTCAGGAGTGGTGGCTGTGGAGATCGCCTACCGTAGCAAAAACATCGAGATTACCAACGCGCTGCGGAGACATGTGGAACGGAAGCTGGGTAAGCTGGAGAGGTACTTTGCGGACCCCATCGCCGCTCAGGTAAGCCTGAATGTCGAACACGGCCGGCATGTCGTAGAGGTCACCGTACCGCTCAACGGGGTGATCCTGCGGGGCGAGGAGCAGACCGGCGATATGTACGCCTCGGTGGACCTGGTGGTTGAAAAGCTCGAGAAACAGGTTGAAAAGTACAAGACCCGCCTGGCCAAACGGATGAGGATCACCGACGAGCGGAAAACGGAAGTGGGCGAACCCGAAGCTCCTGAGCCACGGCTGGTGAAGACCAAGCGCTTTGCGGTCAAACCGATGGAGGCTGGAGAGGCGGTCATGCAGATGAACCTCGTGGGGCACGACTTCTTCGTCTTCCTCAACTCCGAGACCAATCAGGTCAACGTGGTCTATCGCCGTCGGGACGGCAACTACGGGTTGATCGAGCCAGACCGGTGAAAGTCGCCGCGGTGATTTTCGAGGGCGGGGCCACCCCGCCCTTGCTGCCTTTGGGCGTGCCCGCCCGGGCGCGTGACAGCGACGGTTCCCTGGTTGCCCAGATGAGCCGGGTCAGGGCGGCGGTCGTACTGGATAACCTCGAAAAGCTGCTGGCGAACCAACACATCGAAAAGGTAATCCTGGCCACCAACCTAGCCGGCCTGGCCCGGGAGGCGCGGGCGCTGGGGGCGGTCGTGGATCTCCAGGGGCCGGCGGAGCCATACCAGTTCGGCCGGCGGCTGGCCAAGGTGATCGAAACCCACCGCCTGGACGCGGTGCTGTACCTCGGCGGGGCGGCGGCCCCGCTGCTGGGCCAACCCGAGATCGATTGGGTGGCGGAGGCGGTTCTGACCGCGCCGGGCCGGGTGGTGGTCAATAACCCGCAGTCCGCCGACCTGGTCGGGTTCTACCCGGCGTCAGCCCTGGGCTGCGTCGAGCCTCCCGACTCCGACAACGTGCTGGGTTACCTGTTGCGCAAGGCCGGACTCGAGCGGGTACTCACCCCCAACACCCCGAGGCTCAACTTTGATCTCGACACCCCTACGGACATGCTGGTGCTGCGCCGTTCCACGGAGGTCGGCCCCCGGAGCCGGCAGGCGCTTGACTCCCTGGGGTGGGACACCGGCCGGCTGGAACGGGCGATGCGGGTTCTTCGGCGGCCGGAGGCTGAGATCGCCATCGTCGGGCGGGTGGGGCCTTCCCTGGCTGTGCTGATGAACCAGCACCTCAGCCTGCGGTTGCGCATCTTCTCGGAAGAGCGCGGGATGAAGGGAATGGGGCGCGTGGCCCGGGGCGAGGTGGTCTCGCTGCTGGGCTTTTTCCTGGACGAGGTCGGCCCGGAACGGTTCTTCGCCTACCTGGCCCAGGTCTGCCAGGCGGCCTTCTTCGACACCCGGGTAGCCTTCGCCCACCGGGGGCGAAAGGTCAGCGAAGGGGATCGCTTCTACGCCGACCTGGGGTGCCCGGAGCGAATCACCGATCCGATGGTGCGCCGCTTTACCGAAGCGGCCCTGGCGTCCCCAATGCCGGTAGTCCTGGGGGGCCATTCCCTGGTTTCAGGGGGCCTAAGGCTTCTGGTTGAAGAGTTGATATCCCAAAAGTAATAAAGTATCCAGACAATGCGGGAAATGTTTGGGGAAAAGAGGAAAACTACACCGGGACCAAGAAAACCCTCCCACACCGCGCAAGTTGACAGCGTTCACGCCGGCCCTGGAGGCTCCCTGCATGGCCAAGGCTACGTTGCATGGCAGGCTGGATGGCCTGGAGGAGGCACTGGCTCGGATCCGAAGCGTAGTTTCCGGCCGCGCCGGGTACGCGCCGGATGGCTCTTTGGCAGAGATCAGCGTGGTGGCGCGCGCCGACCGCTCCGCGGGGCAAATCGTCCGGGACGTTGTGGCGCTGGTGGGCAGCCGGTACGGGCTGGAAGTGAACGAGAAGACCATCCGCCTGGCCCTCATCTACGGGGACAGCAGGCCCGACCTCGGTGACGGCCGGCTCTCCCTGGACCGGCTCACGGTTCGGTCGGAAGCTGGCCGCCAGCAGGTGGCCGTGCAGTTGGGCTTCGCCGGCGGTAGCTTCTGGGGGTGGGCGGCGGCACCGCCCGGCGGGCGAAGGACGGTTGATCTGGTGGGAACGGCCACCCTGCGGGCGGTGGAGGCCTACCTTGGCACCTCCGGACAGTTCCGGTTCGAACGAATCGTCGAGGTGCCCCTGGACGACCGGAAGGCGATCGTGAGTTCCCTCTCCTTCGCTTCCGGTGCCGAGGGGGTGCAGCTCACCGGGATTGCCGCCGTTGAAGAACTTTCCGAGGAAGCGGCCGCCCGCTCCACCTTGGACGCTATTAACCGCCGGTTGCTATTTACCGATAAACCTAAGGAGAGTGTTGCAAGGCGCCGCAGGGGAGGCTTGCCGAGGGGGGCTTCCCGGACAAGTTGATAGAGCTTTCCGCACCCTGGATGAACAAGAAGCGAAGACAGCCTCCCTACGTACCGTTGCATAGCGGCAGGTGCTATCTGGTGGTGGAGGCGACAGATAATGGCTAGGCTGGTGAAGGTGCTACTGTGGTTGGTGGCTTTCGCGATCGCTGCCGGGGCCAATTATACGGTCGGCGGCTAGGGGAGAGCCGGGGGGCGGAAGGTGTGACGTACTGAAAGGGGGGCAGCCCGCTTGAAGCAACGCCGGTCACTAGATGTTTTCGCGTGGACGGTGGTGGTGGGAGGGGGCGGCTTCCTCTTGTTTATGACCCCCTTACGCCACATCTCATGGCCTGAGGCGATCGTGATGATAGCTTTTTTGCTGGCCGCCGAAATCGGCCACATCCCCTTACCCCGTGGCGGCGGCTACGTCTCGGTGGGCTTCGCCTTGCTTTTCGGGGTTGGGCTTATCTATGGGCCGGAAGTGGCCGCCTGGCTGGGGGCCCTGGGTACGATCAACCTGGACGAGTTCACGGGCAAAGTGCCCCTGCGGGGCCTGCTGTTCAACCGGGCCCAGTTGGCCCTCTCCGCGGGCCTGGCTGCCGTTGCCTACCAGGGAATCGGGGGAATTCCGGGGTCGCTCGACTACCGTCGGGATGCGGCGGCGATTGCCGCGGCGGCCTTGGTCTATTACCTGCTCAATGCCGGCCTGGTGATGATCTACGTCTCCCTACTCAAGGGCATGCCCGTGCGCGACCAGTGGGCCGTCAATTTCCGCTGGTCGGCCCCCAATTACCTGTTGCAGGTCCCAATTGCCGTGGTCCTGGCTGCTTTGTACCAGTCGATTGGGGTTCTCGCCATATTCTTCATCATTGCCCCGCTCCTGGTGACCAGGCACAACCTGCAGCGCTTCATCGACCGCCGGCAGGTCTTCATGCGGACCATCCGCACCCTGGGGGCCATTTTGGAGGCGAAGGACCCCTACACCAAGGGCCACTCGGACCGGGTCGGGCGCTACGCCGGAGCCATCGTCCGGCGCCTGGGGATGCGGGAAGAATGGGCGGAAAGGGTGGAACTGGCTGGCATCCTGCACGACCTGGGCAAGCTGGGGGTACGCCAGCGGGTGCTCAACAAGAAAGGGCGCCTGGAATCCGAGGAGTTGGCGGAAATGCGCCTGCACCCCGCCTACGGGGCCGAAATCATTCGGCACGCCGGGCTGCTGGGGGAAGGATATCGCTGGATTCGACATCACCATGAGCGATTGGACGGGGAGGGCTACCCCGAGGGGCTGGAAGGCGACCGGATTCCGCTGGAGTCGCGGGTCATCCTGGTTGCCGACGCCTTCGACGCCATGACCACCAACCGGTCATACCGCGACGCCTTCGGCTACGAGCGGGCCGTCGCGGAGTTGCGGAAGCACGCCGGAACGCAGTTCGCGCCCGAACTGGTGGAGGCGATGGTGGGTCTGACCAAGGACTTCTCGCCGATCGCGCCCGTGGCCGAGGGTGACGGCCGATGAGCGATTTCCGTGGCCTGCCGAGGGAAACCCTGGGTTATACCGTTGCGGGGGTGCTCGTCACCACGACGCTGGTGGCGGTGGTGGGCCACGATCTCACCTGGAGTCGGAGCGCCTTTTTTTTCCTGCTGCTGGCTTTTATCACCGCGCAGATACCCTACCGGCTGCCGGGGCTTCGGGCCAAGTTTTACCTGAGTTTCGGGATTGATCTGGCCACTCTCCTCGCGGTCGGGCCGGCGGTGGCGATCTTCAACGCCTTCGCGGGCCGGCTCGCGGGCATCCTGGTGGCGGAGGGGACCCGTCGGCACGTTCCGTTGCAGGGGGCGATCATACGGGCGTCCGAAGGCGTCCTGGCCTTCCTGCCCACCCTGCTTGTTTTTGACCGGTTGGCCCCGTTGGAGGGCACGCCTTACCTCTGGTGGTTGCCCTATATCGGGGCGACCCTTTCCTACGCCTTCGTCGGAACGTCCCTGGAAGCCCTTGGTGGAGTTCTACGGTACGGCGCCTCTTTCCGGGCGCTGGTTTTCCGGGACCTGGCGGCCAACTCCTCCAACGCCCTGCTGCAGGTCATGGCCGGGGCTCTCGTCGGCGGTTTTTTCCGTACCCGGCCCATGCCTATCTCGGCCCTCTGGGTTGACGTCGTTTTCGCGGGGTTGGTCGTCTATTCCGCCCGGCTGTACGCCGGGATGGCGGAACTTCACTGGTCAACCATGCACGCCATCATCAATGCCATGGACCTGCGGGATCCGCACCGGGCCGGCCATTCCGAACGGGTCGCGCGCCTGGCGGTGGCGGTGGGGAGGAAGCTGAATCTCCCGGAGCATCGCCTGAACCGGCTGTACGAGGCGGGGTTGCTGCATGACGTGGGTCTGGTGGCCCTGGACGAGGAATTGCTGCTCAAGAGTCTGCCTCCCAGGGCCAGGCAACGGATGACCGCCGACCACCTGGAGCAAAGCGCGGCCGCGGTGACCCAGATGGAACTGGAACCGGGGATGGAGGACTTTGTGCGCTACCACCACCAGTGGTTCAACGGCAACGGCGTGCCGGGCGATCGCCGGGGTGAGGAGATTCCGCTGGAGGCGCGTATCCTGGCGTTGGTGAACGCCTACGACAGCCTGCTGACCCCACGAGCCTACCGCCCGCCGATCAGCCGACCGGAAGCCAGGCGCCGCCTGAAGAACGGAGCCTACACCGAGTACGACCCGGCCCTGGTGGAGGTACTGGAAGCCTTATTACTCGAGGAGGAAAGGTGGGGGACTCCTGTTTTCATCCGTCGCTATTGGCTCGATTCTCTGGGCACTGCTCCGCGGTGGTAAGCTCAGCCGGCTGGCCGAGGTCCGTTTGCGGGGTCTGCCGTTGGTTGTAGCGGCCCTGGTCATTCGCCTGCTGCTCCGCGCCGGCGGTCCCTTCCACTGGACCTGGCTATCGCCGGCGGCGCCGGCCCTGGACGCGGCGGCCTACCTCTGCCTTCTGGCGGCCCTGCTCAGCAACCGCCACGTGCGGGGCTGGAGCCTGTTGTTCTCGGGCCTGGCCGCGAATCTGTTGGCGATGGTCGCGAATGGATTAAAGATGCCGGTCTCGCTCCCGGCGATGCAAAGGGTGGGGATCGGCACGGCCACCATTACCGCGGGCGAAGAGCTTGGCCACCGGGTGTTGACGGCCTCTTCGCGCCTGCCCTGGCTCGCTGACATCATCCCCTTGCCTAAACCCCTGTTCGGCATTGTGATCAGCCCCGGGGACGTCCTGCTGGCCCTCGGCATCTTCGCGGTGGCGCAGGCGCTCCTGCGCCCGGGTCCGGCGCGGCCCCGGATGGCGCACTTGCGATTGTAGGTGAGTGATTGCGCCTCGTTGCCGAGCGGGCGGCGAAATGTTAAAATAGATGGATGAGGGCCGCCTCAACGGCGGCTCTCTTTGCGCGACCGGTGTCGGCGGCGTTCGGCAAACCCGGCGGACGCGGCGACCGCTGCCAAACGAGGTGGGTTGGCTTGCTGAAATTCCTGAGTAACCTGTTGCTGGGCAACTACAACGAAAAGACCGTCCGGCGCCTGGGCGAGGCCGTGGAACAGATCAACGCTCTGGAACCCAAGATGCGAGCGCTGAAGGACCGGGACCTGGCCGGCCTGACAGTGGACTTCCGGGGGCGGCTGGACCGGGGTGAGAGCCTGGAGGAGTTGCTCCCCGAGGCTTTCGCTGCCGTCCGCGAGGCCTCGGTACGCACCCTGGGGTTGCGCCACTTCGATGTGCAGATGCTGGGGGGCATGGTCCTCCACGAGGGAAACATCGCGGAGATGAAGACCGGCGAGGGCAAGACGCTAGTCGCCACCCTGCCCGCCTACCTTAACGCTATCTCCGGTCAAGGCGTCCACATCGTCACCGTCAACGACTATCTGGCCCGGCGCGATGCGGAGTGGATGGGGCGCATCTACCGCTTCCTGGGGCTGTCGGTCGGCCTAATCGTCCACGGGCTGGACCACCGGCAGCGGCGGGAGGCCTACGCCGCCGACGTCACCTACGGGACCAACAACGAGTTCGGTTTCGACTACCTCCGGGACAACATGGCCCTGCACCCAAGCGAACTTGTGCACCGGAACTTCCAGTACGCCATCGTGGACGAGGTCGACTCGATCCTGGTCGACGAAGCCCGGACCCCCTTGATCATCTCCGGTTCAGGGGAAAAATCGACCGACCTGTACTACCGCTTTGCCCGCATCGTGCCCAAGCTGCGGGCGGACGACGACTACACCGTGGACGAGAAGGCGCGGACGGTGGTGCCCACCGAGGAGGGCGTGGGCAAGGTCGAAAAGGCGTTGGGGGTATCGCACCTTTACGCCGACGAGCAGACCGACCTCTCCCACTACCTCAACCAGGCCCTGAAGGCCCAAAGCCTGTTCAAGCGGGACCGCGACTACGTGGTCAAGGACGGCGAGGTGATTATCGTCGACGAGTTCACCGGCCGCCTGATGTACGGCCGGCGGTGGTCCGACGGCCTGCACCAGGCGGTGGAGGCCAAGGAAGGCGTGAAAATCGAGCGCGAGTCGCAAACCCTGGCCACGATCACCTTCCAAAACTACTTCCGCATGTACAAGAAGCTGGCGGGGATGACCGGCACGGCGCTCACCGAGGAAGAGGAGTTCCGCAAGATCTACGGCCTGGACGTCATCGTGGTGCCCACCAACATGCCGATGATCCGCAAGGATCTGCCCGACGTCGTCTACAAGACCGAGCGGGCCAAGTTCCGCGCCGTCGTCGAGGAGATCGTTGAGCGGCACGCGCAGGGGCAGCCGCTGCTGGTGGGGACGATCTCCATCGAAAAGTCCGAAGTCCTCTCCGAGCTGCTCACCAAGCGCGGCGTCCGCCACCAGGTCCTGAACGCCAAGTACCACGAGAAGGAAGCCGAAATTATCGCTCAGGCCGGCCGGTTCGGCGCGGTGACCATTGCCACCAACATGGCCGGCCGCGGGACTGACATCGTCTTGGGCGGGAATTCCGACTTTCTGGCGCGCGAGAAATTGCGGGCCCGGGGTCATACCCCCGAAGTGGTGCTGGCGGTGGTGAACCACAGCGCCGCGGCGGAACCGGAGGTGCTTAAGGCAAGCGAGGATTACGCCACCCTGCTGGCGGAGGCCCGGCGAGAGACGGAGGAAGAGCACCGGCGGGTGGTGGAGCAGGGCGGCCTGCACATCATCGGCACCGAACGGCACGAAAGCCGGCGGATCGACAATCAGCTCCGCGGCCGCGCCGGGCGGCAGGGGGACCCGGGCTCGACCCGCTTCTACGTCGCCCTTGAGGACGACCTGATGCGCCTTTTCGGCGGCGAGAACGTCTCGTCGATCATGGATCGGCTCGGCATCGAGGAAGACATGCCCATCGACCACCCGATCATCTCCCGGGCCATCGAAAACGCCCAGAAGAAGGTCGAGGCCCGCAACTTCGACGCCCGCAAGCACGTCCTGGAATATGACGACGTGATGAACAAACAGCGGGAGGTTATCTACGACCAGCGCCGCCAGGTGCTGTTCGGGTCCGACCTGCGGCCGACCGTCACCACCATGATTTCCACCGTCGTCGCTGGGCTGCTGGACCTCTATTGCAGCGAGCACGTGCACCCGGAGGAGTGGGACCTGGCGGGGCTCCTGGAACGGGCGGAATACTACTTCCTGCCGGCGAAGACGCTAAGGGCGGAAGACCTGCGCGCCAGCGGGCGGCAGGCGCTCAAGGAACTGCTGGAGGCTGCGGCCAGCCAGGCGTACGCCGCCCGGGAACAGGAACTCGGGGCGGAGACCATGCGCGAGCTGGAGCGCGTGGTCCTTCTGCGGGTGGTGGACGACAAGTGGGTGGACCACCTCACCGCGATGGACGACCTGCGGGAGGGTATCGGGCTGCGGGCCTTCGGCCAGCGCGACCCGCTGGTGGAGTATAAGCTGGAGGCTTTTGATGCCTTCAACGGGATGATTCATTCCATCGAGGAAGACGTGGTCCGGTACCTGTATCACGTGAGCATCGTCAAGGAATCGCAGCGGCGGCAAACGGTTGAGTCGGGGGGAGGCGAGGCCGCGCCACGGCAGCCGGTGCGGAGCGGGAAGCGCGTCGGGCGAAACGACCCCTGCCCCTGCGGGAGCGGCAAGAAGTACAAGAAGTGTTGCGGGAAAACGGCTTGAAGCGGGCGTGACGGGGTGGTAGGGGTGAACGGCTTGACCGTGCTGGGCCTGGCCCTGACAGCGGGCTTGGCTGACCTGGTGGGAGGATACCTCACGGTGGCCCGGGGCGTGACCCCGGCCGCCATCGGGCGGTTCGTCGCTCTCGGGGCGGGCTTCTTGCTGGGGGCGGCCTTTTTTGACATCCTGCCGGAGGCGGTACGGGCGACCCCGGAGGCCCCGCTGTACATCGCCGCCGGGTATTTCGCCATCTATCTGCTGGAGCACGTCTTTGCCCGCGGAGCTCACCACCACGGAGGGCTGGAGGCCACCGAGGAGCATTGCCGCACGCCCCACGCCCTGGTGGGGGAACCCCACGCCGGCGAACCCCTGATCTCCCCCGCCGCGAGCGTGGCGGCACTGCTGGGGCTGATCCTGCATACCTTCTTCGACGGCGCCGCCATCGCGGTGGGTTTTCTGGGAGGCGACCGGCTGGGCATCCTGGTCTTCGTGGCGGTAATCCTGCACAAGTTGCCGGAGGGCTTCAGCCTGTCCTCGATTATGCTGGCGGCTGCCCAGGGGCGGGCACGGGCGTTGCTGGCCACCTTGGCCATCGCCGTCTCCACGGTGGTAGGGTCGGTCGCCACCCTGGTGCTGCGGGAGACCAACCCGGGTTCCACCGGGGTTTTCCTGGCCCTGGCCACCGGAACTTTCTTCTACGTTGGCGCCAGCGACCTGATTCCCGCCACCACGGGCCGGCGCAAGGACCAGGTGGCCCTGGTGCTGGTGGGCGCGCTGGCGGTCCTCGGCTTGGCGACGCTGCTGAAGGCGTTGGGCGTGGAGTAGCCCCCTGGGCGAAACAGGGGTATGCTGCAGAAAGGGGCCACGGGCCCCGGAAAGGTGGTAGCTGGCATGGATGAAGACCTCGCCCGGGAGGCGCAACGATTAAAGGCCGATTTGGCCGAACTCGGGAGGTCTCTTTGACCTCCCCCGACTGGAAGCCACGGTGGCCGAACTGGAGCGGCAGATGGGCGCCCCCGGGTTCTGGGACGACCAGGCGACCTCCCAGGGGGTTTTGAAGCGGTTGTCGGCGGCCAAGGGCCCGCTGGAATCATACCGCGCACTGGATCGCCGGTTGGCGGACCTGGAGGTCGCAATTCAATTGGCGGAAGAGTCTCAGGATCCCGAACTGAGCCAGGAGGCCTCCACGGCGGTGGCCAGTCTGTCGGCCGACGCGGAGGAGCTGGAGTTGCGGGTCTTGCTTAACGGCAGGCACGACTCCCGCAACGCGATTGTTGCTTTGCATGCCGGGGCGGGCGGCACGGAGGCCCAGGACTGGGTGGCGATGCTGCTCAGGATGTACACGCGGTGGGCGGAACGGCACGGGTTCCGGACCGAGATCCTCGACTTGCTGGAAGGGGAGGAGGCGGGGGTCAAGAGCGTCACCTTTTCGGTCACCGGCGGGAGCGCGTACGGGTACCTGCGGGTGGAGAAGGGCGTGCACCGGCTGGTGCGAATCTCTCCCTTTGACGCCTCCAGCCGCCGGCACACCTCCTTCGCCTCGGTGGACGTGATCCCCGAGATCGAGGACGATGTCGAAATCGACATCAAACCGGAGGAGTTGAAGATCGACACTTTCCGCTCCGGCGGGGCGGGGGGACAGCACGTCAACAAAACCGAGTCGGCCATCCGCATTACCCACCTTCCCACCGGGATCGTAGTCAGTTGCCAGAACGAGCGCTCCCAGATCCAGAACCGCGCCACGGCCATGCGGATCCTGAAGGCCAGGCTGCTGGAGCGTCGAATTCAGGAACAGGCCGACGAATTGGCCCATGAACGCGGTAAGCAACAGGAGATCGCCTGGGGTAGCCAGATCCGGTCCTACGTGTTTCAGCCCTACCAGTTGGTCAAAGACCACCGCACCAACGTGGAGGTAGGCAACGTGGGGGCGGTCATGGACGGCGCCCTGGACCCGTTCATCCACGCTTATCTGCAGCAACAGGCCGGGTCCCAACGGCCTTGAGGGCGGAGGCGGCCCGAGAAGTCGACAACTTGGAGGTGGAGGGCTTGCCATCCGGGAGCAGGCGGGTCTGGCTATGGGGAGCGGCCGCGGTACTGACGGCGGTGTTGATCGGCGGCGCGGGGTTCGTTGCCGGCCGGTCGGCGATGGCTGCGACCACGGACCCGGGTTCGGACGCCGATCCGCTGGTGAGCAAGAGCTACGTCGACCAGTACACGCAGTTGCAGGTGATATCCCTGAAAAGCGGCCAGACGCTGACTGCGGAGGCCGGAACGGAAATCATCCTGCGCTCCGGGGAGGCCCACGCGGTGGAGACCGGAGGTTTCGGCCTGTCCGACGTGACGGGGGCGGCGGATTTGCGGAACGGCGGCAGGATTCCGGCCAACCACCTGCTGCTGGTGCCGCGCAGCGACGGGCGTGGCGTCGCGGCCGACAGCGACGTCTACCTGATGGTGCGGGGCGTTTTCACCGTCAAGGGGCCTTGAGGGGCGCTTGGCCAAATTGGCCTGTGGGGGGAGATCCTTGAACCGTCGCGTTGCGGCTTACGTCTTGATCATCGTTGGGTTGCTGGCGGCCACCCTGCAGATCTTCCGCCGGGTGGAGGCGGAGGAATCCGCCCGGCAGGTCGAGCTGACTATGGACCTGGATGAGGCAACGGTCCTGGCCGCGGATCAGGCCTACTCCTTGGATCGCTTCCTCGCCGGTCTGCGGGAGGCCGGCCTGACCTCGGTGGCCGTTTCGGAAACGACCTTGGACAAGTTCCAAAACCAGGGCCGGGTGGCCCTCTTTCCCGGCTCGGCCCTGCTGACCATGGCCCGCTGGGAGTTCGGCGGGCCGGACGGCACCAAGAGCGTCCCCCGGTCGCGGACGATCAACCCGCGCCTGCTTTATGTCGTGGCCGCGGATCGGCCGACCTACGACCTGGTCTCCCAGGCCTTGACGCTGCACCTGCCGCCGGGGGAATTGGATCGGCACCCCGATCAACTCCTGATCGGCGCCCCGATCAGCGAAAACGCGTCGACGCAACTGCGGCTGGGCATCGACCCCGTGGAACTGCAGATGGCCACCCGGGCCGGGCTGGCGGTGATCCCCCGCTTCGTCAACTACCCGGGGATTACCGCCGAGGCGATCGAGCGGGACTTCGCGGCGGTAAAGCGGCAGGCCCGGATCAGCAGCGTGATCTTCGGCAATCTGGAGGTACCGGGGTACCCCGAGCTGCTGCCGGCGACGGCGCGCGAGTTAAAATCGGCCGGCGCCAGTTTCGGGTTGATCGAGACGGGGATTCAACTGGGTCACGTCGACCAGGCCGGAAAGGATGACCTGGCGCGATTGACCGGCTACGGCGCGGTGAGGGTCTACTCGATGCTTCACCCCGAACAGGACAAGCTTACCCCGGACGGGATCGCCGCCCGCCAGGTAAGGGCCGTCAAGGAGCGAGACATCCGCATCTTGTACCTCCGGCCGGTCCTCAAGGCCGGCCACGAAACTGACCTGATCAAGGTGAACCTCCGTCACGTGGCCGACGTGGCCGGCCAGATCAAGGCCGACCACTTCGTCCTCGGTCCCGCGCGGGCCTTCCCGTCGCTTCGCCCCGGTCCGCTGCTGCTCTGGCTGATCGCGGCGGGGATCATCGGCGGCGGGGTGGTCCTCCTGGATGAGCTGTGGCCCCTGCCGGTGGGGTTGTACTGGGGTCTGCTGGCCCTGGGTCTGGCCGGCTCCCTCGGTATTTTCACGCTTAGCCGCGGGGCGCTGGCCCGTTTGGCCCTGGCCCTCGGCGCGGCCGTGACCTACCCGACCCTGGCGGCGGTCTGGGCAGCCGGCGCCGCTCTGAGGAGCAGAGCCTCCTCCCTCGGCCAAGTCGTCGGGGAGGGAGTGAAGGCGCTGGTGCTGGCCTCGCTGGTGGCGATCGCCGGGGCCTGGTTCATCTCCTCCCTCCTGGCGGATAACCGTTACCTGTTGGAGATCGACTACTTCCGGGGAGTCAAGGTCGCCGTGACTCTGCCCCTGCTCCTGGTGATCTGGATCTTTGTCCGCCGCTGGGGGTTGCGGCGCGAACCGGGCCCATCCGTCTCGGTGCGCGGCGAGGTGGAGTGGTTGCTCGACCGGCCCATCCTGGTGAAGCACGCCCTGCTCCTCAGTTTTGTGGCCTTTGCCTTTTACGTCTACATCGGCCGGACCGGGAACACCCCCGGCATCGGCGCCAGCGCGGTTGAGGTGGGGGCGCGCGACTGGCTCGAGCGCCTGCTGGTGGCCCGGCCGCGGACCAAGGAATTCCTGATCGGCGACCCGGCCCTGATGTTGGCCTTCTGGGCAGCCTGGAGAGGCTACCGGGAGTGGGTGCTGCCGCTGGTGGTGACCGGCGCCATCGCCCTGTCTTCCATGGTGAACAGCTTCCAGCACCTTCGGACCGAGTTCCTGCTTTCGCTGTGGCGCGGTGGCAACGGGGTCTGGCTGGGGGCGCTGGTGGGGGTGGTCGGCATCGTGGCGGTGGAAATGGTCTACCGGGCGGTTTGCTCCGCCCCCGGGACCCAGCCGGATGTCTGACCTCTTGGTCACCGGGTATTACGGCTTCAACAACGCCGGGGACGAAGCCATGCTGGCGGGCATGGTGCAGACCTTTGAACGGCTCCGGCCGGGATTGAAACTGGCGGTGATTACCGGCGCTCCGGCGAAGACGGCTCGCCGCTACGGAGTCGCGGGCATCCCGCGGTGGAACCCCGTCGCCATCGCGGCGGCGATCCGCCGTTCCAGGCTGCTCATTATCGGGGGCGGGAGCCTGCTCCAGGACGTAACCAGCCTGCGGAGCATCTTCTACTACCTGGGGCTGGTGCAGTTGGCGAAGTTGCTGGGGAGACCGGTGATGCTTTACGGCAACGGCATCGGGCCGGTCACCACCCTGCCGGGCCGGCTCCTGATGCGTGCGGTGGCCAATCAACTCGACCTCATCACCGTCCGCGACCCCCTGTCGCTGCAGGCCTTGCGCGATCTCGGGGTCACCCGGCCGCGGGCGCTGCTGACGGCCGACCCGGCTCTTTCCCTGAGTCCCCCCCCTCCGGCGGAGGGCAGAAGGCTAATGCAGGCCGAGGGGCTGAAAAAGGGAGACGGCCCGCTGGTGGGAGTCTCCGTCCGTCCGTACCCCGGGGGCCGCCGGCTGCAGGCGGCCCTCGCCGAGGCCCTGGACCGGTACGCCGCCCGCTACGGGGCGAAAACGGTCTTCATCCCGATGCAGCTCCCGGCGGACGTGCAGGCCGCCGACCAGGTGCGGTCCCTGATGCGCACCCCGTCCCGGGTGATTGCCAGCCACTACGAGGTCCAGCAACTGATGGGCATCGTCGGGCAACTGGACCTTCTGGTGGGCATCCGTTTCCACGCGCTGGTCTTCGCCAGCCTCACCGGGGTGCCCATGGTGGGCCTGAGCTACGACCCGAAGGTCGACGGCTTCTTGAGCGCGCTGGGCCGCCAGTCGGCGGGCTCCATCGAGGACGCCGACGGGGAGCGCGTCTTGGCGGCGATGGTACAGGCCTGGGAAAGCCGGGAACACTTTTACGCGGGACTGGCGGACAAGCTGCGGGAACTGCGGGACCTCTCCGTGCACAGCGCCAGGCTGGCGTTGGAGTTGACCGAAGGAGGGCGAGGGAGTGGCGGCCAGGCCTGACACCCCCGGCGCAGTCGAGATTCTGGGCGTGAGGGTCCATCGGGTCGGGCTGGCGGAGGCGGCCGAACTTATATTGGGAATGACCGCCGGCACGGCTGGCAAGGCGTGTCTGGTCGCGACCCCCAACGCGGAGATGATCTACGCCGCCCAGACGGACCGGACCCTCAGGCGGACGCTGGAGCAGGCCGACCTGCTGGTGCCCGACGGCGCGGGGGTGGTCTGGGCTGCCCGCCACCTGGGGCTCCCGGTGCCGGAGCGGGTCCCCGGCGTCGACCTGGTGGCCGTGGTGTTGCAGCGCCTCGCCCGGACCGGGGGGCGAGTTTACCTCCTGGGAGGCCGGCCGGGGGTGGCCGAGAAGGCCCGGGAACGCCTGCTGGCGGCCTTTCCCGGACTGTCCATCCCGGGCTGCCACCACGGCTATTTCGGGCCCGCGGAGGACGCGGAGATCATTGCCGATGTGCGGGCCTCCCGGGCACAGTTGCTCCTGGTTTGCCTCGGATCTCCCAAACAGGAAAAGTGGGCCGGCGCGCACCTCGAACGACTGGGAGTGCCCGTGTGCATCGGCGTCGGTGGGTTCCTGGACGTCTGGGCCGGCGTCGTCCGGCGGGCACCGGAGGCCTTTCGGAAAGCCAACCTGGAGTGGCTATATCGGTTGCTCAGACAGCCGGGGCGCTTCTGGCGGATGCTCGCCTTGCCGAAGTTTGTCCTGGCCGTCCTGCTGCGCCGCTCCCGTCCTTCGCGGTAGGCGGACTCGGGGGTGGACGACTCAGAGGGGGAATTGGCAGATGGACCAATACGATGAACTTCGGGAGAAGGCGAGACTGATCCGGCGGCACATCATCGAAATGGTGGCCCAGGCCCATTCCGGTCACCCGGGCGGTTCCCTTTCGGCGGCGGAGATCTTGACGGCGCTGTACTTTCGCGTCATGCGGATCGATCCCGCGCGACCCGACTGGGAGGACCGCGACCGGTTCATCCTCTCCAAGGGGCACGCCTCGCCGGTCCTCTACGCCACGCTGGCGGAGCGGGGGTTCTTCCCGGTGGCGGAGCTGGGCACCTTCCGGCGCCTGAACTCGCGCCTGCAAGGCCACCCGGCCCGGCACAAGCTGCCGGGGGTGGAGGCCGCCTCGGGCAGCCTGGGGCAAGGGCTTTCCTTCGGGGTGGGCACCGCCCTGGCGGGACGATTAGACGGCCGGGACTACCGGACGTACGTCCTCCTGGGGGACGGGGAGGTGCAGGAAGGACAGGTCTGGGAGGCGGCCATGGCCGCTGCTCACTACCGGCTGGACAACCTGACGGCTTTCATCGACTTCAACGGGCTGCAGATCGACGGGCCGGTGGACCAGGTGATGAAGGTCTCCCCTCTGGACGGGAAGTTCGAGGCCTTCGGCTGGAAGGTGAGGCCCGTGGATGGGCATGACTTCGGCCAGCTCTTCGCCGCCATCGAATGGGCGCGGCAGACCCGGGGCCGGCCGACCCTGATCCTGGCCCGGACGGTAAAGGGCCGCGGCGTGTCCTACATGGAAAACCAGGTCGGTTGGCATGGCACCGCCCCGGACGCCGGGCAGGTGGAACAGGCGCTGCGGGAGCTTGGCGGGGGGGTTGGTAACCGGTGAGCGAGAAGATCGCTACGCGGGATGCTTATGGCAAGGCATTGGTGGACCTCGGCGGGGTGGATCCGCGGATCGTGGTCCTGGACGCCGATCTGGCCAAATCGACCAAAACGGTTGACTTCGCGTCACGGTTCCCGGATCGCTTCTTCGACATGGGCATCGCCGAGGCCAACCTGATGGCCACCGCGGCCGGCCTGGCGGCGGCCGGGAAGGTGCCCTTCGCGAGCACTTTTGCCATCTTCGCGTCCTGCCGGGCCCTTGACCAGGTGCGCAACTCCATCTGCTACCCGGCCCTCTCGGTCAAAATCGCCGCCACCCACGCCGGGCTTACGGTGGGAGAGGACGGCGCCTCGCATCAGGCCATCGAGGATTTGGCGATCATGCGGGCCATCCCCAATTTGCGCGTGGTGGTGCCGGCGGATGCGGTCGAGACGCGGGAGGTGATCCGCGTGGCGGCGCTCACCCCCGGCCCGTTCTACATCCGCCTGGGGCGCCCGGCGGTGCCCGTGTTGCTGGGCCCCGACTACCGGTTTGAGCTGGGGCGGGCGACGGTCCTGCACGACGGGAGGGACGTGGCCCTCTTTGCCAGCGGCGTGATGGTGGCCGAGGCGCTGGCGGCGGCGCGGTCCCTGGAGACGGAAGGGATCGGGGCGGCCGTGCTCAACGTGTCTTGCCTGAAGCCGATCGACGCGGAAGCCATCGTCAGTTTCGCGCGGCGGTGCGGAGCGGCGGTTACCGCGGAGGAGCACAGCGTCATCGGCGGACTGGGCGGCGCGGTGGCGGAGGTTCTGTCGGATCGCCAACCCACCCCCCTCGTGCGGGTGGGGGTGCGCGACACCTTCGGCGAATCCGGCACTCCGGCCGAGCTGCTGAAGAAGTACGGGCTGACCGCCGGCGACGTAGAGGCGGCCGCCCGGGAGGCAATCAGGCGCAAAGGACTTTCCTGAACCGGCGGGGTGAAAGAGGGGTGGTGCGGCCTTGCGGGTTGCGACCAGGGTGCTGCTGTTCCTGAACCGGTTCTTCCCGTTGCCGGTGCACCCGTTCAACCTGGCCAACCAGGGCCGGATGACCTATGCCGAGTGGCAGTTCGAGCGGGGCTCCGCGACGCTGGAGAACTTCCGGGACTTTATCTCCCCCGCCGCGATGATGCAGGGAAAAACCGTCCTCGACATCGGTTCCGGAGCCGGAGGGAAGACCCTTTATTACGCCACTCTAGGCGCGCGAAGGGTCTGCGGCGTCGACGTGGTCCCACGCTACCGGGAGGAGGCGGCCGCCCTGGCACAGGCGAAGGGTCTGGCCGACCGGGCGGAGTTCCTGTGCGCCGACGCGACCCGACTCCCTTTCCCCGAAGGCACCTTTGACGTCGTGATCGCCAACGACGTGCTGGAGCACGTGCCGGATCCCGAAGGCCTCCTGCGCGAGAGTTACCGGGTGCTGCGGGTAGGGGGAAGGAGCTACATCAATTTTCCGCCCTACTACCACCCATACGGGGCTCACCTGTCCGACGCGATCGGTATCCCGTGGGTCCACGCCTACTTTCGCGAGGCTACCCTGATCGAAGCGTACCGGGTCCTCGTCCGGGGCTTGCCGGACGGGCAGGCGAGGCTTGACCTCCGGCTGGGGGAGACGGCCGGTCCGGAGCGGCTGGGCTACATCAACCATATGACCGTGCGGCGCTTCGAACGGCTCAGGCGGCGCTCACCCTTCCGGACCATGTACCGGAGGCGGGTGCCGCTGCGACCGGCGCTCGGGCCGCTGGCGCGGATCTTGCCGGAGTTCTTCGTGAAAGCCGTGGTCTGCGTCCTGGAAAAAGCATAGCGCCGGCCGCAACCCGAGCCCGGCCCCGGCCGGGCTTTCTTTTTTTTGGACCCCTTGCCGGTTCTTACAAATTGTGCCCCAAAGCAGGAACGGTCGAACTTCCTGTCGAACACGGTGGACAGGAGTGGATGTCCTTGCCGCCGAGGATTCAGTTCAAAAACATCTACAAGGTCTACCCCAACCGGGTTGCCGCGCTCACCAACGTCAACCTCTCCATCCAAAAGGGAGAGTTCGTC
>JAJYMS010000161.1 GCA_021786825.1 Bacillota bacterium | reverse complement strand
CCTTCGCGCTGGCCTGGTCCATCGCCGCGGTGGTCTCCACCGTCGGCGGGGTCCTGCTCGGCAACATCAACGGCGTCAACCCCAGCCTCGGCACGATCGGGCTGAAGATGCTCCCGGTGGCCATCCTGGGCGGGCTGGACAGCATCCCCGGAGCCATCATCGGCGGCTTCGCGATCGCCGTGCTGGAGAACATCGCCGGTGGTTACCTGGACCCGCTGGTGGGTGGCGGGGTCAAGGACGTGGCGCCCTTCGTGGTGCTGGTAGTCATCCTGATGCTGAAGCCTTACGGCCTCTTCGGCAAGGAGATCATCGAGAGGGTGTGACCCGTGCGGCTGCGAAACCCGTTCGTCATGGAGAGCGGCGTCTTCATCACCAACTACCGCGATGACCTGGCCTTCCACTACTCCCTGGTCGCCAGGGTTCGCCTGTACGTCATCCTCGCCTTTCTCTTCGCCCTGCCGGCCTTTCTTGGCACCTACGCGATCAGCGTGGCCAACCTGATCGCCATCGCGGCGATCGGCGCCCTGGGGTTGAACATCCTGACCGGCTTCACCGGGCAGATTTCCATCGGCCACGGCGCCTTCGTCGGCGTCGGGGCCTACACCTCGGCCTACCTCACCACCCACCTGGGCTGGCCCTTCTGGGTGGCCCTGCCGGCGGCCGGCGCGGTGGCCGCCGCGGTGGGGTCCATCTTCGGCATCCCATCGCTGCGGTTGAAAGGGCTTTACCTGGCCATCGCCACCCTGGCGGCGCAGGTGATCATCGAGTTCGCCATGGTTCACTGGACCATGGTCACCAAGGGCAGCCAGGGGCTCTTCCTGCAACGGCCGGCCATCGGCGGCTACGTCCTGAAGACCGACCGGTCCTTTTATTACCTCCTGCTGGTCCTGACCATCGCCGCCACAGCCTTTGCCTTCAACCTCTTCCGCACCCGCCCCGGCCGCGCCTTCGTGGCCATCCGCGACCGGGACCTGGCCGCCGAGGTGATCGGGGTCGACCTCTTCAAGTACAAGATCCTCGCCTTTGCCATCAGTTCCTTCTACGCCGGGATCGCCGGCAGCCTGTGGGGCCACTACCTGCAGATCATCAGCCCCGAACACTTTACCATCACCGCCTCGATCGAGTACCTGGCAATGGTCATCATCGGCGGCCTGGGGAGCGTGATGGGCTCCATCTACGGCGCCGTCTTCATGACCCTCCTGCCGATCCTGCTGCGCTCCGCGGCGGAGTCCGCCAGCGGGGTCTTCCCCAACGTGGAAGGCATCTTCAACGGCCTGCGGGAGGTCATCTTCGGCGTCACCATCATTCTCTTTCTGGTCTTTGAGCCGCGTGGTCTGGCCAAGCTCTGGCAAAACGTCAAGGACTACTTCAAGCTTTGGCCTTTCTCCTACTGAACCGGTGGTCAGGACTACACTGACAAGGGGGCGGTGCAGCAAGCACAATGCTGGTGACCGGGGTCACAAAGAGTAGAAGAACCCGGAGGGGAAGCAAAATTCTGGCGTGAGGAGGCAGTGTTTATGCGCGGGAACTGGGTCAAACTGCTGGCGGTCAGCCTGGGGCTCAGTCTGGTGGTGGCCGTGCTGGGGGGGTGTGGGAGCAAGCCTGCCGCGCCCAGTCAATCCAGCCAGGGCGCGGCGCCGAAGAAGGAGCCCATCAAGCTGGGGGGCATCTTCGACAAGACGGGGGCCACCGGTGACGTGGGGGCTCCCTACTCCGAGGGCGCCGAGGACTACATCAAGTACATCAACTCCAAGGGCGGGGTCAACGGGCGTCCTGTCGAACTGATCGGCATCGACTACGCCTACAAGATCCCGCAGGCGGTAGAGGCCTACAAGAAGCTGGTCCAGCAGGACAAGGTCGTCGCCATCATGGGTTGGGGCACCGGCGACACCGAGGCGATGGTGCCCTTCATCAGCCAGGACAAAGAGCCCTTCATCTCCGGCTCCTACTCCGAGAACCTGCTGGAGATCGCCACCCACCCCTACAACTTCCTGGTGGCCCCGTCCTACTCCGACCAGGCTCGCCTGGTGGTAAAGTGGGTCAAGGACAACTGGAAGAACACCTCCCGCAAGCCGAAGGTCGCCTTCATTTACAACGACACCGGCTTCGGCAAGTCGCCGATCCCCGATGGCAAGAAAGCCGTGCAGGAACTGGGGCTTGAGCTCGGCTCCGACCAGATCGTGGCCCTGACGGCGCTGGATTCCACCTCCCAGCTACTGAACCTGCAAAAAGAGAACGTCGACGTCGGGATCATCCAGGAGACTTCCAACGCCACCGCCACCATCCTCAAGGACGCCAAGAAGCTGGGCCTCAAGACCCAGTTCATCGGCCTGAACTGGGCCGCGGACGAAAAGGTGATCGCCCTGGCCAAGGACGCGGCGGAGGGCTACGTCGGGGTCATCCCCTTCGCTTTCCCCTACGAGGACGTACCGGGGATGAAGGCGATCCAGGAGTACAACCAGTCGGCCGGCAAGAGCATGGGCAGCCACAACCAGAAATACGTCCAGGGCTGGGTTTCAGCGATGGTGATGGCAGAGGGGCTGAAGCGCGCCGGTGATAACCTGAGCGGCGAGAACATCAAGAAGGGCTTGGAGTCCCTGTCCAACTTCGACCTGGGTGGGTTGGCCGCGCCGGTGACCTACACCGCCTCGAGCCACCGCGGCGCCGCCAAGGCGAAGCTCTACCAGGTCAAGAACGGCAAGTTCCAGCCGATCACCGACTACATCGTCGCTCCGGGAAGGTAAGATGCTGCGCCTGAACAACGTGGAGGTAATGTACGACCGGGTCATCCTCGTCCTGAAGGGGATGTCCCTGGAGGTGCCCGAAGGCAAGGTCGTCGCCCTGCTGGGCTCCAACGGGGCCGGCAAGACGACTACGCTGAAGGCCATCTCCGGCCTGCTCAAGGCCGAGGACGGCGAGGTGACCGACGGGACCATCGAGTTCAGGGGCCGCCGGATCGACCGGCTGGACGCTGAGCGGATCGTCCGGCAGGGGATCTTCCAGGTGATGGAGGGGCGTCGCGTCTTCGAGCACCTGACGGTGGAGGAGAACCTCCAGGCGGGGGCTTACACCCGGCGCGACCGCCCCAACATCCCGGGGGACCTGGAGATGGTTTACGGTTACTTTCCCCGGTTGGCACGGTTAAAGAGGCGGGTGGCGGGTTACCTCTCGGGCGGCGAGCAGCAAATGTTGGCCATCGGGCGGGCCCTCATGGCCCGTCCGAAGCTGATGCTGCTGGATGAGCCTTCCCTGGGCCTGAGCCCGCTCCTGGTCTCGGAGATCTTCGGCATCATTAAGCGGATTAACCAGCGGGAAAAGGCGACCATCCTGCTGGTCGAGCAGAACGCCACCCAGGCTTTGTCCATCGCCGACCACGGCTACATCATGGAGAACGGCAAAATCGTCCTGGAGGGCCCCGTGGAGCGCCTCAAGGACAACGAGGATGTGCGTGAATTCTACCTCGGCCTGACCGAGGTGGGGAAACGCAAGAGCTACCACGACGTCAAACATTACAAGCGCCGCAAGCGCTGGCTATCGTGAGGGCGCGCCGATGGCTTACCTGAGTTCCCCCGAAGCGGCCGCCTCCCTCCGGGAGGTGGTGGAGCACGCCTACCGGCACGCCCCCGCGGTGCGAGAGCGGTTCGCCCGGGCCGGCCTCTCCCCCCAGGCCATCCAGGCGCCGGATGACCTTGCCCACCTCCCCGTGCTGCGCAAGGATGAACTTCCCGCCCGCCAGGCGGCCGGCCTGCCCTTCGGCGGCCTGCTGGGCACCGGGGTGACCCGCCTGGAGAGAATCTTCATGTCCCCGGGGCCGATCTACGACCCCCAGGCTCCCGGGCCGGACCCCTGGCGGATGAGGCCATCCCTTCAAGCCGCCGGCTTTGCCGCCGGCGACCTGGTGATCAACACCTTTTCGTATCACTTCAGTCCAGCCGGTTTCATGTTTGACAAACCCCTCACCGCCATGAGCTGCGTGGTGATCCCGGCGGGAGTGGGAAACCAGGAACTCGCCGTCCGGGCGATGAACGATCTGGGAGTAACAGGCTACGTCGGGGTGCCCAGTTACCTCCTGGCTTTACTGCACAAGGCAAACGAGATGGGGCTGCGGGTGCCAGGTGCCCTGGCCCTGAAGAAGGCCTTCGTCACCGCGGAGATGCTGCCCGAAACGCTGCGCCGCAGCCTGACCGAGGAGTACGGAATTCAGGTGACACAAGGCTATGGCACCGCCGACGTGGGCGCCATCGCCCACGAGTGCGGGGAGCGCGCCGGCATGCACCTTGACGCCGGGATCATCGTGGAGTTGCTGGACCCCGCCACCGGCCGGCCGGTCCCGCCGGGTGAAATGGGGGAGGTGGTCGTCACCCTGCTGGACCCGACGTATCCCCTGTTGCGATTCGGCACCGGCGACCTTTCGCGCCTCCTCCCCGGCGCCTGCCCCTGCGGCGATCCCGCCCCCCGCCTGGCGGGGGTGCTCGGCCGCGTCGGGGAAGCGGTCAAGGTGCGGGGGATGTTCGTCCACCCGCGCCAACTGGACGAGGTGGTTCGTCCCTTCTCCGTCAGTCGTTGGCAGGCGGTGGTCACCCAGGTGGACGGGGTGGACGAGCTGCGCCTGCTGGTCGAGCCCGCCGAGGGCCGGGATTGGGAAGCCGGCGCGCCGGCCCGGCTGACGGAGCGCGCGCGCTCGGAGCTACGGGTGAGGATTGCGGTGGAGGTCGTAGCCCCCGGCAGCATCGCGGCTGATGCCAAACGGATCGACGACCGGCGCCGGTGGAAGTGAAAAAAGCGGCGCTCGCGAACCGAAGGGTTACGCGAACGCCGCGTTGGCTTTCTCCGTGTCTTTACCCCAGCAGTTCCCTGACGGTCTGGTTGACCAGCTTGCCGTCCACCCGGCCTCTGACCCGCGGCATCAAGGCCGACATCACCTTGCCCAGATCCTGAGGGCCGGTCGCCCCCACCTCCTGGATTACCTCGCGGGAGACCTCCCGCAGTTCGTCCGGCGAGAGCTGACTGGGAAGGTAAACCATCAGGATGGCGATCTCGCCTTCGAGTTTGCCGACGTACTCCGGGCCCGCCGCCGCTCCGAACTCGGCAATGGCGTCCCGGCGCTGCTTGAGTTCGCGGCTCAGCACCTCGATCACCTCGTCGTCGGACAGCTCGTGCCGCCGCTCGATCTCGGTGTTCCGGACCGCCGCCCGGACCATCCTGATGACTGAAAGCCGCTCCTTCCCCTCCTCGCGGGCGCGCAGAGCCGCCTTCATATCCTCTTCCAAACGCTGCTTCAGGTTCACGCTGTACCTCTACTTGTACTTGCGCTTACGGGCGGCCTCCGACTTCTTCTTGCGCCGGACACTCGGTTTCTCGTAGTGCTCGCGCCTGCGTATCTCAGCCAGAACCCCGGCTTTTTGCATCGACTTCTTAAACCGCCGGAGGGCGCTTTCAAGCGACTCGTTCTTGCCGACTTTAACTTCGGACACGCTTAACTTTCCCCCCCTCCGCGTGAAACACCCTTCGATTATAGCGGAAGTTCAGTCATTACGTCAATGAAGCGGGACGTTGCACCGCGGCCTAGACCAATCGGGTCAGGGTACGGCCTCCGATCAGGTGGAAGTGCAGGTGAAACACCACCTGCCCCGCGTCCGGGCCGCAGTTGTTCAACACCCGATATCCGCCGCCGGCGACTCCGAAGTCGCGGGCCAATTGCTGGATGATCCCGTGAATGTGCCCAACCACGCCCAGTTCGGCGGGAGGGACCGCGTCAAGGGTAGCGTAGTGCTTCTTGGGAATTACCAGAATGTGCACGGGAGCCACCGGGTTGATGTCCTTGAAGGCGATGGCCTGGTCGTCCTCGTGGACGACTTCGCTGGGAATCTCCCGGTTGGCGATCTTGCAGAAAATGCAGTCAGACACCCCATCACCTCCCGCCCGCCGCCGACGGTGTCCTGTAAATTTCTCCGCTGAACGAGCGAAGTCCTCCCATCGACCCACTAGTTTTCTTCCCGGAACCTTCCAGTATACGGACCGGAATCACACCAAAAAGCCGCGGCAAAGGCCCGCGGCGCGGTCTACGGATGTTTTTCCGAACGCGCCTACTCGTTGCGGAAGAGGTTCGACGCCAGCTTCAGATAACCCCGCACGTTGGCCATCTGCGCTCCGTCCACCACGAAGGCGTTGCGGAAGTGCGGCAGCAGGTATTCCGAGAGCGCCTGCCCCCCGCCGCCGGTGAGGAGGACGACGTCCAGGTCCCGACGATCCCACTGGGAGTCGACCTCGGTGATAATCTTCTGCGCCACCCGGTCGAAGGCGTCCCGCCGGATGGACGTGATGTCACAAGCCTTGCCCGCCAGCCGGACTTCCCCCTTTTGCACAATCGCGTCCAGTTCGTGGTTCTCCTTGTTGACGCGGAATTCATCCCGCAGCCGCTCGGCGATGATGGCATACGCGGCGGATAACCCCGTGGTGGTGGAACTGGACAGACGGTCGATGAACTCGAGGCCGTTAGAGACCGCGAAGTCGGAGGTCTTGAAACCGACGTCAATGATCCCCACGGTGAGCTTGGAGAGGTCGGTGTCGACCACGTTGCCGATGCTGTTCAGCGCGCGGTCGTAGATGGTACCGAAGGGTTGCGGCACCACCTGCACCCGGTCGACCGTGATGGTTCGCTCCTTCTCCTCGTTGCCGACGACGAAGCGCACGGTCTGGCTGCCGCG
>JAJYMS010000101.1 GCA_021786825.1 Bacillota bacterium | reverse complement strand
GGTGGCCCTCGTGACCGCGGATACCTACCGGATCGCGGCGGTTGAGCAACTGCGCACTTACGGTGAGATTATCGGGGTGCCGGTGGAGGTTATCTTCACTCCCCAGGAGGTGAAGTCCGCGCTGGCCCGGCACGAGCACCGGGACGTGGTCTTCCTGGACACCGCCGGGCGAAGCCATAAGAACGTCATGCAGATGTCGGAACTGAAAGGCCTGTTGGAGGCGGCCAAGGCCACCGAGATCCACCTGGTGGTCAGCCTCACCACCAACCTGCGGGAAGCGCGGGAGGTCCTGGAGCACTTCTTGCCGACCAGCTACAACCGCGTGTTGCTGACCAAACTCGACGAGAGTTCTTCACCGGGACAGGTGCTCAACCTGGCGCAGTACGCCAAACGGCCGCTTTCGTATGTCACCACGGGGCAGAGTGTCCCCGACGACATGGAACTGGCCGAACCCAGCCGGCTGTCCAAATTGATTCTGGGGGGATAGGAAGATGGCGGATCAAGCGCAGCGCCTGCGCCGATTAGCCGACGACCTGAAAGCGAACATCGCGGAAAAATCGGCGCCCAGACGCATACGGCCGACCAGGGTGATCGCCATCACGAGTGGCAAGGGGGGTGTCGGCAAGACCAACCTGGCCGTGAACCTCGGGATTGCCCTGATTCAGATGGGCCACGACGTCCTTTTACTGGACGCCGACTTGGGCCTGGCCAACGTGGACGTGATCCTGGGAACCAATCCCACGCACCACCTGGGGCACGTGATCCGCGGTGAGAAGCGGATGCAGGACATCATCTACCGCGGGCCGGCGGGCATCAAGCTGGTGGCGGGAGGGTCCGGCCTACAGGAGTTGCTGGACCTCTCCGAGGCGGAACTGAACCGGTTCATCCAGGGGCTCCAGGTGCTCGAGACGCAGGCCAACTACATCCTGCTGGACACCGGGGCGGGCCTGTCCCGGTCGGTCACTTCCTTTGTCCTGGCCGCCGATGAGATCGTGGTGGTGACCAATTCCGAACCGACGGCGATGACCGACGCCTACGCGGCCATCAAGGTGATCACCCGGCAGCGCCCCTCGGCCACGATCCGCCTGATCATGAATCAGGTCGACGACGAGGACGACGCCGAGGTCGCCACCAACCGCCTGGCCATGGCGGCGTTGAGGTTCTTGGGCGTGCAGGTGGAAAGCCTGGGCTACATTCCCGACGATCCCTGCGTCTCGCGGTCCGTTAAGAAGCAACAGCCTTTCGTCCTCTGTTATCCGACCTGTTCGGCCTCCAAGTCGGTCAAGGGGCTGGCCAAGCTGCTGGCCGGACAGGCGCAGGAGGACGCTCTCGGGAGCGGACTCTTCTTCGACCGCCTGGCCCGTTTCTTTGCCAACCTGCGCGCCTAGGTGGGGGGTGTTGTGATGGCGGGCGAGGAGGATGGCGCCGCGCCTGGGCAGCGGCGCCAGGCAGTGCGTCTGGAGGTCACGTTGAAGGTCCGCTTTACGTTGCTGGCGGATGAGGAGACGCCGTCGGAGTTGGCTGCCCTCAACCAGGGAGAGCCTTTGCGGGGGCAGATCCGGGACATTTCCGCGGGCGGGTGCCTGTTGCTCAGCGAGACTGACCTGCCGCCGGAGACGACGTTGGACATGGAGATCACCTTCCCCGATGACCGGCAGCTCGCGATGATCGGCCAGGTGGTGCGGAAGGTGCCACCGCCTTCGAGGGCGGGCCCCAAGGGCCATTGGCTGGCCATGCGGTGGGTCGGTGGCCGCCAGGAGCGGGAGTTTATTACCGGCTTCATTTTCCGCGAATTAAATTTCCGCCGGCAGCGGGGCTTGACCTAGGGAGGTGTCGTTTTGCCGTTGGCCCTGGGGTTGGGCTTGGGGACCGCGTTGTTGGTTTTCGGGGTCAGCACCGCCGCGGGGGCTTCGATCATGGCGGCGGTCTGGCGGGCACTGGTTTCGGCCCTGGCTTTCGGGGCCATGGGCTGGGGGGTGACGACCCTGGTGGGCCAGGCTGCCGATGCCCGGGGCGATGGCAAGGCCGACCTGGAGGTCGGGGCCCTGGCCGAGCAGGCGGCGGCCGCCAGCCAGCCGGCTGACCAAGCCGGCAGGAGCGTCGACCTGGTAATTCCGGGCACCAGTTCCGAGGAACTGTTTCGACCGCTGCAACCGTCCAGACTCGCCAAGCGTGGGGAAGAGAGGTAATTCCCCTTGGACGACCAGCTTTTTGCCCGCTATCATGCCGAACGCAGCCAGTCGTTGCGGGAGCGCCTGATCCTTACCTACCTCCCGCTGGTGAAGTATGCGGCCGGGCGGATCGCGATCGGCCTGCCCCCCCACCTGGAGGTGGGGGACCTGGAGAGTTACGGGCTGTTTGGTCTCCTGGAGGCCATCGACCGGTTTGACCCCTCCCGGGGGGTGAAGTTCGAAACCTATGCCAGCGCCCGCGTCCGTGGCGCTATCCTGGACGGGCTGCGGGCCCAGGACCCGGCTCCGCCGGCCTGGCGGCAGCGGCAGAAGCGGCTGGAACAGAGTTATGCCGCTCTCGAAGCGAGGCTCGGCCGCCCCGCGAGCCAGCTTGAAGTCGCGGAGAGCCTGGGGGTGGGCGTGAAGGAAATCCAGGCCTGGGAGACCGAGGTGGCATCGCTGGCCGTGGTCTCCCTGGACGATATCTGGCATTCCGGCGAAGAGTCAGGTGATCGGGCCCTTTCCGGTGGCGAGATGCTGGCCGATGGGGGGGCAGGTCCGGACGAGGCACTGCTGCAGGCGGAACGGAAACGAATCCTGGCCGAAGCCATCGAGCGCCTGCAAGAAAAGGAGCGATTGGTTCTCGCCCTTTACTACTACGAGGGGTTGACCGCCAAGGAAGTGGCCTCCGTCTTGGGGGTTACTCCTTCCCGGGTTTCCCAATTGCACGGAAGGGCCATTCTGCGCCTGCGCGGCGCGCTGAGCAGGCACAAAGAAGGCGTTCTCTAGGGGGGTTAAGGATGGCGAAGGTCTCGGTAAAGATTGCGGGGGACCGGCTTTCAGCAACCCTCACCATGGCCGTGCCGGCGGAGGGCGAGCCAATTACATCCAATGACGAACTGAAGGAAATCCTTGCCCGCAACGGCGTGGTGTATGGCATCGACGAGACCGGACTGGAGGGCGCCAAGCTGGATCCGGGGAAGCCGGTGGTCGTTGCCCACGGCGACCCGCCGCGGGAGGGGGTCGCCGCCAAACTGGAGTGGGTGGTGGAGCCCGGCAGCGCGAAGTTGCGCCCCGAGCAAGTGGACGACGGACGAGTCGACTACCGCGACCTGAACCTCATCCGACAGGTGGACAAAGACCGGATTCTGGCCCGTAAGATACCCTCGACCCAGGGCATTCCCGGCACCGGGGTGGACGGGAAACCGGTTCCCGGCCGCCCTGGGCGGGACGTTCTGCTGCCTCGGGGCAAGAACATCTACCACAGCCCGGACGGGTTGGAGGCCCGGGCGGCAATCAAGGGTCACTTTACCACCCAGGGCTCGACCTTTGCCGTCCTGCCCATTTTTGAACATTCGGCGGACGTCGACTTCTCCACGGGGAACATCGACTTTCCGGGCAACGTCAAGATCCGGGGCAGCGTGGGCAACGGCTTCACCGTCAGGGCCGGCGGAGATATCGAGGTCGGCGGCGCCGTCAACGGCGGCCGGCTCGAGGCCGGCGGGAACATCCTGGTCGGGCGGGGGATCCAGGGGGCCCATAGAGGCGGCGCTCACGCCGAGGGGACGATCACCGCCCGCTTCATCGAAAACGCGGAGGTGCACGCGGGCAAGGACGTGATCGTCGCCGATGCCATTTTGCACTGCCAGATCGACGCCGGCGGCAAGGTGGTGGTCGCCGGGAAGCCGGGGGTAATCGTCGGCGGTGTGGTGCGGGCGGCCACGGAGGTGAGCGGTAGCATTATCGGGGCGCCGCTCGCCACCGCGACGGAGATCCAGGTCGGAGTGAACCCCCGGCTCCGGGAGGAAATGAAATTGGCGGCGGAGAATCTTGCCCGGGTCAGCAAGGAACTCGAACGCGCCGAGACGGCCACCCGGATGCTCAAGGGACTGCAGGAAAAGGGCAAGGTGGTGCCGTTCGCCCAGCAGGACACCTTGTTGCGGCTGGCCCGGAGCCGGATGGAGTTACAGCGGGAGGCCGGCGAGTTGCGCGGGACGTTGGACAAGCTGGAAGAGGAGATTGCCACCCTGAAAGGTGGTCGCGTCCGTGCCCGGGAGAAGGTCTACCCCGGCGTGCGGGTGGTGATCGGTCAGGCTCTGAGGGTAATCGAAGACGATATGGGACCCACCCTGTTGCTGCTGTCTCCGGAAGGGGAAGTCATCTTAGGGACCATCTAGGCGGGGAACACCTTTTCCGGGGGGATGAGCGGTGAGCCTCCGGCCGATCGATGTGCAGACCGTGATCCCCAAGACCCCCGAGGTAGGGGCTCAGCAGCAGGCGCGGGAGCAGGCGGCGCAGGCGGCCCAGGCCCAGTTTGCCGCTGAGCTTCAGAGCCGCAAGGAGGCCGAGGGCCGGCAGGTCAACACTGCCCCCAAGGCCGAAGGAGGGAAGGTCGCGGACGGAGCCGGGCGGCGGGGGGAAAAGCGGGAAAAGCGGCGGGATGGCTCCGGCGAGACCCCCCCTGGTAAGGAGAGCGGGGCCCCGGATCCCAAGGCGAAGGTGGGGCGGCTGCTGGATATTAGAATGTAGGGGGAAACGTCGATGGCGCATCTATTCCTCGTTGCGGGCGCCGCCCTGATCGTGTGGAGCTGGTGGATGGTCAGGCGGGGATACCTGTCCGGCCTGGAATCCCTGGAGCAGGGGAAGCGGGAACTGGAGGCCGTGGTCGAGGAGTTGGTGTCGGTGGCCGAGCAGGTTACTAATGAAATGAAGGAGCGTCAAGCCAAGCTTGAAGAACTATGCGCCCAGTCCGACCTCCGCATCGGCAGGTTGGGCGGCCTGGTGGACAAAGGCCACCGTTTTACCCCGGTTAGCGGCGTGATCAAGGCGACCCTGCCCCGCTCGGCGGGGGCCCGGAGAGAAGAGCCGGCGACCGCCCAGGCCGTTCCGGCGGAGCCCGGCGTGGCCATGGATTCCAGCCCCCACTCGGCCGTCTGGCAACTGGCCGAGCAGGGGATGGAAGTCACTGATATAGCCCGGGTCACGCAGCGGACCAACGGTGAGGTGCAGCTGATCCTTGGCTTGAGGAAACTGGGTTAGGAGGGCGAGGGATGCGGTCGATCACCGCCAGCCTGACCTTGGGAATCGGCTCCGGTCTGGTGACGGCAGCCCTGGCGCTCGGTTTCGCCAACGGGCTGTTTGGCGTTGCCGGGGCCGGAGCAAAGAAGCCCCCGGAGAAGCCCCCTGAGCAGGCCGTTGCAGGTGTCTCCGCCCCGGCCGCGTCGGCTTCCCTTGCGCCCGCGGGGGCTTCCAGCCCGGCGGGGAAACGCGAGATCTATGTCTATATCCCGGTGAACCTTACGGCCCAGGAGATCGGCGAGGTCCTACACCAGGCCGGGGTGATCGGCAACCCGGAGGACTTCGTGGCCGCCGCGCAGGCGCAGGGAGTGACGCAGCGGCTGCAGCGGGGCCTGTTTCATTTTACGGAGGGCGACAGCGTAGGCGTGGTGTTGCAGAAGGTGGCCCACGGGCGGCCTTAGCCGCGAACCTTGAGTGACACGCCGGTGGTGGCGCGCTTCGCGGTCGACGGGTTCGCGGCCAAGGCGCCGTACGGGTCGCTTCACTGCGCCGCGCGAACCAAACCGGCCCCTGATACCGGCACCGCGCGCGACGCCGCCGCTTCGCTCCCTACGGCGCCTGGGGCGCTCCCCTGAGGCCCACGCCGCGCGCCACCACGCGCCGCGGCAGCAGCGGGTGGTCGGCGGGTTCGCGGCCAAGGCGCCGTACGGGTCGCTTCACTGCGCCGCCGCTTCGCGGTTATCCCGCGCCCCGGCCCGGCATACTATGTCGTGGACGGGCCGGGGAGGGGTAAGGGGAATGCCGGGGATGCACCAGAAGTCGTTCCTGCTTGGTCTGGCCGCGGCCGTTTTTTTGTTTACGGCTCTTTTGGCTGTGGCCATTTACCTGGCCGAATCCCACGGGGTCACGGTGGCGGTGCCGGCGGAGGAAATAGGGGCCCTCGTGCGAGCCCAGGTGGAGCGGGAGGCCGCCACCCAATTGCCGGGTGTGGTGGCGCAGGCCAGGTCCCAGGTGTCAGGCCTGGTGGAGGAAGAGATGAAGGGTCAGTTGCAGGGAATCAGCATCCGTATCGGGGAGGTGGTGATCCCTTTGCCGGAGGAGGCCACCCGGGAACTGAACCGGCGGCTGCAGGCGATGGTGCAGGACACGATCTATTCGGTGCTTGACTCGCTGGACACCCGGTCCATCGGCCAGACCCTCGGATCCAAAGCGGAGGCGCGGGTCCGCGATTCGCTGGAGGAGACCCTCGGGAACCGGCGTTTCTTTTATCGCCCGTGGCCGTGGCTGGCCGTGCCCGTCACGATCGACGTCAAGTAGAGTGGGTGTCAACGGCCAGTGAAAATGTCACCGTAAGGGTTCTGGGACTTTGTCACCCAACGTCTGTTCGCCAGCTTGTCGGCGGGCTAGATATGCCTGAATGTCTTTGCGCCACGGGTGGTTGGGAGAAGGCGGGTGGGCTCTCGATTTAGGGGGAGGCGTGGGCAGGTCAGGGGGTTTTGGCTTGGCGATGGAGCCAGGCCGGG
>JAJYMS010000171.1 GCA_021786825.1 Bacillota bacterium | reverse complement strand
CATTCACGACCGCCAACCCCACCCATACCAACGAACTCTCCCTGGGGCGAGCCCAGGTCAAGGAGGTCGACAACCACCAGGAGATCAGCTGGACCCCCAGCCGGGAAATCAAGCCGGGTGAGACCTTTCCGCTGCACATGGAGTTCTACTACCCCGGCGTGGAGGGCGGGCCTGACAAGAAGGTCAACTTCTCCTATGATACTACCTTCGGCGCCGACAGGGTCACCCTCACCGTGGTTCAACCGGCGCGTTCCTCGGGGTACAGCGCCGACTTGAAGGAAATTTCCAGCTCCCCGGCCGAGGGCAATACGACCGCGCACCACTACCAGACCGGTCCCGTGAAGCCCGGTGAACCGGTCAAGCTGCTGATCGCCTACAATAAGCCGGACAACAACCGGTCGCTGAACACCTCCGCAGCGCCTCGTTCGGGCGGCTCGTCGCTGGGGGTCAAGGGCAACCAGGCCATTCTCTGGGTGGCGCTGGCGCTGGTGGCAGGCCTGGGCTTCCTCTTCTTCTACGGGGGGACCAACTCCCGGCGGGCCGGTGCGAGGGCGCCGCGCTACGGCCCCAAGGTCAAAAACGCGCCGGGCAAGTCGGCCGGAAGCGCCCGGCCCACCGCCAACCCGCCGGCCACGGAGCAGGAAAAGCGCAAGGCGCGCCGGCTGCTGCTGGACGGCAAGATCAGCGAGGAGACCTACCGTGAACTCATCAGAGAACTCGATGGCGAGTAGCCCCGACAGCCGTGGCGGCGCCAGCCGGCCCGGCAAGCCTCTCCTCGGTCCCCGGGGATGGGGTCTGGCGGCGGGCATCGCGGGAGCCCTGACGATGGTGGGAGTCTACATCCTCATCCTCACCTTGGCCGAGTCCTTCAGCCACGCGGTGGAGCAGCTTTCGCGGGACGGCCTGTGGGTCGCCCTGGTGGCGGCGGGCTTCGGGACCCAACTTGGGCTGTACACCTACCTGCGGGCGACCGTGCGGCGGGCCAGAACCCTGGGGGCAACGGCCATGACCGGGGTCGGAACAGGCACCTCGACCGCCGGGATGGTCGCCTGCTGCGCTCACCACGTCGCCGACATCGCGCCGCTGATCGGCCTCTCCGGGGCGGCCGCCGTGCTCGGCGCCTACAGGGTTCCTTTCATCATCATCGGCTTGGGCTTTAACCTGGTTGGAATCGCCCTGAGCCTGCGCACCCTCGGCCGGATCGGGGGGAATCACCGGTGAAGCGGGAAAAGATCGTCCTGCTGGCGGTCGCCGCGGCTTTCGTGGCCTTCATCATGGCGAGCTTCAACCTGATGGCCGAGCCTGAAGGGGTTCACGTCCCCCCGGAAATGAAGGGCGTGGCCTTCGCCGGCGGCGGCGCCGACGATCCGATCCTGCAGGGGTTGGCGAAGCTCAAGCCCGGCACTCCGCTAGTGAACCAGGCTCAGGGGGTTTACGGGTCCGGCCCGAACCGGAGCGTCCTGTGGTTTGGCGTGTTGCGCAACAACGACCAGGCCCAGGGTTACGCCGCCGACCTGGCGTCCGCCCTGCGCGACGACCGTGACTTCTCGCCGGTGGGATCCTCGTCCCCCGGCGGCCAGATCAAGGTCTACCTGTACCAGGGAAAGGGTCTTTATAATCACGTCTACGCCTATCAGAACATGGTCTTCTGGGTGGGAACCGCCAGCCAGGACCACATGGCCGTGCTGGAATGGGCTCTGCGACACCCCTTTCGCCGGGGCGGCTATTGACCGGCTGCGGCGGCGGGGGAACGGGGCCGAGGGAGGTCGCTGTGAGGAAACTCGGTTTGTGGTTGGCCGTGAGCGCCGCGCTCGCGGGCCTCTGGGCGCCGCTGGCGGCGTCGCCCGCTTACGCCGAAAGCATGAAGCCTCCGGTGGAGATCAACCGGCAGACCAAGCCGGTGGAGGAGCAGCTGGTCTGCCAGTGTGGCTGCACCATGATCGTTGCCGTGTGCGACTGCGGAACCGCCGACCAGATGCGGGCGGATATCGCCGCCCAGATGGACGCCGGGGTGCCGCCGGCGACGATCATGGCCGGCTACGTCGCCAAGTACGGGGAAAAGGTGGTGGCCTACCCGGTCAAGAAGGGCTTTAACTGGACCGCCTGGATCACCCCCTTCGCGGCGGTGGGCGCCGGGGCCCTGTTGCTGTACTACCTGCTTCACGCCTGGGTAAACCGGCACCAGGTCGCCGCCCGGGAGGAACCGGAACCGGTGGAGAGGCTTGACGCCGAAGAAGAGGCCGCCTACGGGGACCGCGTGCGAGAGGTGTTAAGGAAGTACTTCTAGGAATGTGGTTCATTGCAGGAGGCGCTGAAAAGGTACCGCCGGCCTGTGCTCTTGCCAAGGGCGGGTCAGGGGTTATAATATTGGAGTAGACAACCCGATACGCGAGTGGACAGGTGCCCCGGCCGGAAATGGGCAGGGGAGAATAGGGAAGGCCGGTGCGAGTCCGGCGCGGTCCCGCCACTGTAAGCGAGGAGCTACCCGCCAGGGCCACTGGGGCGCGAGTCCCGGGAAGGGGCGGTGCGCAATGATCCGCGAGCCAGGAGACCTGCCTGTTCACTTTGGTTCCCCAGCCTTCGCGCGAGAGGCGGGAAAAAGCTTCGAGGATGATGGTAAAGTCCTCAGCCAGAGGAGTTATGGGCTGAGGACTTTGTATTTGCGCCAAAACGGAGGGGGAAAGGAGCGACCCGGAAGTGTTGACAAGAACCATCGAACGCATCGGCAAGCTTGATCGGGAGGTGATGGCCAAAACCCAGGCTCGGCTGGACAACCTAACCAAACCGCAGGGTAGCCTGGGGACGTTGGAGGAAATTGCCGCAAGGCTGGCCGGCATCGTCCGCGACCCGTTTCCAAGCGTAAAGGACAAGGTTGTCGTCGTCATGGCCGGGGACCACGGGGTGGTGGAAGAGGGGGTCAGTGCCTTTCCTCCCGCGGTCACTCCCCAGATGGTTTACAATTTCATCCGCGGCGGCGCAGGGATCAACGTCCTGGCCCGGCACGCCGGCGCCCGGGTCGCCGTGGTGGATGTGGGCGTCGCTGCTGAAATACAACACCCCTTGCTGCTTGGCCGGAAGGTGCGTCCGGGCACGGCCAACCTGGCCCGCGGTCCCGCGATGTCCCGGGAAGAGGCCCGAAGAGCCATCGAGGTGGGGATTGAGGTGGTCTGGGGCGAGATCGACCGGGGCGCGGATCTGGTAGCCACCGGCGACATGGGGATCGGTAACACCACGCCTTCCAGCGCGATCCTGGCGGCCTTCACCGGCCTGCCGGTCGATGAAATCGTCGGCCGGGGCACGGGAATCGATGATGGCAGGTTACGGCTCAAAAAACAGGCCATTGCCCGGGCCCTGGAGGTGAACCGGCCCGATTCGGCGGACGCCCTGGATGTCCTGGCGAAGGTGGGCGGCTTGGAAATCGGTGGGCTTGCAGGAGTCATCCTGGGCGCGGCAGCGCGGCGGACGCCGGTGGTGATCGACGGCTTCATTGCCGGGGCGGCGGCCTTGTTGGCCGCCCGCCTGGCGCCGCGTTCCGTGGACTTCATGTTTGCGTCCCATGTCTCGCAGGAGCCCGGCCACCTGCGGATTCTCGAAGAGCTGGGACTCCAGCCCATGCTCCACCTGAACATGCGCCTCGGCGAAGGTACCGGGGCTGCGCTGGCCTTTCACCTGATCGAGGCGGCGACGAAGATCCTGGGCGAGATGGCCACCTTTTCGGAGGCCGGAGTGTCGGAAGCGCTATGACCCTGATGGAGCAGGCCCGCGCCGGGACTGTCACCGCCGAGATGCGTCGCGTGGCGGAGAGAGAGGGTGTTGATCCGGAGTTCGTTCGTCGGGGGATCGCCCGGGGAACCATGGTCATTCCACGCAATCGCCTTCGCCAGAAGCTGGAGCCGGTGGGCATCGGCGAAGGCTTGAGGGTTAAAGTGAACGCCAGTGTGGGTACCAGCCGCGAGCGCGCCGACATCGCCGGGGAGTTGGAAAAGGTGCGGGTTGCCGCCCAGGCGGGGACCGACACGATTATGGATTTGTCCACCTGGGGTGAGCTGGATCTGGTGCGAAGGGAGGTTCTGGCGGCTGCACCGGTTCCAGTGGGCACGCTTCCGGTGTACCAAGCCGTGGCCGAGGCCATCGCCTGCCACGGGACGCCGGCCGCCATGAGCGCCGAGGGGCTTTTTGAAACCGTGGAACGCCACGCCGCCGACGGGGTTGACTTCCTGGCGGTACACGCGGCCACCTGTCGGGAGACCATCCAGCGAGCGCGGGGGTCGGGGCGGATCGATCACCTGGTGAGCTACGGCGGGTCCTACCTGATGGGGTGGATGATCGCCACCGGACGGGAAAATCCGTTCTTTGAGCAGTACGACCGGCTACTGGAAATCGCTCGCGAATACGAGGTTACCTTGGGCCTGGCCGATACCTATCGTCCCGGTTGCCTGGCCGACTCCCTGGATCGCCTCCAGGTAGCGGAAATGGTGATTTTGGGGGAACTGGTCCAGCGGGCCCGGGAGGGGGGGGTCCAGGTGATGGTGAAGGGGCCGGGGCACGTCCCGGTGGACGAGGTCTCCGCGACCGTCCGGCTGGAAAAGCGGCTTTGCGCCGGGGCGCCCTACTTCGTTTTCGGGCCCGTGGTGACCGACGCTGCTCCCGGCTACGACCACATCACTTCTGCCATCGGCGGTGCCATTGCAGGGGCGAGCGGCGCCGACTTTATCTGTTACGTAACCCCGGCTGAGCACCTGGGCTACCCGACGGCGGTCGACGTGCGGGAGGGAGTAATGGCCGCCCGCATTGCAGCGCGCTGGGGTGACCTGGCCCGGGGCCTTGGGGACGGTAAGAGCGCCAAGTAGGAGGAATAGGGATGACTCAAATGATGGCTGCTAGGGAAGGCCGGGTCACGCCCGAGATGACCCACGTGGCTCGTGACGAAAAAGTACCGGTGGAAGTGATCCTCGAGGGGGTGGCGCGGGGGACCATCATCATTCCGCACAGCGGCGGCCGTTCAAAGGCGACCAGGGCTGTCGGGATCGGGCGCGGTCTGCGGACGAAGGTCAACGCCAGCGTCGGCGCTTCCAGCGAGGGCAGTGACGCGGGCGGCGAAATCGACAAGCTCAGGGTGGCGATCAGCGCCGGTGCGGATACCATCATGGAGCTTTCCAGCGGCGGGGATCTCGACTTCCTGCGGCGCCAGGTGCTGGAAATTGCTCCTGTTCCGGTGGGTACTGTTCCCATTTACCAGGCGGCCCTGGAGGCTATCGAGCAGCGGGGGAGCATTGTGGACATGACGCCCGAGGACATGTTCGAGGTGATCGAACGCCAGGGCGCCGACGGCGTGGACTTCATGGCCATCCATTGTGCTTTGAGCCTTGAGGTGGTGGCGCGGCTGCGGCAGCAGGGGCGGGTCGCGGATATTGTAAGCCGCGGCGGGGCGTTTCTCACCGCCTGGATGCTTCACCACGAAAGGGAAAACCCGCTTTATGAGCAGTTTGACCGGGTGCTGGAGATCGCCAAGCGCCATGACGTCACCCTCAGCATCGGCGACGCGATCCGCCCGGGGTGTATCGCCGATTCCCTGGACCGGGCCCAGGTGCAAGGGCTGCTACTGGTTGGGGAACTGGTCGAGCGGGCCAGGGAGGCGGGAGTACAGGTGATGGTGGAGGGACCGGGACATGTTCCGGTGCCGCAGATAGAGGCCACCGTCTTGCTGGAGAAGCAGGTCTGCAAGGGAGCCCCCTACTTCGTGCTGGGAACCCTGGTAACCGACATCGCCCCCGGATACGACCATATCACCGCCGCCATCGGAGGCACCATTGCCGCTACCGCTGGAGCTGACTTCATCTGTTATGTTACCCCCGCGGAACACCTGGGCCTTCCGTCGGCGCAGGACGTGCGGGAAGGGGTGATTGCCGCCCGGATCGCCGCTCACGCTGCCGACCTGGCCAAGGGGGTGAAGGGCGCGTGGGCGTGGGACCTGGCGATGGCCAGGGCGCGCAAGGCCCTGGATTGGGAGGCGCAGTTCCGGCTGGCCATGGACCCCGACAAGCCGCGCCGCCTGCGGGCCGAGAGAAGCCCGGGGGGGAGCGACGCCTGCAGCATGTGCGGTCCGCATTGCGCGATGAAACTCATTTCCGAATATCTGGGGAGGAAGGAAATAGAGACCTGTTGAAAAAGGGCGTGTCGATGTGAAATGCACTTGACTGGTCATCGACTGCCAGTGATATAATCACGTTTAGAATAGAACAGCATATTGGTCCGATGGGTGCCTCGCCCAAGGCGAGGATAATAGGGAAGTCCGGGGTAGCGAGAGCTGCTGCGCGTCAGGTGCAGTAGCCCCGCGGAGCCGGCGCGGTCCCGCCACTGTAACCGGGAAGCGGCCGAACATGGAGCCACTGGGGAAAACCCTGGGAAGGCGTGCGGCGGTAATGATCCGGGAGCCAGGAGACCTGCCCGTTGTGGCGCGTATTGCCGCCTTCGTCGGAAAAGGGGGTACGCGGTTGGGGTATCTCTCCCCAGCCAACCGCAGGCCTCATGCCCAGGTGTCCTCGGCCCCGCGAAGCGGAGCCGGGTTTTTTTGTGTTCCTGCGCCGTGAGCAAAGGGTCAGGCAGGCTGCCGCCGGTGCGTCAATAACAAAGAGGAGGAGTCGAAAATGCACATCGCCGAAGGGATTCTGCCTGTCGAGTGGGCGGCCGCCTGGTTTGCTCCCGCTGCCGCCGTGGTGGCCAAGGGACTGAAGGACATAAAGAAGCGAACCGAGGAGATCCCGGTGTCCAAGCCGTTCATGGGGATCTTGGGGGCAGCCGTGTTCATCATCTCTCTCCTGCCGATTCCGGTGCCCATCGCGGGCACCTCTTCTCACCCCACCGGAACACCGCTGGCGGCCATCTTGATCGGTCCTTTCGTCAGCACCGTGCTGGCTGCGGTGGCGCTGTTCTTCCAAGCCCTGTTTTTCGCCCACGGC
>JAJYMS010000264.1 GCA_021786825.1 Bacillota bacterium | reverse complement strand
GGTGGGCAAGGACGACCTGATGAACGCGGTGGCGCTCAACTCCTCGGCCTTCAACATGGCCCGCATCGTGGGCCCCTCCATCGGTGGGGTCTTGATCGCCCTGGTGGGGGTGGGCGGGATCTTCCTGCTCAACGCGGTCAGTTTTGTTGCGGTGATCGCCGGCCTGCTGATGATGACCAGCACGCCCGGCCGGGCGGTGGCCACCCGCCGGGAATCGGTCTGGAGGGACATCGCCGAGGGGCTCAGCTACATCGCCCGCACCCCGGTGGTTTTCTCGGTGATCTTCTTGCTCGGCGTCGTCAGCACCTTCGCCATGAACTTCACCACCCTGATGCCCATCTTCGCCCGCAACGTGCTGCAAGTGGGGGCGCCGGGACTCGGTTTTCTGATGGCCGCCATGGGGGTGGGAGGGTTCAGCGGAGCGCTCAACGTCGCTTCCCTGAGCCGGCGGGGCCCCGACCCCCGGTTGCTTTACGGCGGGATTTTTGCCTTTCTCACCCTGCAGACGGCCTTCGCTCTTTCCCACTCGTTCTACGCTTCGGTGGTCCTGCTGGCGCTCACCGGGGCGGCGATGATTACCTTCACCGCCACGGCCAACACGACGGTGCAGGTGACCGTCCCCGACCACCTGCGCGGGCGGGTGATGAGCGTATACTTCCTGACTTTCGGTGGGGCGACCCCCATCGGCAGCATCTTCGTCGGGGTTGTGGCCGAACGCTGGGGAGCGCCCACCGCCATGGTCAGCGGGGTGCTCATCAGCGCGACCCTGGCCATCGCCCTGCTGATTTACCGCGGTCACCAACAGGCGCGGGCGGAGGGGTAGCGGCCGGGCCCATCCACCTGACACCCTTTGCCTCGAGGTCAATATGATGGAGTTGGCCCCGCTGTTCCCCCTGCCGCGGGGCCGAACCAGACCGAGGAGGCGAGGCCTTGTACATCTATACCGTCCGGCCCGGCGACACGCTCTACCAGGTCGCCCTGCGCAACGGCATCGATCCCCAGGCGATCCTGGCGGTCAACAGCATCGCTGACCCCAACCGCCTGGTGCCGGGAGAGGCGCTGATTATCCCCGTTGCCGGCGGGATGACCACCCACACGGTGCGGCCCGGAGAAAGCCTGTGGTCGATCGCCCAGTCCGAGGGCGTTCCCCCGGAGCGGTTGCAGGCCGCCAACCCCATTCCCCCCGGGGCCCTCCTGCCCGGCGAGGAGGTCGTGGTACCGACCGTAACTCCTCCGGCCAGGCAATCGGTGGAGGTCAACGCCTACGTCGTGGTGGCAGTCGGGGAACTCGACCTGCCCATGGTCACCCGGATGGTCAACGACCTTACTTACATCTCCTTGTTTGACTACCGTTACGACGCGGCCGGCGTGATCACCCCGCCGCCCGGGTCGGCCGCTGCCGCCGCCGCCCTGCGCCGGGCCGGCCTGGGTCCGCTCGCCGTGATCACGGATTTCGACGGGACCAACTTCAGCCCGGACCTGGCCCGGGCGGTGATGTCCGATCCGGTCCGTACCCGGGCCGTCTCCAACGCCCTGTCGGTGTCCCAGGCCCAGAACCTGGCGGGCGTGCTGGTGGACTTCGAGAACATGTACCCCGCCGACCGCCCCCAGTACAACACCTTCATTCGCACCCTGACCGGCCAACTGCGTCCGGCCGGGTTGCTGCTGGCCCTGGCCGTGGCGCCCAAAGCCTCCGACATGCCTGACCAGCCCTGGATCGGGGCCTTCGACTACCAGACCCTGGGCTCCCTCGCCGACCGCGTGAACCTGATGACGTACGAATGGGGGTGGGTAGGAGGACCGCCGCGGGCCGTGGCGCCTGTCAACCTGGTGGAGCAGGTCGTCCTTTACGCATTGAAGTTGATGCCGCCCGAGAAGATCTGGCTGGGCATTCCGCTCTACGGCTACGATTGGCCCCTGCCCCGGCGAGAGGGCGAACTGGCGGCCAGGGTGTCGCCTCAAGGGGCGCGTAACCTCGCCGTGGAGCGGGGAGTCGACATCCGCTACGACGGGTTGGCGCAGTCGCCCTGGTTCCGCTACACCGACGAAACCGGGCGCGACCACGAGGTCTGGTTCGAGGACGCCCGCAGTATCCTGGCCAAGTTCAACCTGATCCGCCGCTACGGCCTGCGGGGACCGAGCTACTGGACCCTGGACACCGGCTTCACCCAGAACTGGGTGCTCCAGCGCCAGTACTTCGACGTCCGGAGGTTCGCCCCGGCGGCTTGACCCGCCGGTGGCGGGTGACCTGCTCATACCCGACCTATTCTGAAATAGGGTTGGATACCGATTGCGCATCGGTCGAAATGGTGGTACTCTACTGTCGTAAGCAAACAAGTGAAAAAGGTAACGTATGGCAACGCTCCGCGGATGCTCGGCCAGGGGCGATTATTGAAGCCTCGTGCCTGCCCTAGGGGGTATGGTACATTCGGGAATAACCCCCGGTCAAGGGTCCAACAATCCAAGACGAGGAGGTTCGAAGCAGAATGGCGAAAGATCGGCTCTCCATGGTGGTTTTCTCCGGAACTGTGGACAAACTTTACCCGGTAGCGATCATGGCCTCGGGAGCGGTCGCGATGGGTCAGGAGGTGGACATCTTCCTGACTTTTTGGGGCCTGAACGCCTTCCGCAAGGGGGCGCCGGCCAGCAACGACCGGATCAGCAAGGACTTCGAGGAGATGGGGCCGGCGGTGAAGCAGTTGCTGGCGGAAAAAAAGGTTCCATCCTGGATGGACATGCTGCGGCAGGCCAAGGAACTCGGCAACGTGCACGTGCATGCGTGCGGGATGACGATGGATCTGTTTGACCTGAAACTCGAGGATCTTGAGGGCATCGTCGACGACGTCATGGGCGTGGCGGGGTTCATCGAGGGGGCGCAAGAAGGCAAGATCACGCTCTTCATCTGATCGGGCTTCATCTGATCGGACCGGCCATCCCAAACGGACGACCGAACAAGGAAGGTGCGAACATGGCGGAAGAAGTGGTGGTCGACAAGGTTTTGGACGCCCGGGGATCCTTTTGCCCCGGCCCGTTGATGGAGATGATCCGCGCCGTCAAGGAAGTTCCTGTCGGCACGGTGGTGGCGGTCCTGTCGACGGAGTCCGGGTCCAAGCGGGACATCCCGCTGTGGGCGCAGAAGGCGGGACAGGAGTTCATCGGCAGCTTCAGGGAAGACGGCTACGACAAGATTGTCGTACGCAAGGTAAAGTAGCGTTGGAGGACAGGAGTTGATGACGGTGCGCAAAATTCTCATCTTGGGAGGCGGCACCGGGGGTACGATGGTCGCCAACCTCCTGGCGCGGCACTTGAAGCCGGGGGAAGCGGAACTCACGGTCCTGGACCATACCGCCCGGCACGTTTACCAACCGAGCTTCCTTTACGTCCCCTTCGGAATGAAGGAGGTGCGCAACAACGAGCGGCCGGAGTGCGGGCTGCTCGATAAGCGGGTGAAGCTGGTGCAGGACAAGGCTGTCCGCATCGACCCCCGGGGCAAGGTGGTCGAAACCCAACGCTGCGGCCCGCTGAACTACGACTTCCTGGTGGTGGCCACCGGGTCGCACCTGGACCCCGGCGCGGTTCCCGGCTTCGAGGGGGCAGCCCACCACTTTTACACCCCGGAGGCGGCCGAGGCCTTGCGGGGGGCCCTGGAGCAATTTTCGGGCGGCGAGGTGGTCATCGGAGTGGCCGGCGTGCCCTATAAGTGCCCCCCGGCTCCCCTGGAGTTCACCTTCATGATCGACCGGTACCTCAAGGACAGGGGTCTGCGCGACAGGTCCAAGATCCACTACGTCAGCCCCCTGCCCCGCTGCTTCCCGATCGAGTCGGCCTCCCGCCTGCTGACCACGGAACTGGAGAAGCGGGGGGTGGAGATCCACATCTTTTTCAACGTGGACTCGGTGAACCCCCAGACCCGCGAGGTCAATTCGGTCGAGGGCGAAACTCTGAAGTACGACCTGCTGGTGCTGATCCCGCCGCACAAGGGAGCGCAGGTGATCATTGACTCCGGGCTCGGGGAGACCGCCGCCGGCTGGCTTCCGACTGACCGGCAGACCCTCAAGGTGCAGGGGCACGAGGGCATCTACGCCATCGGCGACGCGACCAATCTGCCCGTCTCCAAGAGCGGCGCGGCCGCCCATTTCGAGGCGGACGTCGTGGTCGAGAACCTGCTGGCTGAACTGCGCGGCGAGGCGGTCACCCACCGCTACAACGGCAAGGTGATGTGTTTTGTGGAGACCGGCGGGCTCGCGGCCCCCCGGTCGCTGTTCGACTACACCCACCCGCCGCTGCCGCCCCAGCCCAACCTCTACTACCACTTGCAGAAGGCTCTCTTCAACCGCTTCTACTTCTCCCTCATCCCGCCGGCGAGGCTGCCCGGCGGAATGGGCGTCGAGAAGGTCCCGGCCACCGTCGCCGAAAAGCGGGTGTGACATCGGGTGGCCACCCCCAGCGGAGTGCGGCTAAACCGGGGCGCGAGGAGAATTCCTCGCGCCCCTTGCCGCGGCCCGTGGCGAGTACCGGAAGGAACTGCCTTCAGGGGCGCGAACTTCTAAGGTGGTTCCAGCATTCCAACGCGATGGGTGACCTGAGGTGGTTTTTTTGGCCCGGGCGGTGCAGAGAAGGCGCGGCGTAGTCCCCAGAATCAAGAGTCTGTTACCGACTTTGAAGGGGACCCTGCGGGATGTCGCCGAATACATCCTGCAAAATCCGAGTTCGGTGATTGGCTTGTCCACGGGCGAGATCGCCGCTTTAACGGGTACGAGTGAAGCTGCGGCGGTGCGCCTGGCCCAGCGATTGGGGTATCGAGGGTTCCGCGAACTGCAGATCAACATGGCGTATGACCTGGGGGACAAGACGCCCAAGGTCCAGCAGGAGATCGAGGCCGGCGACGACGTCGCGACTCTGGCCGAAAAGACGCATTCCGCGCTGGTCGAGGCTTTGACGGATTCATACCGGATGCTGGATGTCTCGGCGCTGGAGCTGGCGGTGGAGGCCATGGCTGGGGCCCGCCGCCTGATCTTGCTCGGTCAGGGCGCCAACACCGCGCAAGTGGTGGACCTGAACTACAACCTGACCAAGCTTGGCCTGTCCGTCATCGTCTACGTCGATCCCTACATGCAGACCGCCGCCGCCTCGCTATGCGAGCCCGGTGACGTGGTGCTCGGGATCAGCCACACCGGTGCCAACCGGGATTTGGTCGAGGCGTTCCTGATTGCCAAGGGCTACGGTGCGAAGACCATCTGCCTCACCATGCACCCGGGGACACCGCTCAGCCGCGTCGCGGACATTACCCTTACGGCCGCACCCAAGGAGATCGTTTTCAAGGGGGAGCCGTTCACGTCCCGGATCAGCCTGATGTACCTGGTGGACCTGCTGTTCATTGGCGTCGGGCTCCGGCGGCGCGAAGCAAAGCGGAACTTGCAGCGGGTGCAAGAGGCGTTGGCCGCCAAACGTTATCCCTTCGACGGAGCGGCGGGGGACGGCGACAGCCCTCAGAACTGAAATTGGTTTTGCGGCGCGAGCAACTGGCAGACCGATGTCCTTGGGGCATCGGTTTTTGTGTGGGCAAAGAAATATCGTTTCACGTGGAGGGTGCTAGCAGGAAATAACGTTTCAGAGTCGAATTAAACCTTTCAAAATTAGAGATTCGGCATCGGGAGGGTGGTACTCGGGTTGTATGAGTTGCGCGCCTACTACTATGCTCCGGGGAAAGCGGAGGCCTTGAACCGCCGGATGGCGGACCACACCGTGGCGCTCTTTGCTCGTCACGGAATCGAGGTGGTCGGTTTTTGGGAACCGCAGGACGCCAGCAAGCTTGTCTACCTCGTTCGCTTTAAGGGTCCGGAGCAAAGAGAGGAAGCCTGGAAGAGGTTTCAGGCTGACCCGGAGTGGCAATCCATCAAAGCCGAGAGCGAGAAAGAGGGTCCGCTCTTTGTCTCTCAGGACAGCACGCTCCTCTGGCCGACTCCCTATTCCCCGCTCAAGTAGGGAGGGAGTGGGATGAAACCCGTCGACTTCGAGTATTTTGCGCCGGCCTCGTTGGAGGAAGTCGTGAAGTTGGCCGCGCAGTCAGGCCCTGACGTCAAGTTGATGGCGGGCGGCCAGAGCCTGATGCCACTGCTCAACATGCGGTTGGTACGGCCGCGGGTCGTGGTCGACCTGAACCGGGTGCCCGGTCTCAGCTACGTCCGGGATGAAGGAGAGACGCTGGTGATCGGCGCCCTGACCACCCATCGGCAGGTAGCGGAATCCCCTGTGGTGGGGGAGCGCCTGGCCCTGTTAGCGGAGGCGGTGCGTCAGATCGGACACCTGCAAATCCGTAACCGCGGTACCCATGGAGGCAGTCTCGTTCATGCCGACCCCGCGGCAGAGCTGCCGACGGTGGCGGTTGCCTTGGGAGCCGAGCTTGAAGCCCTGGGCCCGGGCGGGATCAGGACGATCCCGGTGGAAGAGTTCTTCCAGGGATTCCTGATGACCGACCTCCGGCCCGATGAAGTGATCACGGCGGTGCGGTGGCCCGTCTGGTCCGGGCGCACGGGCGCGTCATTTCAGGAAGTTGCCCGCCGGCAGGGAGATCTGGCCCTGGTGGCGGTGGCGGTCCAATTGGCGCTGGATCAGAGCGGGAAGTGTACCAGAGCCGCGGTGGCGCTGGGCGGGGTTGGCCCCCGGCCGATCCGGGCCCTGGCAACGGAGGAAAAGGTCGTCGGGAAGACCTTGCACGGCGGACTGCTGGAGGCGGCAGCCCGGGCGGCGGCTGAGGAAATCGAACCGGAAAGCGATGTGCATGCCTCAGCCGAGTATCGTCGCCGCGTCGCTACGGCACTAACCCGGAGGGCCCTGGAGCAGGCGGCACAAAGGGCCAAAGGAGGTCTCAATCCTGGGGACGAAACGTGAGCTCAGACTTAGGGTGAACGGAGTCGAATACGTCCGGATGGTGGAGCCCCGAAGGCTGCTGGTAGACTTTCTCCGGCAGGATCTGGGGCTGACGGGTACGCATGTGGGTTGCGAACACGGCGTTTGCGGTGCCTGCACGGTTCTTCTCGACGGGTTGGCCGTGCGCTCCTGCCTGATGTTGGCGATCCAGGCGGAGGGACACGAACTGCGGACGGTCGAGGGACTGGCCGGCGAAGACGGCGGTGTTCACCCGCTGCAAGAGGCCTTCTGGGAAAATCACGGCGTGCAGTGCGGCTACTGCACCCCGGGCATGCTGATGGCAGCCTATGGGCTGCTGCGGGAAAACCCCGCCCCTACGGAACAGGAGATCAGGGAGGCGCTCGCCGGGAACCTCTGCCGTTGCACCGGCTATCACCAGATCGTGCGGTCCGTGCAGGATGCCGCCGAGCGGGCGGGGGTGGCCAGGTGAACCTCGCCAAGCAGTCCTTCCAGTACGTCTCCCGGAAATTGCGACCCAGGGAGGACTACCGTTTTCTGACCGGCAAGGGCCGGTTTGCGGGCGACCTGGTCCTGCCGAAGATGGTCCACGTGGCGCTGGTCGGCAGCACCCATGCGCACGCGCGCCTGCTCTCCGTCGACGTGAGCAGGGCGCTGGCTCACCCTGGCGTCGTGGCCGCGGTGACGGGGGAAGATCTGAGACGTGACACCAATCCCATCCCGAACTACCTCGAAACACCGACCATCCGGGAGTATCCCCTGGCGGTGGACAAGGTTCGGTACGTGGGCGAATGGGTGGCGGCCATAATTGCCACCGACCGATACGTGGCTGAGGACGCCGCCGAATTGGTTGATGTTGAATACGACCCCCTGCCAGCGGTCATCGATGCGGAGAAGGCGATCAAACCCGATTCCCCCCTGGTCCATGAGGGAGAAGGCAGCAATGTCGCCTGGCACCGCCGTTTTGTTTGGGGGCCGGTGGAGGAGGATTTTGCCGGCGCTGACGTGGTCATCCGCCAGCGCTTCCGCTGGCGCCGTCATTCCGGGGTTCCGATTGAGACCTTCGCGGTAAGCGCGGAGTGGGACGAGGGGACGTCCCTGCTCAACGTCTGGGCGTCCATCCAGATGCCGCAATTCGAGGAGCAACTCGCCCACGCCTTACGCCTGCCCGTGAACTCGATCAGGGTCTTCCACGACGTGGACGTCGGCGGCAGTTACGGGACCAAGCGCGGCATCAAGCACAGTATCCTGGTCGGTTATCTGGCTCGATTGTCGGCGCGCCCGGTGCAGTTGGTCGAGGATCGGCTGGAGTACATGCGGGGTGGCGGCGCGCACGGACCGGATCGGGTCTTTTACGCGGAATTGGCCGCCAGCCGGGAGGGCTTGATCAAGAGCTTCCGCCTTAAGACCATCGATGACAACGGGGCCTTTCCGGGCCGGTCGCCGATGCAGATGGGCAAACCGTTGGGAGCGATCGTCGGACCGTACCGGATCAACAGCGTCGAGTACGAAGGCGTGGCCGTGACCACCAATAAGACGCCTCAGATCGCCTTCCGGGGATTTGGGCAATCCCCCACGAACTTCGTGCTTGAACGGATGGTGGACCGGCTATCGAAGGAGGTGAAGGTGGAGCGGATCGAGCTGCGCCGGCGAAACTATATTCACCCGGAGGAGTTTCCCTACGCCATCCCCAGCGGGACCACTTACGACAGCGGTGATTACCCAGAGGTTCTGCGCAAGGCGCTGGAGTCGGCTGACTTCCCCGCGCTGCTCCGGTTTCAGGCCGAGGCTCGAGAGCGGGGACGCCTAATTGGAATCGGCGTCAGTGGCTGCGTGGAACCCGGCGGCGGCAATGCCATGTTTCTGTCCCTCCTCAACCCCAAGAACGAAGTGACCACTTTTCCCGAGGGCGTGCTGGTTAAGATCGACGCTACCGGCACGGTAAGCGCGCAGATCAGTTTTTCCTCCGCCGGCCAGAGCCACGAGACCATGATTGCCATGATTGTCGGTGAGCAACTGGGCGTCCACCCGGACAAGATCAGGGTCCTGCATGCGGACTCGCTCTCCGGTTTGCCCACCCAGACCCCGGTGGCCAGCCGCATGGCCATTGTCGCCGGTACGGCGGCGTATCACGCCGCGGGCAAGCTGAAGGCCAAGATGGTGCGAATTGCCGCTCACAACCTGAGAATCCCGGAGGACGACCTCGAGTACCGGCAAGGCAAGGTGATCTGCCGCTCCAATCCAAAAGTGGAGATGGGCTGGGACCAACTGGTCCGGATCGCCCACAAGCAGTTCCATCGCCTCCCGATTTCCGAGGAGCCTGGGCTGCAGGCGATCCATGTGCAACAAGTGCCCTCCGGGGGCAAGCTGCCGACGGATGATGGAAGAGTCCACATGTATCCGTGTTACTCCTTCAGCGTGCACATTCCGGTGGTGGAGGTCGATCCGGAAACCGGATTGGTCAAAATCCTCAGGTATTACGTTGCTCACGACTGCGGCACGGTGATCAACCCGGACGTCGTCGACGGGATGGTGATCGGCGGCATCGGTCACGGAATAGGCGCCGCCCTGTACGAAGAGTTTGTCTACGACGAGGAAACCGGTCAATTTCTCAGCCAGTCGCTGATGGATTACCTGCTGCCTTCGGCGCTCGAGATCCCACCGGTGGAACTGACCGCCCACTGTACTCCCTCCCCGCTTACCCCCCTGGGCCAGAAAGGAGTGGGAGAAGGCGGATACATGACCGCCCCGGCCGCGGTGGCCAGTGCGGTGGAAGACGCCCTTTCCGGACTGGGGGTTACGATTACGGAACTGCCCATGACTCCCGACAGAGTGTTCCGGCTCTTGGAAAGTGCCCAAACGCATAAGGGGGTGTAACCGATCATGAAGCGCGTTCCCTTGCTGCTTTTGACGGTCTCGCTGGGATTGATCCTGCTGACGGCGTGCGCCACGGCTCCTTCCAAATCCGCGGCTCCGCCTCAGCCGCCCAGTCCCGGGCCCGAAAAGCTCCCGCAGGTCGAAATCGTCACCTTCGCTCCACCTTCTTTGGGTTACTTCTTGCCGCCCGTGATCAAAGCCAAGGGGTTCGACACCAAGAACGGCATCGAGCTTAAATTCGTTCCACGGCCAACCACCGCGTATAACACTGAATTCGCCACCGGGCAGGCCAAGGTTGGCGGCAGTGCCGCCCTGTTGTCGGAGGGGCTGCGGCGCAACAAGGGAATCAAGGTCAGCTATCTCTTCAACCTCTTTGATTTCTGGGGTTCCGTGATCACCCCTGATCCTGACCTCAAGAGCCTCAAGGATCTTACCGGCAAGCGGTTGGCGGCGGCCAAGTCCACCACCAACTACGCCATGTTCCAATTCTTCGCCCAGAAGTCCGGCGCCGACATCGCCAGCATGGAGGTCCAAAACGCCGAACCCAACGGGTTGGCGGCCCTGCTGGCAGCCAACCGGGTCGATGCGGTGCAGCTTTGGGAGCCGGCCTACTCGGAAATCATGGCCAAGGACCAGGGCAAGTACCACGATATCAACTATGGCCTGGAGCGCTGGAAGGAATTTACCGGGGGCAACACGATTCCATATTTGGGCGTGGCCGCCCATGAGGACTGGATCCAACAGAACCAGGCCCTGATCCCCAAAATGTTTCAGGCGTACAAGGATGCCGCCCAGTGGGTGCGGCAGAACCCGGATGAGGCGGGCAAGTTAATCGCTGAACCGATGAAAGCCGATCCCAAGGTGATCGCTGGGCTGATCCGGAACAACAAGCGGCTGGGGCTGAACGTGCAGCCGGCGGGCGCCCTCAAGCAGGATATCATGGCGGTGATGCGGGCCGGTCTGGCGATCAAGTACTTTGATAAACTGCCGGACGAAGGCGTGATCTACAGCGGTCTCCAGTAGACCAGGCGAGAACGACGGGGATGTGAGTGTGGTGGTGAGAGGCAAGGTTTGGGGCAAACACGCGGCCTGGCTGACAGCGGCTGCCGTCATGGCCGTGTGGCAAGCAGTCAGCACGGTGGTGCCAAGTTACCTCGTGCCGGGGCTACCGGCGATTGGGAAACAACTCCTGCACATTGCCGTAAACGCGAAAGAGCTCGTCGACGCGTTGAGCACCTTCGGACGCATCTTCGGCGGCCTGGTCCCCTCGTTCGCGGTCGGCAGCGTTCTCGGTATTGCGATGGGCTTGTCGGATCCGATGCGCCGCTACATCACTCCTTTTATCACTTTTGTGCAGGGCATTCCGGCCCTGTCCTGGGTGGTCATTGCGATCATCTGGTTCAAGCAGGTCGAGGTGCGGGTGCTCTTCATCCTGGTCATGAGCAGCATGCCCAACTTCGCTTTCCAGGTCCTGGACTCCGTCCGAGCCATTCCCAAGGATTTGTGGGAGATGGTCAACGCCATGCGGCCGCGGCGTGGCCAACTCCTGACCAAGCTGGTCTTTCCCGCGGTGGTGCCCGGGATGCTGACCGGCTGGAAAATCAACCTCGGTAACGCCACGCGCGTCGTCATCGTGGCCGAGATGGTGGGGGCCACCACCGGAGTGGGTTTTCAGCTTTCCAACGCGCAGCAACTGTTCAACATGCCGGGCGCCATTGCCTGGACGCTCACCCTGGTGGTTTTCGTGCTGATAACGCAGGCGGTCATCGAGACCATCGAAACGGGCTTACTGCGTTGGCGGCCCAGGTTGGAGAGGTGACGCAGATGGCAGCAGGATCGGCGGTCGTGTTTCAGGGCGTCACCAGGCTCTTTTTAGGTGAAGATGGCACCGAGTCGGGGGTCCGGGACCTGAGCTTCTCCGTGGACGAGGGAGAGATGGTCGCCATCGTCGGGAAAACCGGTTGCGGCAAGTCAACCACCCTGAATCTCGTACTGGGCTTGCTGGGTCCCGCCAAAGGACGAGTAGGGGTCTACGGCCACGACCCCTACCACGATTTTGACGCTTTGCGCGGTAAGATCAGCGTGGTGTTTCAGGGGGATCGACTGCTGCCATGGCGGACGGCGGTGGACAATGTCTGCCTGGGTCTGGAGATCCTGGGCCGTCCGTTGCAGGAACGGCGCCGGCGCGCGGAAGAGTGGCTGGGTCGGCTCGGCCTTCAAGGGTACGAGAAAGCCTACCCGCACCAGCTCTCCGGCGGGATGCGCCAGCGGGTGGCAATAGCCCGCGCGTTTGCGGCCGATCCCGAACTGATCCTGGCGGACGAGGCTTTCAGTGCCCTCGACGAGTTGACGGCGAACAAACTCCGGAGTGAATTTCGCAACCTGGTCCGAAGCAACAAAAAAACCGCGATCTTCGTCACCCATTCAATCCATGAGGCAATTACCATGGCCGAACGGGTCTTGGTCTTCGGGGCGCCCGGTCGAGTCCTACGTGAATTCAGCGTGATTGCGGACCTGACGGAGGAGGATGCGAGCAGGCTCAAGCACGCCATCATCGAAAGCATGCATCAGCTATAGGGGGTACTTGCCTTGGTTATCGATATGCACGCCCACTATGTCCCGCCGGAAATCGTGAAGGTCTTGGAAGAACATCCCGAACGCTACCCCGGCGTCAAACTCACCCGCACTCCCGAGGGCGGAGCGAAGTTTCAGTTCCCTGAAACCGCTCCGACGCGGCCGGCTATGCCGATGCTGCTTGACCTGGAGACGCGCCGCGCCTGGATGGATCAGAATCGGGTTGATTGCCAGTTCCTGGCCGGGTGGCTGGACATCTTCGGTTACACCCTTTCGGGGGAGGAAGCAACCCGCTGGAGCCGCCTGCTTAATGAGTCGACGGCGGCTACCGTGGCCAGGGAGCCGGCGCGTTTTGCCGGCCTGGCCACGGTGCCGTTGCAGGATGGCGAGGCGGCGGCGGAGGAGTTGCGGGTGGCTGCTCGTCTGGGCTTGAAGGGGAGCATGATCGGGACCTGGATCGCCGGGAAAGACCTGGATGATTCCTCGCTCGAACCATTCTGGTCGGCCTCCGCGGAGTTGAACCTGCCGGTGGCCATCCACCCCGTGTACGCGGGCGGCGGAGAGCGGTTGAACAAGTACGGGATGCCCAATATCGTGGGGCGTCCATTCGAGACGGTTCTTGCCGCCGCCAACCTGATCTTCGGCGGCGTACTGGAACGCCATCCCGGACTCAAAGTGATTCTGGTTCACGGAGGAGGCTACCTGCCTTATCAGATCGGGCGATTGCAGCGAGGCTACGCGGTGGATGCGGCCGCCAGGTCAAAAACCAAGCTGGAACCGGTGGACGCCGCCCGCGCGCTTTACTATGACCACATTGTCTTCGATCCACGGGCCTTGCGGTTCCTATGTGACCTGGTCGGGGCGGACAGGGTGCTCCTGGGCTCCGATTATCCCTTCTCGATCGGCGACCTGAACCCGCTCAAAGTGGTGGAGGAAACGCTCCTGACCGCGGCCGAGGCCGAGGGGATCAGGGCCGCGAACACCCGCCGCATTTACCAACTCCAGGGGGACCAGCATGCGAGTTGACGGAAAGCATCTCTTCAATGCCTCGCTGGCCGACGTTTGGGGCGTTTTGGCCGATGTCCCGACCCTTGCCCGCTGCACGCCCGGGTGCGAGGCTCTGCGGGAGGTGGGACCAGGCCAGTATGAGCTGGATCTGCATTTGGGCGTGGGCGCGATCAAGGGGCAGTACTCCGGCAAGTTCGCCATCCGCCGGCAGGAGCCTCCGAACCGCTCCGAGCTGGAGGTTTCCGCGAAGGGCATCCCCGGCTGGATGCAGGGGCGCTGGACGATGGAACTCACGCCGCGGGAATCCGGGACGGAGTTGACCTACCAGGGGGAAGCCCAGGTCGGCGGACTGGTCGCCGGCGTCGGCCAGCGGATGCTTGGGGGCGTCGCCAAGATGATCCTGGGTCAGTTGTTTACGGCCATGGCCCGGGAAGTTGACGCGCGGCGGGAATCCGTGGGTGCGCAGACACTGCGCGCGATGAAGGAGGGAGCCGTCGGTGCCGCTGTTGCAAAAGAACGGTGAGCAGATTGCTTACGAGGTAGCCGGCCGGGGTCCGGCTCTGGTGCTGTTACACAGCTTGGGCTCCAGCAGTCACGCGTGGGCGGCGGAACTGCAAGCGCTGTCCGATCGCTTCCGGGTGATCGCACCGGACTGCCGAGGCCACGGCCGCTCGACCAATCGCACCGGGATCACCATGGAAGCCATGGTGGATGACCTGCTGGCCCTGCTGGATGAATTGCAGGTGGGCCAGGCCCACATCGCGGGTCTCTCCCTGGGAGGGGTCCAAGCGCTGCGCTTCTACGAACGACATCCTGCGCGGGTGCGGTCCCTGGTCCTCGCCGACACCTTTGCCACGTACGGGCGAGAGCGGGCCGAGCCGCGCATCCGGGATACGACCCTGAAGTTGCGGGAAATCACCATGGAAGATTTCGGCCGGGAATATGCCCATGGGACGCTCAGGCCAGAGACCGCCGAGAACAAGAAACAAGCCCTTGCCGAGGTAATCTCGCGCATGCAGCCACAATCTTACCTGGAGGCGGCCCGGGCTTGTTTCATGGCCGACCTGGAGCATGTCCTGCCTCTGATCCGCGTTCCGACCCTGGTGATGGTGGGTGCCCGGGACGACCGCATCCCGCCGGAATGGCCGCGAGGGATGGCCAGTTCCATTCCCGGCGCCCGTTATGTGGAGATTCCCGATGCCGGTCACTTGGCAAACCTGGACCAACCTGCGGCGTTTACCGGCGCCCTGCTCGCGTTTTTGGACCAGGTCGCCTGAAACGGCTCAGGCGTCGGCCTTGGGCAGGTCCTGGTAGGCCTGGCGCAGTTCGCGCTTCAGGATCTTGCCGCTGGGGTTGCGGGGCAGGTTCGGGGCGATGACGACGTACTTGGGCACCTTGAACTTGCTCAGGTGCGCCCGGCAGTGCCCGGTCACCTCGTCCGCCGTAAGGGTCGCGCCGGCCTTGGGGACGACCACCGCGGCGACCGCCTCGATCCAATAGGGGTGCGGAATTCCGATCACGGCTACCTCCGACACGCGCGGATCGAGGTAGATCGCCTCCTCGACCTCCCGGCTGGCCACGTTTTCCCCGCCCGACTTGATCATGTCCTTCTTGCGGTCGACGACGGTGATGTAGCCCTCCTCGTCCATGACCCCCAGGTCGCCGGAGTGGAACCAACCCCCCCGGAAGGCCTCGAGGGTCTTTGCTTCGTCCTTGAAGTACCCGAGCATCACGTGGGGGCTGCGGTGCACGATCTCCCCCACCTGGCCCACCGCGACGGGGTTGTTGTCGTCGTCCACCAGGATGGTCTCCACCTGCAGGGCCGGTTTGCCGGCGGACCCGGGCTTGCGGAGCTGATCCTCCGGCCGCAGGGTGGTCGCCAGGGGGCCCATCTCGGTCTGGCCGTACAGGTTCCACAGCCGGCACCGGGGGAGGCGGGAGGCCAGTTCCTTCAGCACCTCGACCGGCATGATCGCCGCCCCGTAGTAACCCTTGCGCAGCGAGGCGAGGTCGCGCTGGCCGAAGGCCGGGGAGCGCAGCAGAGCGATCCAGACCGTGGGCGGGCAAAACAGCAGGGTTACCCCTTCCCGCTCCACCGTCCCCAGGATTTCGTCGGGCGTGGGGGCGTAGATGATGATGTTGGTGGCGCCGACAGCCACCCCCGGGGTGAAGAAGACGTGGAGCTGGGCGCAGTGGTAAAGGGGCAGGGCGTGGACGATCACCTCGCCGGGGTTGAATTCTCCGTCGGCGATGATGCTCATGTACTGGGCGATCAGGCCGCGGTGGGTGAGCATGGCCCCCTTGGGCAGCGACTCGGTGCCCGAGGTGTAGGCGATCTGGGCCACTTCGCCGTCGTCGATCTCCACCAGCGGCTCTGCGGGTGACCCCTGGGCCACCAGGGCGTCGTAGTCCAGCCATCCCGTGGGCGCGGCGGCCTCCGCGAGGCGGATCACTCCCACCTGCCGCACCTTGGGGGCGTGGGTGAGCACTTCCGCGGCGGCGCCGGCCATGGCGTCCTCCACAAAGAAGGCCTTGGACTCGGAGTGGTCGACGATGTAGCCGACCTCGCTGGGCCGCAGCATGAAGTTGATCGGCACCAGCACGGCGCCGAGCTTGGCCAGGGCGAAGTAAATCACCGCGTACTGGTAGCAGTTGTGGGAAAGCAGGGCCAGCTTGTCGCCTTTGCCGATCCCGAGAGCGGAGACGGCGTTGGCGAAGCGGTTGACGTCCTCGTTGAACTGGGCGTAGGTCTTTCGGATGTCGCGGAAGACCATCCCGACCTTGTCGGGATGGCGATCGGCGGTCCGGCGCAGCAGGTCCCCGACGGTGTTGCGCATGATCAGGTTCTCGGTCAGGCCCACAAGCATCCCCCCATTCTAGTGCAAGCGTGGCAATTGGATGCTATATTCGGGCCCGGGGACCGGGTTCCTGCTTGGTTGCGGGGACGGCAGGCGGCCCCCGCGTCGCCTACCGGCGGCCGGCGGCTTCCCGGGCAAAGGCCAGGTAGGAGTAGATGACCGAGTAGCCGACCGCCCCGGCGACCCCGCCGAAGAGAAAGACGGCGCGCAGGGCCGCCGGGAAGAACAAGCCCGCCAGTCCCGTTAGACCGGCCAGGACGAAGGCGTAAGCGGCGACCCGGTGGGTCTGTTGCCAGACGGTCTCGCTGGCCAGGGTCCAGGGGGTGCGGATGCCGACGAAGTAGTTATGGCGGACCTGTCCCAGCAGGTTGCCGAGAACGATGAAGAGCAGGCTGACTCCCGCCGGCACCAGCAGGTCGGTGCGCACCGGGCTGCCCAGGGCGGCCGCCAGAACGACCGCGTGCAGGGCGACCAAGAAGACCACCAGCAGAAGCCGCAGGACCCGGTAGGCGCCCATGAAGCGGCGGTAGTTCTCTCGCCGGGGGTCGATCAGGGGCAAGAGCAGCATCATGAGGTAGATGCCGGCCGCCAGCAACGGCATTCCCGCCGCGCCCCAGGCCCGCGAGGCGTAGCCGTCGATCTGGCCGGCCAGGTTCCAGTGCGATGGGACGCGGGCGGGAAGCCGGGGGTAGAGGAACAGCCCGGCGGCAAGACTCAGCAGCAGCAACAGCAACGCCGGCCAGTCGGCGATGAAGGTGGCGGTGGTGACAACGTAGCCTCCCGGGCGGCGGTCACCGGGCTGCGCGGGTTTCATGGTCTAGCTCCTTTCCCGGGTGTGCTCGGCGAACTGGAGCAGCCAGCCCAGCACATCCTGAAACACGGTGGTGTTGAGGGAATAGATGATGTTCTGGCCCCGGCGCTCGTCCTGCACCAGGTCCGCCTGCTTGAGGAGGTTCAGATGGTGGGAGATGCTTGCCTTGGTGATCGGAAAGTGGTCGGCGATCTCCCCCGCGGACAGGTCGCCCTGGCGAAGGAGGCGCAGGATCTCCCGCCGGGTAGGGTCGGAGAGGGCCTTGAAAAGCGTGTTCAGGGGGCTCATGGGTCACCTTCTCGGAGGGGCGAAGCCCTTGGTTAGAAATTTAGACAGACATCTAATATTAGTATACTCAGCGCCGCTTTGTTTGGCAAGGACCCTGTCTGGGTCCGACTTCAGCCCGGCCCTGCGGCCGACAGGGACCGGAACAGGGTCAGCACCCGGTCGCGGTAGCCGGCCCGGTCGCGCACGGCGGCCAGCCAGGCCGGGAGCGAGTGCGGGAGGGCCCGTGAGATGGCCCGGCCCAGGCCGTTCACGGCGGCGGGGTAGAAGTTGAGCGGGTCCAGGTCCACGTCGGCCGCCCCGGCGGAGCGGCTCAAGCGCAGGATGCGCTCCAGGGCCTCGGGGGTGTCGGAGATCCCGGGGACGGCGGGAGCGATGAAGACCCAGGTCCGGACGCCGGCGGCCGCGAGCCGGGCCAGCGCCGCCAGCCGGCGTGAGGTCGGGGGGGCGCCCGGCTCCAGCACGCGGCTGACGTGGTCATCGGGGGTGGTGATGGTAAAGCCCACCTCGGCGCCTGGGGACGCCCGCAGCAGGTCGAGGTCGCGGACCACGAGGTCGGACTTCGTGAGCACCGAGACTCGCAGAGGGGAGCGGCTCAGCCCCTCCAGGCAGCGCCGGGTCAGCCCGGCCGTCGCCTCCACGGGCTGGTAAGGGTCGGTGACGCTGGAGAGCAGCACCGTCCCGGACTTGCCTCGCCGCAACTCGGCGGTCAGCCGGTCGGCCACGTTCAGCTTCAGGTCGACGAAGCTGCCCCAGGTCTCCGCGTGCCCTGTGAAGCGCTTCATGAAAGACGCGTAGCAGTAGACGCAGGCATGGGCGCAACCGACGTAGGGGTTGAGGCAGTAGTCGGTGGCGGGAATGCCGGACTTGCTGAGGGCGCTTTTGCACTGGATCTCGTTCAGCCGCACGGGGATGCCTCCTGAGGGGCCTATTCGCGCCGGCGTACCCTGATTCCTTCGCGTCCGCATTTTGGCTCGCGGAGCAGGAATTTCAGGCGGCATGTAATATTATTCTAACACTGAGAGGTGAGCTCGATCTGCGAAAGGCGGCGGCCCAGGGCCAGATTCGCGACCTCGATCCCGAGACGACGCCAAAGCGGCGGGAGGCTAAGCACAGCGGAGGTGGAGAGCCTTGGGGGATGGTAGCACCTACTGGGACCGGCTGCGGCTGGACGGCCGCCGGGCGTTGGTGACCGGGGCGGCGCAGGGGCTCGGCCGCGCCATCGCCCTGGGGTTGGCCCAGGCCGGAGCAGACGTGCTGGTGAACGACATCGAGATCGACGCCGCCCCGGCGGCGGTGTTGGTGGGGGAGATTGCCAAGCTCGGGCGCCGGGCGGAGTTTACTCCTTTTGACGTCTCCGATACGGCGGGGGTGCAGGCCGCTGTGGGCGCGGCCGAGGCACGTTTCGGGCCGCTGGACATCCTGGTCAACAACGCCGGAATCAACCGGGACGGCCTGCTGAAGTCGGCCCGCAAGGCGGATTGGGATGCCGTGCTGGCGGTGAACCTTAGCGGTCCTTTTAACTGCATGGCCGCTCTCTTGCCCCGGATGCGGGAGCGCGGGTGGGGGCGGGTGATCAACATCGCCTCCGTCGTGGGCAAGACGGGGATCGTCGGCACGCCCTACTACGCCGCCGCCAAGGCGGGGCTGATGGGCTTGACGCGGTCCGCCGCAGCGGAATTTGCCCGCCGGGGGATCACGGTGAACGCGGTGGCTCCCGGCTACATCCGCACCCGGATGACCCAAGCGCTGCCGGAGAAGGCCAAGGAGCAGCTCGAAACCAAGATTGCCGTCGGACGCCTGGCCCGGCCGGAGGAGATCGCCGACGTGGTGGTCTTCCTTGCCTCCGACGCGGCCTCCTACATCTCCGGGGCGGCGATCGACATCAACGGCGGGTTCTGGACCGGCGGTTAGGGCGAGCTCCATCGCCCGCCAAACTAGCGCCGCTTACGCCTCACGAGGAGTGGGGCGCTTTTTTATCAGGGCCCTTCGCGTCAGGAAGGAATTCCCGGCGCGATGTCGTATTTGCTTACTTGCAATACTGATTACCGAGTCATTAGTCAGTCTCAAAGTCTTGTAACAGGGACATTTAACACGATAAGTGAAATGAATGCTGAGTCAGTAGTCAGTAGTCAGGAGAGGTGAGGGGTTGTGTCAAAGTTCGAGTCAGCGAGCCAGGAAGCTCAAGTTCCGGCGCGCAAAGACGTTCCGATGAAAGATCGCGCCGAAGCGACCCGCCAGCGCCTGCTGGAAGCGGCCGAAGCGGTGTTTGCAGAGTTCGGTTTTTACCGGGCCTCCATTTCGGAGCTTACCCGCCGGGCCCGGGTGGCGCAAGGAACCTTCTACGTCCACTTCAGGACCAAGGAAGAAATCTTCCGGGAGTTGGTCCGCCAGTTGAGCCACGATTTGCGCCGTGAACTGCAGGAAGCGGTGGTCCCCCTCGTTGACCGAAAGGACGCGGAACGGGTCGGTTTTGAGACGTTCCTCTCTTTCGTGCTTCGCCGGCGGAATCTCTATTCGGTGCTGCGGGAATGCGAATCGGTGGATCCGGAACTCTACCAGTGGTACTACGAGCGCCTGGCAGAGGGGTATGTGCGAGGACTTCGGCAGGCGATGGCCAGGGAGCAGATCCGTCGTCTCAATCCCGAAGCTATCGCCTATGCCCTCATGGGGCTCTTTCAGATGGTCGGGATGCGGTGGTCGCTCTGGCAGCGAACCATGCCTCCGGAAGACGTGTTGGAGAGCATCGCCTCCTTCGTCTTGCACGGCCTGGATCCGGCCGAGGAGCGGCCGCCCGGTGAAACCACGTCCGACGCAACCGTTCCATTGGAAGGGGAGGGGTGAAGCGCCTTGTATGACATCAGTTACTGGCTGAGAGCCCAGGCCTGGATGCGGCCCTCAAAGGTGGCGGTGGTCGGTGACGAGGAGCGGTGGACCTATGGCGAACTGGACGACCGAGTTGCGCGCTTGGCCCACGCGCTGCGCGCCGGGCTGAAACTGCGGCAGGGCGAACGGGTGGCCCTCCTCAGCGCCAACGGGCCTGAATTCCTTCTGGTGCTGATGGCGGTAGCCCGGTGCGGGCTGGTGCTGGTCCCACTCAACTGGCGGCTCACCCCTTTCGAACAGGAGTATCAACTCAAGGACAGCGGCGCCCGCCGCATCTTCGCCAGCGCGGAGTACCTGGCCGTCGCCAAGGACCTCTCCAACCGCCTTAGCCTGCCTGCGCCCGTGCGCCTGAATGGGGGCGCGGAGACAGGCCCCGACGATCTCCTGGACCTGGAGGAGTTGATGGCAGGCGAGGCAGAGGACAAAGGGGACCCCGAGCCGCTGCCCTGGGACCTTCCCCTGCTGATCGGCTACACGTCTGGCACCACCGGCAAACCAAAAGGCGCTGTGCTCACCCATGCGAACATGTTCTGGAACGCAATGAACGATCTCCTGACCATCGACCTCCGGTCCTCGGATGTCTCTATTACCCTGCTGCCGATGTTCCACATCGGCGGGCTGGGCCTTTTTACCCTGCCCACTCTGCTGGCCGGCGGACGGGTCATCATCCCCAGCCGTTTTGAGCCCGAGGCGGCCCTGCACCAGATCGAACGCGAGAGGGTCACCATCGTCTTCGGCGTGCCTACCGTTCACCAGCGCCTGCTGGAGGCTATCGACCGGTTGCATCCCGACTTGGCGGCGGTCCGCATGTTCTACAGCGGCGGTGCACCCTGCCCCGTTGACCTGATCCGCGCCTTCCAAGCACGCCGCATCCCCTTTGGCCAGGGCTATGGGCTCACGGAGACATCGCCCACCGTCTTCATGCTGGTGGAGGAAGACTTTAACCGAAAGCAGGGGACCATCGGCCGACCAGCGCCCTTCAATCGGGTCCGGCTCGTCGACCCTGTCAGCGCCGCCCCGGTGGGCCCGGATCAGGTGGGCGAGATCATCGCGAAAGGTCCCAACGTGTTCGCGTACTACTGGCAGAACGAGGAGGCGAACAGGCAGGCGGTTCAGGATGGATGGTTTCACACCGGCGACCTGGCCTGGGCCGACGCCGAGGGCTTCGTCACCGTAGCGGGGCGCCTGAAGGAGATGATCATCTCAGGCGGTGAGAACGTTTACCCTGTCGAGGTGGAGCAGGTGCTACAGTCCCACCCGCAGGTGGTGGAAGCGGCGGTCTATGGCGTTGCGGACTCCCAGTGGGGCGAAGTCCCCCACGCCGCGGTGGTGGCCGCTCCCGAGTCAACCCCCACGGAAGAAGAACTCCGGGCATACTGCGGGACCCGCCTGGCTCGCTACAAGGTGCCCAAGCGCATCCATCTGGTCAGCGAGTTTCCCCGGAACGCCGCCGGGAAGGTCACCAAGGCCGAACTGGCCGCCAGGTTAAGCACTTCCAACTGACGGGGGGCTCGCCGGATCGTGGAGACGGTAGGATTGGTCGCCTTCAATGTCTACATACCCCAGACTTCCGAGTCCAGTGCTGAAATCGCCACCCGGACCGGTCTTGCCCGGGAGGTGATCGAAGAGAAGTTCGGCTTGCTCCGCAAGGGCAGGGCGGCACCGGACGAGCACGTCTCCGACATGGCGGTGCGGGCTGCAAGGCCGCTGCTCTCCCATGTGCCGGCCGAGGAGATTGATGCCGTGCTCTACTTTGGGAGCCCGCACAAGGACTATCCCGTCTGGATGGCCGCGCCCAAGATCCAGTACGAACTCGGCGCCCGCCGCGCCATGGCCTTCGAAGTGATGTGCGTCAGCGCGGGCCTGCCCATAGCTCTGGACGTAGCGCGTTCGATGCTGCTGGCCAACCCGCACCTGCGCACGGTTCTCCTCGCGGGGGCCAGTAAGGAGTCAACCCTGATCGACTACCGCAACCCCCGCTCCCGCTTCATGTTCAACTTCGGCGACGGGGCGGCGGCGGCTTTGCTGAAGCGTGGGCACCGCCACAACCCCGTGCTGGCCACGGCCGCCATTTCGGACGGGTCTTTTCACGGATTTGTGAAAGTGCCTGCCGGTGGGACCAAGAAGCCGGCCAGCCTCAGCACCGTCGAAGAAGGTCTTCATTTCCTTGACGTGTCCGATCCCCAGGAGATGAAGCGGCGGCTGGACCCTGTCTCCGCGGAACGCTTCATTCAGGTAGCCCGACTGGCGGCGGAGCGAAGCGGCTACCAGCCGGAGCAGATCCGGTTTGTGGCGATGCTCCACACCAAACGATCGCTGTTTCGGCGCGTGATGGAAGCGCTGGGGGTTCCCCCGGAGCGCCGTGTCTACCTCGAAAGCCATGGCCACATGTCCGCGATCGATCCCCTGGTCGCGCTGGATGAGGCGAACAAGCGGCGGATCCTGCAGCCGGGGGACCTGATCATCTTCCTGAGTGCCGGCACCGGGTACACGTGGGCCGCCACTGCTCTGTCCTGGGGGTGATGCCGGCGCTGCCGTAACCGAGGGTATGTCAAGAGGGCCTTTATTCAATGATCAAAGGGGGTACTGTGATGCGCTTGCACCGGGTCTCGCTCGTCGCACTGGCGATGGTTGTCGTTCTGCTTGCCGGGGCCTGTAACCAATCCACGACCGGAATCAGTTCCGGTTCCGGCCAGCAGAATGGCGGTGCTGCAAAGCCGATCAAAATTGGCGTGGTGACGTCCGTGACCGGCCTCCTGGCCGGGTACGCCGACCAGGAGATCAAGGGGCTGCGGCTGGGCATTGACTTCGCCACCGGCGGCACCAAGAAGGTCCTGGGGCGGCCGATCGAAATCATCGTCGAAGACGACACCGGCAGCCCTGACGTGGGAAAGCAGAAGACCGTCAAGCTCCTGGACCAGGACAAGGCGGATATCCTCCAAGGTTCGGCCCTCACGCCCGTAGCCCTGCAGGTGGCGGAATTGGCAAAGCAGTATGGGGTGATCTTCATGGTCGACCCGGCGGCGGGCGACCAGCTCACTACCACCAACTTCAACAAGTACGTCTTCCGGACCGGCGGCAACACCAGCCAGGATGCGCTGACCGGCGGCAAAGCGACGGTGGAGACGCTGGGCAAGCGCATCGTCCACCTGGCGCCGGACAACGCCTTCGGCAAGTCCGCCCAACAGTCCTGGGATCCCGTCTTCAAGGCGAGCGGCGGTGAGGTCATCAAGGACATCAACATCCCGCTGGAGGCCAAGGATTTCGCGACCTACCTGCAGCAAGTGGTGGACCTCAAGCCCGACGTCCTGATGGTCACCTGGGCCGGAGGAAGCGCACTCAAGCTCTTCCAGCAGATCAACGAACTGGGCCTGTACCGGAAGATGAAGGTCACCACCAGCATCGGCGACCGAGCTTCCCTGCAGGGGCTGGGGGATGCCGCCGTCGGGCTGCGCGGGGTCGTGCGCTACTTCTACACGATCCCCAAGAACAAGACGAACGATTGGTTGGTAGCGGAACACCAGAAGCGCTACGGCGCCCCGCCGGACATCTTTACGGCCGGCGGCATGGCATCGGGCATCGCCATCGTAAAGGCGATCGAGAAGGCCGGGTCGACCGATGCCCAGAAACTGATCACCGTCCTCGAGGGCCTGAGCTTCGATGGGCCCAAGGGGCGGTACATCTTCCGCAAGGAAGACCACCAGGCCCTACAGCCCATGTATTTCGTGGAGATCAGCAAGGATCCGAACTACACGTATCCCATCCCGAAGCTGATCAAGGAGTACACGCCCGAGGAGACCGCGCCACCCGTGCAGGTTAAGCAATAGGCCCCGGAGGCGTACCTGGGGTGACAGAAAAATTGGGCTCAGGGGTACAGATTGAAACCGGCGGTGCCATTGGGACGATCACGCTGAACCGACCGCGGCGGCACAACAGCCTCGTGCCGGAGCTGTTGCAGGAACTGGTGGAAGGCCTGGCAGAGCTGCGCGAGCGGGAGGACCTGCGAGTCATGGTGCTGCAGGCGAACGGGCGGTCCTTCTCCACCGGCGGCGACGTGCGCGCCTTTCATGAGCATCGGGATCGGGCGGAGGCGTACTCCGCCAGGCTGGTCGGGTTGCTGAACCAGGCGATCCTGTTGCTGCTCGAATTCCCCGTGCCGGTGGTGGCTGCCGTGCACGGTATCGTCACCGGAGGTTCACTGGGGCTCGTCCTCGCGTCCGATATCGTGCTCCTTGCGCCCGGGGCCGGTTTCACACCGTACTACCCAGTGGTCGGATTCAGTCCGGACGGCGGCTGGACGGCGTTGCTGCCGCGGCTCATCGGCCTGAAGCGGGCTGCCGAGGTGCTATTGCGCAACCAGACCATCACGGCTGACCAAGCCGTGGCTTGGGGGTTGGCCAGCCGCATCGTGCCGGTTGACCGGATCCGGGAGGAGGCTCGGACGGCCGCGAGCGAGATCGCGGCGATGAAACTCGGCAGCCTCCAGCGAACCAAACACCTGCTTCGCGCCGATTATCTCGACGTGGCCGAACGGTTAAGGGACGAGCAGCGGCATTTCTGTGAACAGATTGTGACGGACGAAGCCAAACACGGCATGGTAGCTTTCCTGGGAAACGCCGCGAGAAGGTGACCCATCAAGAGCGGGGGAGGGAAGTGGCGTGCGGTTCAGCCGGACGAGACCAGTTGTCTTGGCCCTGTTTCTGCTTGGTGTTTTCTCCAACCCGGGAACGATTCCCGCGGCCGGTTCCGGGTTCATCACCTTCGCTGATGAAGACCGATCGGGCGAACTGACCGCCGAGGTTCCCCATCAGCGTTACCAGTTCAACACGCCCACCACGGTCACGTACGACAAGGACACCCTCACGACGGATCCCAGCGCCGCGCGCGTCTACGTTGCTGACGTGGGCGACTACAAAATCCGGGTTTTCAATCTGAACGGCGAACTGATCGGGGAACTCAACGACCAGGACACCTTGATTGATCCCGGCAGCACGGCCACCAAGGTGCCGACGATCGAGGCGCCCCTGGGCATTTACTTCCTCTCGAAAGGCGAGGCGGACGATGACCGCCTGGCCGGTCTGTACGTCAACGACATCGGCACCCATCAGATTCACTTCTATCACACGGATCCCGGCGACCCCGGAAAGTTCTACTATGTCGCCTCCTTCGGCCACGAAGGGCACGCCGGCGGTGATGAACTGAAACTGCCGCGCAACCTGGTGGTGACGCCGAATGGGTACATGTACGTTTCCGACGAGTTTAACCATCGCGTCAAGGGGTTTGCCCTTGACCCGACCACCTATACGGCCAGCTTGGTGACCACGCTCGGGTGGCAGAACAGCTCCGGGGATTACGTCCCGGCCGGCCCGATCATCCGGGGTGTTGATAAGGACTATGGCACTGATTCAACGTCCTACGACGACTATGCCGGACAGCCAGATAAGATCCAGGGCTTCCGCATTCCCCAGGGACTGGCCTTCTGGCGCTCGCCTGACGGTTCTCACACGTACATCTATATCGCCGATAACGGCAACAACCGGATCAAGATCTACGAGGCTGACCGGAACACCGGCGCCCTGACGCTGGTGGATATCCTGGGCCGCTTCGTCTACGGCGGAACGGCCGACCACCTGAAGCGCCCCCGCGGCGTCCGCGCGGACCGCGACGGTAACCTCTACGTCGCCGACACGTTCAACGGCCGATTGCTCAAGTTTGCCAACCTGGCCGACCCGGCGAGCGGCACCGTCAAGTACCGTTCGACGCTTGCCAGCGACGCTGCCCCCGTGTGGATTTATGGCAGGCTCGGCCTTCACCAGGTCGAAATGCGCACCTCGTCCACTGCCCTCACGGAAGATGAGGCCTTCCAACTGCCCAACGATGCCGTGCCTCTGGAATATTCGGGCGGCGGGTTCTACACGGAAGACGTCTGGGCGTGGGGCGTGTTTTACCAGAACGCGCCGGTCATCTTGGTCAGTGATACCGGCAACCACCGCATCAAGAAATGCTGGGAGGATCCTTCTGGCACGGACATTTTGCGCTGCTCGGTATCGGAGGGGGTCGGCGGCGCGAGCGCTCATGAATTCTGGGGCCATCCCCGGACGCTTGCGGGACAGCTTGATTTTGTCGGCGAGATGGCCTTTCTGCCGACCGACGGCACGAACAACAACCTGCTCCTGGTTAGCGATACGCCCAACACCCGCATCAACATGTATGATTCAACGGGTGGGTACCTGGGACTCTTCTCGGGCGGGACTATCTCCACCGGCGCGACGGGAATTCACGTCTACCAACCACCCACGGGCACCACCGCCTATGAGGTGGGCGTGCTGGTTGCGGCCGATGCATCGTTGCCGTTGCCGTACACCGGTGACAGTTCCCTCCGCGTTTACGATCGCCAGGGAAACTACCAAGACGTGTTCAACTTGACGTACCGGACGACGGGTCTCAGCGCCCCCGAAATCTCGTATCTGGGCGGGAACTACCCCGTAGCCGTCGACATCCAGCTTGAGGACGCCGCCAATGACCTCTACGGGGTGTATGTGACCAGCAGCCAGGGGTACCTCTGGAAGTTCACGTACGATTGGTACTGGGGCACCCTGAGCTATCAGTGGCACGCCGGCGGGCCGGATAGCAACAAGGGCAACGACAGTGGCGGCGGCTGGCAGCTCGGTCCGGCATTCTACGCTGAAGGGGCCGACGGCACGTTCGACCAGATCCAGGACGTGACGGCGGTTGACACCAGGGTCTACGTGGCTGACCGCCGCAATCAGCGCATCCAGGTGTTTGACCGTGCAACCGGCGCGTACATCGGCAAGGTTGGGAAGGGTGGCGGCACTTACGACCATCCGGCCGGTATCACGGCGACTGAGTTCTTCCTCCCGGTCGGCGTGGACTACGACATCCCCAACAGCTCGTTCCTTGTCGGGGACGGGTTCAACCTGATTGCCCGTTCCTACGACAATCCCAACGGCTACCAGCCGGATCTGAACAAGCAAATTCAGCCGACTTTCCGTGGTTATTGGCTCGACCCGCACCTGGGAACCAGGCCGGGTGGTCTATTCTCAGCGGAACACGTCGAAACCGGCAACGGGCGCGTCTACGTCAATTCGCTGATTACCAACCGTATCACCGCGTTTGACTACAGCGCTCTGGTACCGCCGCAATAGGCCGGTGAGCGAGTTTATTCTGGAAACGCGGGACCTTGCCAAGAACTTCGGCGGGCTGGCGGCCAACCAGGGCATCAGTTTGCGGGTGCCAGCCCGCACTTTCTACACCGTGATCGGTCCCAACGGGGCGGGCAAGACGACGCTGTTCAACCTGATCAGCGGAGCGCACCGGCCCACGAGCGGCCAGGTCTTCTTCCGCGGTGAGGACATCACCGGGCTGCCGCCCCATCTGATCGCCCGGCGAGGAGTGGGGAGGTCCTTTCAAATCACCAACCTCTTCCCCAACCTGAAGGTGCTGGAGAATGTGCGCCTGGCGGCCCAGGCGCGGGGCAGGGAGGGACACAAGCTGTGGCTGCACGCCGACAGCCTCCACGGCTACCGGGAGGCGGCCGAGCGGGTGCTGGAGGAGGTGGGCCTGGCGGCCAAGCGCCATCTGCCGGCGAGCGGGTTGTCGCACGGGGACAAGCGCAAGCTGGAGATCGGGCTGGCCCTGGCAGCCCAGCCTGTCCTGCTGCTGCTGGACGAGCCGACCGCGGGGATGAGCCACGAAGAGGTTCCCTCGATCATCGATCTGCTGCGGCGGCTGAAGGAGCGGGGACAGATCACCATCTTGATGGTGGAGCACAAGATGGACATCGTGATGAGCATCTCCGACCGCGTCGCGGTACTGGCCGGGGGGAGAGTGATCGCCGAGGGGACGCCGGCCGAGATCAGCGCCAACCCAGCGGTCCAGGCGGCTTATCTCGGCGGCGCGGCAGCAGAGCCTCGGCCTGCGTCACCGGCGGCGGGGCAGGAGGATTAGCGCGATGCTGCTGGAACTGGAAGCGGTCCAGACCTATATCGGGCAGTTCCACATCCTGCAGGGCGTGTCCTTGGCGGTGCCCGAAGGAGGGATCACGGTGCTGCTGGGCCGCAACGGGGCGGGCAAGACGACCACCCTGCGGACGATCATGGGCCTGGTGCCGGCGCGCGTCGGAGAGGTGCGGTTGCGCGGCCAGGACATCACCCGATTGCCCCCTCACGCCGTTGCCTGGCGGGGCCTTGGCTACGTGCCTGAGGACCGTGGCGTCTTCGGCCAGCTCACGGTGGAGGAGAACCTGCGGGTGGCGGTGCGCGGGGGCGACCTGCCGAGGACCGCGTTGCGGCGGGGCAAAAATTCGGCGGCGCAACAGCGGCTGGAGCGCGTCTTTTCCCTCTTCCCGGACCTGCGGCAGGCCTGGCGGCGGCGGGCCGGGCTGCTATCGGGCGGGCAGCAGCAGATGCTGGCCATCGCCCGGGCGATGGTGAACGAAAACGCCCTGCTGCTGATCGATGAGCCGAGCAAGGGGCTGGCCCCCATCGTGGTCGAGCACCTGGGGGAGGACCTGCGGCGGATCGCCCTGCAGACGACCATTCTGCTGGTGGAGCAGAACTTCGCCCTCGCCGCCGCGATCGGTGATCGCTATTGCATCATCGACGACGGCCGGACGGTGAAGTCCGGCGCCATGCCCGAACTGGTGGCGGATGCCGAGTTGAAGCGCAAGTACCTGGGGGTGGCGTGATTGGGTCTAGTCCTCTGGCTTACGCTGCAGGGGCTGACGGTGGGGATGTTGTGGTTCTTGATCGCCGCCGGGCTGTCCCTGATCTTCGGCCTGATGGACGTGCTCAACTTCGCCCACGGGGCGTTTTACATGCTGGGGGCCTACGGGGCGCTCGCCACCTTCCGGCTGAGTGGCAGTTTCACGGCCGCGGTGCTGGGAGGTTTTTTCTTCGGCGGTCTGCTGGGGGTGGTGGTGGAGGTGCTGGCGATTCGTCCGCTGTACGGCCGCCCGATCTTTCAGATGCTGATGACGATGGGCCTGATCCTGATCTTCGATGAGGCCGTGCAGGCCTTGTGGGGGCCTTACCCGCTGCCCTTCCCCCTGCCCAAAGCCCTGGAGGGCTCGGTCGCGGTTTTCGACCGGCCCTTCCCGGTCTACCGCGTCTTCATCATCGCCGTGGGACTCCTGGTGTGGGTGGCGGTGCACCTGTTTCTCACCCGGACGCGGCTCGGGATCATCGTCCGGGCGGGGGTGGAGAACCGCGAGATGGTGCAGGCCCTGGGGATCAACATCCAACGCGTCTTCACCCTGGTCTTCGCCCTGGGGGCGGCCCTGGCCGCTTTGGGCGGGGCGGTGGCCGGACCCTTCGAGGGGGCGCATCCCCTGCTGGCGGCGGAGAACCTCCTGCCGGCCTTCATCGTCGTCGTGATCGGGGGCCTGGGGAGCATCACCGGCTCGGCGGTGGCGGGCATCCTGGTGGGGCTCTGCCAGTCTTTCGCGGCCTACTATCAGCCCGAACTGGCCCTGGCGGTGAACGTGGGGCTGATGGCGCTGGTCTTGTTGATCCGCCCCGAAGGACTGCTGGGCCTGCGAAAGGGGTGAGGATGTTGGCCAAGGTTATGAAGCCGCCGCTGGGAAAGATCGCTCCTTTGCCGTTGCTGCTCGCTTTGGCCGCCCTGCCCCTGCTTCACGGCGACCGGTACCTGCTGTCGCTGTTGATCAGCGTGTTTGTCTTTGCCGTCTTTGCCATCAGCTTTGACCTGTTGATGGGTTATGGCGGGATCGTTTCCTTCGGCCACGCCCTGTTCTTCGGCAGTGGCGCCTACGCGGCGGCGATGCTGGCCAGATACCTGCACACTTCCATTTGGGTGGCCTTGGCGGCGGTGCCGGTGGTTTCGCTCGGCTTTGCCCTGGTCGTGGGGGCGCTCTCGCTGCGGCTGAAGGGCGTCCACTTCGCCATGGTGACGATGGCCTTCGCCGAGTTCTTCCGCATCCTGGCCGAGAAGTTCAGCGCCATCACCGGGGGTGGAGATGGCCTGGCGGTCCAGGTGGCCCCCGACTGGGCCTACGGCCCGAGGCACCGGGTGGAATTGTACTTCCTGGTGCTTGGGTTTGCCGTCTTGAGCTACCTGGTGGCCAGGCGGGTGGTGAACTCGCCTTTCGGGCGGGTGCTGGTGGCAATCCGGGAAAACGAGCCGCGGGCGGCGATGCTGGGCTACAACGTCTTTGCCTACAAGCTGGGGGCGCTTACCCTGGCGGGGGTGCTGGCCTCCCTGGCCGGAGTGATCTACGCCGCCGCCGAGAACTTTGTGGTGCCGGGGGTGCTGGGCACCGAGACGACCATCAACGTCATGCTGATGACGATTATCGGCGGGGCGGGAACGCTGAGCGGGCCCTTGGTGGGGGCCGCGGTGGTGAAGCTGGCGGGAACGGTGCTGTCGACCTACACGGAGCGCTGGCGGTTGGTGCTGGGAATCGGCTACGCCCTCATCGTGTTGTTTCTTCCCGCCGGGCTGGCGGGGCTGGGGAGCGACGGCCGGGCAGGAGTTTTGTCCCCGGTGTCGAACATTCAGTATTGCAACCGCTTGAGATACCTGAAACTGGGAAAGCGACCGAAAAGGCAACCCCAGGCGAAAGCCTTGGGGGCGCAAAGCGCAGGGCCTAAAGCCCCGGAGGGTGCACCGCAGGTGCGCCGGCCGGAGCCAGGGCGGCCGCGTTGCCGAAGGCGGGACCCTTGAGACGGTCTGTGGACGCCCACCCGCTTAACGGCGGAGTGGGCTTTTCGCTGCTTTCCGGGAACCTGGAGGGAACCTGTCATGCGCTGCCCGTGTGCCCTGCCCCGCCCGGGCCGGACCGTGGCCATCCTCCTGGCGGTGGCGCTGGTCTTCACCGCCGGCCCTCAGCCGGTGGCCCTCGCCGCCGTGCCGGCGTTACTCTCCGCGTCCCCCGCGGCTCCCGCCGTCCCGGCCACGCAGGAACGGTTGTTCAACCCAACGACCCTGGTCTTACCCGAGTTGCCGCGGGAGGAACTTCCCTGGGAGCCCGAGCCCGGGCAAGATCCGTTGCTGGCGGCCGTCGCCCCGGCCCTGCAGACCCTTGTGAAGGGCTTCCCGGCACCCCTGACGCCGGGTGCCGCGACGTCCCCGGTGCCGCCTGACCCGCCACAGCCGCCCGGGTTTTACGACCCCGTGGAGACCTACGTGGACCCGGCCACCGGCGTCCTGGGCCTCCGCGCCGGGGACCTGGACATCCCCTTCTACAACCTGCCTTTTGCCTTTGAGCGGCGCTACTCCAGCGGCGTCGCCGACACCACCGGGGCGACCGGCGCCGGCGCGGCCGCCGGCCCCGGCGTACTGGGCTACGGCTGGTCCCCTGCCTGGGATTCCCTCATCTACCGCAACCTCGACGAGGGCCGGTACTCTCCCCAGTCCCCCGCCGACCCGACGGCCCTCACCCAGGTTTCGGCCACCGACTACGTGGTGCGCCGCCCTGACGGCACGGAGCTGCACTATCATGGCAAGGCCGCCGGCAAGCTCACCAAAATGGTCGACATCCACGGTAACTCTCTCACCTTCCGCTACTCCGACGCCGGCCTTCGGACCGGTGTAACGGACTCGGCGGGCCGCCGACTCCGGTTCGCTTACGACGGAGGGCTGCTGGTCCAGGCGACTGACCCCGCGGGCGGGGTGTACCGCTATGCCCATGACCCGAGTCAGAACCTGGTACGGGTCACCGGCCCCGACGGCCGCGTGCAGGACTTCACGTACGACGATCAGCACCGCCTCACCTCCCGCACCGACGGCGGCGGGGTCACCGTGCGGTACGAGTACACCCCCGAGGGTAGGGTCGCGGCGGTGGTCACGGCAGCCGGCCGCACCACCTACCAGTACGGCCGGGGCCAGACGACCATCACCGACGCCGCCGGGGCCACCACCACCTACCTCTTCCAGGCGGGGGCCACCCTGGCGGTCGATCCTTTGGGGCGGCAGGCGACATACGTTTACAATGAGCAGGGACTGCTCACCGAGCGGACCACCCCGTCGGGGACCACCCTCTACGAATACGACCAGCAGGCACGCCTGGTGAAGACCACCGACCCCCTGGGGCGGACCAGAATCTTCGCTTACGACCCCACTTTTGGCAAGACGGTGGAGGAGGTCGCCTTTTCCGGCGCCAGGACCACCTACAAGCTGGACACCCAGGGCAAAATCATCGCCCGGACCGACGCCCTGGGGAACACCACCGCCTACACCCGCAACGGCCAGGGATTGATCGTCTCGGCCAAGGACCCCGCGGGGCACATCAGCCGGATGGAGTATGACGCCTATGGCAACCCCACCGCCCGTATCGATCCTCTGGGCAACCGCACCCAGACCAGCTACGACCTGCTGGGGCGAATGACGGAAACCACCGACCCCACGGGGGCGACAACCTCCTGGATTTACGACCCCGGCGGCCGCCTGTTGCAGCGGCGGGACGCCCTGGGGGGCGTGACGCGGTGGACCTACGACCCGGCCGGGCGCATCCTGACCGCCACCAACGCCGGCGCTGCCACCGCAAGTCTGCGCTACGACGGGGCGGGACGCGCGGTGGAACTGACCGACGCCCGGGGCCGCGTCTACCGCTATGAGTACGACGGGGCCAACCAGGTGTCGGCCGTAACCGGGCCGGAGGGAGACCGGCTGGAGTTGTACCGGGACGCCCTCGGCCGGGTCACTGAGGCGGTGCGCGGCGGCCGGCGCGTGTCGGCCTACGAGTACGGGCCCGGCGGGAACCTGGCCAAGGCCACCGACAGCGACGGGACCTTCACCTACGAGTGGGACGCGGCTGGCCGCATCACCGCCCGCGTCGACGCCCAGGGGAACCGGACGGAGTACGCCTATGACGCCGGGGATCACGTCACCGGGGTCCGCGACGGGGCTGGGAATTACGTCCGGGTCGCGTACGATCCCGGGGGCCGGATGACCTCCCGCACCGACGGGCACGGTTCAACCACCTTCACGTACAACAACCTCGGGGAACTTACCCGGGTCACCGGCCCCGGCGGGCGGCCCCAGACCTACGAGTACGACGAGGCCCGGCGCCTGGTGCGGCTGACCGACCCGACGGGCGAGACGGCGACCTTCACCTATGATGCCGCCGGCCGCATCGCCAGCCGCACCGATGCCTCCGGCGGCTCCTGGCGCTTTGCTTACGACGCCCTCGGGCGGATGGTGGCCGTCACGGATCAGCAGGGGCAAACGATTCGTTTCGAATACGACGCCATGGGTAGGATCCTGCGCCTGACGGCGCCCGGCGGGCTGGCGGCGATGGCCCTCGAGTACGACATCACGGGCAACCTGCTGGTCTTCACCGCCGCCGGTGGGGAACAGCTCCGCTATCGCTACGACAACCTGGGCCGCGTCGCCGCCATCACCGACTTTGACGGAAGTACCTGGCGTTACGCCTACGACCTGCAGGCCGGCAAGACCGTGGTCACCGACCCCGCGGGGAAATCGAGCGTTTACATCCTGGACGCCGGAGGCGCCCTCCGCCGTTGGAACGGCAACACCTGGTACTGATCCCGGTCGAAACTACCTCCGCAGCGCCTCCATCGGAGGTACTGACGAAGCGGAGATGGCCGGGTAGACGCCGAAGAGGAGGCCCGCCCCCAGGGCGATGCCGGTGGCGATTTCGACCGCCTGCAGGCTGACCGCCGTTTCGAAGCCGTAGCGGGCAAAGGCCCGCACCCCCCAGACCCCCGCGGCGATGCCGGCGATGCTGCCGATGCCGCTCAGGTAGAGGGCCTCGAGCAAGAACTGCGCCAGCAGGTCACCCCGCTTGGCCCCCAAGGCGCGGCGAACGCCGATTTCCCCGGTGCGTTCGGTGACCGCCACCAGCATGATGTTCATGATCCCCAGGCCACCCACCAGGAGCGACACCGCGGCGATGGCGCCCAGGAGGAGGGTCATCACCCGGTTGGCGCGGTCAGCTTCCTTGACCAACTGGTTGAGGCTGGTGATGGTTATTAGATCCTCGCCCCCGGAAGGCAGCCCCGTCCCCCCCGGGGAAGCCGGTTTTTCCGTTGGCGGCAAGGGCTTGCCGGGGACACCGCCCGGCGGACCGGCCTCGGCCTTTTGGGCCGCCGGAGGGACCGGGGTCGGCGCGGCCTGGTCAAGCCCCAGTTTACGGCGGAAAATCCGCCCCAGTTGGACCACGGCCAGTTCGGCCTCCGCCGGGGAGCCCGCCTTGGCCCAGATCTCCTCCACGGTCTTCTTTTCCGCGATCCCCTGGGCGGTCGTATAAGGAATGAGGATCTTGTCGTCGATGCCCTCGCCCTGGCCGGCGCCCTTGGGTGCCAGCACACCGAGGATCAGGTAGGTGCTTCCTTGCAGGGTCAAGGTCTGGCCGACGGGGCTCCTGCCTGCCAGCAGGGCGGAGCCGACATTGAATCCCAGGACGGCGACGGGTAAACGCTGTTCCACATGCCAGCGAGTGAAGAAGTGCCCGGCGACCAGCGGATGGTCGCGCACCTGCGGAAACTCCTCGTTCACCCCCAGAATCTCAGCCGTGCCCCTGGCGCGGCGCCAGCGGACGGGAGCCTTGGTCTGGACCACGGGGGTGGCCAGCTTGAGCCCCGCCACCCGCTCCACCAGGTCGTGGGCCTCCTCCGGCTCGAATTCCACCGAGGGGTCGTGGGCTCTTACCACCACCACGTTGGAACCGAGGCTGGTGAACTGCCGCACCACGGCCAGGCGGGCGCCTTCGCCGATGCCCATCAGGCTGATCACCGAGGTCACGCCGATGGCTACTCCGAGGGTCGTCAGGAGCGACCGCAGGGGTTTGGCCATGATGGCGCGTCCCGCCATCTCGGCGCTGAATCGGAAACGGATCCAGAGGGAGGCGACCCAACGCGGGAGCTTTAAACGCGGGAGTTTCAAACGCGGGAGTTTCACACCCATCCCCCTCAAGGCTTGACGGGAGCGGTTCCGCCCTGGTTCCCCCCGCCGGAGCCGTTCGTTTGGTTGTCCTTATTCTCCGGCAAGAGTCCCTCGCGGGACTGAATCCGCTGGCTGGGAAGCAGGTCCGCCGTGCTGCCGGTGATCACCAGGTCGCCCTCGTTCAGT
>JAJYMS010000025.1 GCA_021786825.1 Bacillota bacterium | reverse complement strand
AGGCGCTGGTCGTCGGCCTCCCGCAGGCGGCGGTCGAGGTCCTTTTGCTTCAATTGATCCAGGCCGGGCAGGCCCAGTCCGAGGGGACCCAGCTCAAGGGAGCGGATGGCCTTCATCAGGGCCGCCTCGAAGGTGCGGGCGATGGCCATCACCTCGCCGGTGGCCTTCATCTGGGTGCCGAGGACGCGGTGGGCGCCGGCGAACTTGTCAAAGGGCCACCGCGGGATCTTGACCACCACGTAGTCGATGCTGGGCTCAAACCCGGCGTAAGTGGTTCCGGTGACCGGGTTCTTAATCTCGTCCAGGCCGAGCCCGCAGGCGACTTTGGCCGCCACCTTGGCAATCGGGTAGCCGGTCGCCTTGGAAGCCAGGGCCGAGCTGCGGCTGACCCGCGGGTTGACCTCGATCACGTAATAGCGCTCGCTGCGAGGGTCCAGGGCGAACTGGACGTTGCAGCCGCCCTCGATTCCCAGGCCGCTGATGATCTTTAGGGAGGCCGAGCGCAGCATCTGGTACTCGCGGTCGGTGAGGGTCTGGCTGGGGGCGACCACGATCGAATCACCGGTGTGAATGCCGACCGGGTCGATGTTCTCCATGTTGCAGACGGTGATCACATTGCCGCGGGAGTCGCGCAACACCTCGTACTCGATTTCCTTGTAACCCAGCAGGCTGCGCTCGACCAGAATCTGCCCGATCGGACTCTCGCGCAGTCCGCGGGTGGCAGTGGCCTCCAGCTCCTCCGGGTTGGCCGCGATCCCGCCCCCCGAACCGCCCAGGGTGTAGGCGGGCCGGACGATCACGGGGTACCCGATCCGGCCGGCAAACTCCAGCGCCGGCGCGACCTCGGCGACGATCTCGCTGTCGGGTACCGGTTCGCCGAGGGCCTTCATGGTCGCCTTGAACTCGTGGCGGTCCTCGGCCTTCTGGATAGCCTCCAGCGGCGTCCCCAACAGGCGCACGTCAAAGCGGTCCAACACCCCCTGTCGGGAGAGTTCAAGGGCCAGGTTGAGCCCGACCTGGCCGCCCAGGGTGGCGAGCAGCCCGTCCGGGCGCTCCCGCTCGATGATCCGGGCCACGAAATCGGCCGTCAGCGGCTCCAGGTAGACGGCATCGGCCGTATCGGGATCGGTCATGATCGTGGCCGGGTTGGAATTGACCAGCACGACCCGCAGGCCCTCTTCCTTGAGGGCCTGGCAGGCTTGCGTCCCGGCGTAATCGAACTCAGCGGCCTGGCCGATGATGATCGGTCCGGAACCGATGACCATCACTTTTTGCAGCCCAGCGCGTCCGTTCACAAGCAACCCCCACGAAGTTCACGTTGTTTACGCGGCGCGGCGCAGCGATCCGCGCGTTTACACCGCCTTCGAAACCGCCAGGTTTTCCAGGAAGCGCTCGAACAGGTACCGGGAGTCGTCGGGGCCGGGGGCCGCCTCGGGGTGGTACTGCACCGAGAAGATGGGCAGGTGCCGGTGCCGCAACCCCTCCACCGTGTTGTCGTTGAGGTTGCGATGGGTGACCTCCACCGGCAGACCGCCCAGCGACTCCTCGTCGATGGCGTAACCGTGGTTCTGGGAGGTGATGTAGACCCGGTTGCTCGCCAGGTCCTTCACCGGATGGTTGACGCCGCGGTGGCCGTACTTCAGCTTGTAGGTATCCGCTCCCAGGGCAAGGGCGAGGATCTGGTGGCCCAGGCAGATGCCGAAGATCGGGAGGTTCCCCAGCAGGGTCCGGACGGTCCCGATCGCCCCGGGGACCTCCTTGGGATCGCCGGGGCCGTTGGACAAGAGCACCCCCTGGGGGTGCAGCTCCATGATCTCCCCGGCCGTGGTCAGCGCCGGGACCACCACCACGTCGCAGTCCAGCCGTTCCAGGGAGCGCAGGATGTTGGCCTTCACGCCGTAATCGACCACCACCACCCGGGGGCCGTCGCCGAAGATGCGGTACGGCTTGGCCACGGTGACCTCCCGCACGGCGCGCGAGATATCCACCCCCTGGGCCCGGCGCACCAGGGTCGCGATCCGGTCCGGCTCCCGGCCTTCCACATCCGTCGAGATCACCCCACGCAAGGTCCCCTGGGAGCGGATATGCCGCACCAGGGCACGGGTATCGATCCCTGACAGGCCGGGTACGCCGTGATACGCGAGGTACTGGTCCAGGCTCTGGGTGGAGCGCCAGTGGCTTGGCTCCGCGCAGGCCTCGCGGACCACGAAGCCGCGGACCTTGGGGGAACCCGACTCGAAGTCGTCCGGGTTGATGCCGTAGTTGCCCACCAACGGGTAGGTCATGGTGACAATCTGACCGTAGTAAGAAGGGTCGGTTAGCACCTCCTGGTAGCCGGTCATCCCCGTGTTAAAAACCACCTCGCCATCCGCCTCGGCACGGGCGCCGAAGCCCTCCCCGGAGAAAACCCTTCCGTCCTCCAGCACCAGGATACCCTGCACCGCTCCTCGCTCCCTTCCTACCCGCGGGGCGCTGTCCGCCGGATCCTTTCATCCCGGGCAGCCTCCCCCCCCACCACCCTGCCCTGCAGGATGGTGTAAGCCGGCCGCCCCCTCAACCGCCAGCCGCCAAAGGGCGAATTACGCGCCTTTGACTCATATTTATTCAGTTCCACTGCATATTCATTCTGGTCGAACACTATTATATCCGCCGCTTGCCCGGGCTGCAACCCCCCCCCGGGGACTCCCAGCACGCGAGCCGGATTGGTCGACAACTTGGAGATCAAGTCCAAAAGGGTGAGGTGCCCGGGCTCCACCAGCCGGCGGACGGCCAGGCCGAGGGCGGACTCCAGGCCGATGATCCCGGTTGCCGCATAATTATACTCGACCTCCTTCTCCTCCGAGCTGCGTGGAGAGTGGTCGGTAGCGATGCAGTCGATGGTCCCGTCCCGCAACCCCTCGATCAGGGCCTGCACGTCCGCGGCGGTTCGCAGGGGCGGGGAAACCTTCGTGTTGCTGTCGTAATTCATCTCCCGAACGGCGTCCTCGGTGAGGCTGAAGTGGTGTGGCGTCACCCCCGCGGTGACGTAAACGCCGCGGGATTTGGCTTGGCGGATCAGTTCCACCGCCCCCCGGGTGCTGACGTGAGCGACGTGCAGGCGGGCGCCGGTGGCACCGGCCAGGATCAGGTCGCGGGCGGTCGCTACCTCCTCCGCCGCCGGCGGGATGCCCCGCAGCCCGATGACGGTCGAGACCCGCCCCAGGTTCATCGTCCCGTCCGCGGCCAGGGCCGGGTCCTCGGCCCGGGTGATCACCGGCAGGTCGAACATCCTCGCGTAGAGCATGGCGTTGCGCATCAACTCGGCGTTCGCGAGCCAGCGCCCGCCGTCGGAGACGGCCACCGCCCCGGCCTCCCGCAGTTCGCCCATCTCACTGAGCTCCAGGCCCTCGAGCCCCCGGGTGACCGCCCCCACCGGGTAGACCCGGGCCGTCCCCACCGCCCGCGCCCGGTTCAGAATGTACTCCACGATTGCGCGGTTGTCGGCCACCGGTTTCGTGTCGGGCGTGCTGGCCACGGCCGTGAACCCACCCTGGGCGGCCGCCCTGGTACCCGATTCGATGTCTTCCCGGTCTTCGAAACCCGGCTCCCGCAGGTGGGCGTGCAGATCGATTAACCCGGGGGCCACCACCAGGCCCGCGGCTTCGATGACCCGGCCGGCGGTACGGGCGAAAGCCTCGGCTTCGGGTGAACCCGTCCGCGGTATGACCTCCACCACCCGGCCGCCCTCGACCAGCAGGTCGGCCACCTGGTCAAGCCCCTGGGCGGGATCTACCACCCGGCCGCCGCGGACCAGCAGGCGCTCGCTCACGCCGCCTCACCCCCCAGCAGCAGGAAAAGGATTGCCATCCGCACCGCGACGCCGTTGGTGACCTGATCCAGAATCACCGAGTGAGGTCCGTCCGCCACCTCGGTGGTGATCTCAACCCCCCGGTTCATGGGCCCGGGGTGCATCAGCAGCGCGTCCCGCTTCGCCAGGGCCAGCCTTTCGCGGTCGACCCCCCACCGGCGGGTATACTCCCGCAGGGTGGGCAACAGCCCTTTTTGCTGGCGCTCCAGTTGCAGCCTCAGGACGTTGACCACGTCGGCTCCCTCCAGGGCCTCCTCGACCCGGGTGGAGGCCTTCACACCCAATTCCTCCGCGAAGGGAGGCAGGAGGGTGGAAGGCCCGGCCACCACCACTTCCGCCCCCATCTTCCGCAGCCCCCAGATGTCGGAGCGGGCGACCCGGCTGTGGTAGATGTCGCCGATGATCGCCACGCGCAGGCCCTTGAAGCCGCCCTTCCGCTGCCGGATGGTCAGCATGTCCAGCAGCCCCTGGGTCGGGTGCTCGTGCATGCCGTCGCCGGCGTTGACCACCGCGGCCTTCACCCGCTGGGCCAGGAAATGCGGAGCCCCGCCCGCGGGGTGGCGCATGACGACCAGTTCGGTGCCCATCACCTCGATGTTGCGAACCGTGTCCTTCAGGGTCTCACCCTTGGTCACGCTGGAGGTGGCGGTGGCGATGGAGGTCACGTCGGCCGAGAGGTACTTCCCCGCCAACTCGAAGGACGTCCGCGTCCGGGTGCTGGGTTCGTAGAAGAGGGTCAGCATCGTGCGCCCCCGCAAGGCGGGAACCTTCTTGATGGTCCGGGTGATGATGTCCTTCATCGATTCCGCCGTGTCCAGGATCAGGGTGATCTCGCCGGCTGCGAGCTCTTCCAGGCCCAGGACATCCTTGCGCTTCAGACCCACGCCGTTGGCCTCCTTTGGTGGGCGCCGCGCCGGGTGCCACGAGTTAGCTTGGCCGCCCGGCGTACCAAAAAACCTCCAGCCGGCTGCCGGCAGGAGGTCAGGCGCGTTTCGCCCGCTCCCCTTACCGGCCTCGCGGGACCGGCTTAAAGGGTCACGTCCATTTGCGGGGACGGTGCCACAACCACCCGGTCACCCGCTCAGTTCCTCGATCACGACCTCCTCCACCCCGTCGAATTCGTTCACCCTGACGTGCACGACCTCTTTCCTCGAGGTGGGGACGTTCTTGCCCACGAAGTCGGGCCGGATCGGCAGTTCCCGGTGGCCCCGGTCGATCAGCACCGCGAGCTGGATGGCCGCCGGCCGCCCGACGTCAATGATGGCATCCAGCGCGGCCCGCACGGTGCGGCCGGTGTAGATGACGTCGTCGATCAGCACGACGATGGTGCCCGGCAGCTTGAAGGGAATCTCGGTCCTGTGGACCTCCGGCTGTTCGGCACGGGTGGTGAGGTCATCGCGGTAGAGAGTGATGTCCAACAGGCCGATCGGCACCTCCCGGCCTTCCACCTCGCGCAGCTTGGCGGCCAGGCGCCTGGCCAGGGGCACGCCGCGGCGGCGGATGCCGACCAGGGCGACGTTCTCGAGGCCCTTGTTACGCTCCACAATCTCGTGGGCGATGCGGGTCAGGGCGCGGCGCATGGCCTGCTCGTCCATGATCACCTTCTGAACCGGATCCGGCGCCATCCCTGCATCGCCTCCCGGGCACAAAAAAACTCACGGCTATCCGTGAGACGTAGTCTTGCGAACGCGGCCCCTTCCTAGTCTCACTGGACCAACTTAAAGGGTTTGCCTTCGTGGTTGAGCTTAACAGATCCGGCATCCCGCGTCAAGGACGAGTTGCCGAGCCCCGCCGGAAGTAGCCTTGGCCGGGGTCGTCTCCCCGGCCAAGGCCTTCACCCGCCTCACTTCGGCAGTTTAAGCTTGAGCAGGAAGTCACCGCCTCCCGTGACCATGGCGGTGCCGCTGACCGTGCCGTAGCGTTTGGACGCGGCGGTCACCGTGTAAGTCCCGGGGGCCAGGTTCGCCAACCGGAACATCCCGTCGGTGCCGGTTTTAAACTTCAGGCCGCCGGCGCTGACAATCACGCCGGACGCCGCCGCGCCCGAGAGCTTGATCACCTGGCCGTAAATGCCCCCCACGGTGGCGAGGCGCTGGGTGCCGGAGAAGGCGTTGGCGGCATTGAGGCGGCCGTAACCGAAGGTCTTGACCCAGCCGCCGTTGGCGGTCCCCGCCACGTTCTCGGCGGTCTCCTGCAAGAGTTGATAAACCTGCAGGTTCGTGAGGTTCGGGTTGTTGGCCATCAGGAGCCCCGCCAGGCTCGCCACGTGAGGGGTAGCCATGGAGGTCCCGTTCAGGGCGTCGTAATAGGTGTAGTAGCCGTACTGGGTGTTGAGGTAAGCGGTGTAGGTGGGCATGGTCGAGAGGATGCTGACTCCCGGAGCCGCGACACCCACGTGTCGCCCCGTGCTCGAGAAGCTGGCCAGCGCGTCAGCCTGGTCGCTGGCGCCGACGCCCAGGACGTAGTTGTTGCCGGCGGGATACTCCACCACCGTGCGGCCGTCGTTGCCGGCCGCGGCGGTGATAAAGACTCCCTTGCCCCACGCGTAGTCGGTGGCGGCGGCCAGCGTTTGGCTGTAACTGGTCGAACCCAGGCTCATGCTGATAACGCGGGCCCCGTGGTCAGCCGCCCAGGTGATGCCGTTGGCGACGCCGGCAACCGAGCCGCTGCCGGTCTGGTCAAGGACCTTGACCGGCATGACCTTTACCGCGTTAAAGCTCAGGGCGGCCACGCCCGCCCCGTTGTCCGTCTGGGCGGCCACGGTTCCGGCGACGTGGGTGCCATGACCGTTGTCGTCTCTGGGGTCGGCGTTATTGGCCACGAAGTTATAACCAACGATGGCACCGCCGGCATCGCGGGCCACCTTATTCGACAGGTCGGGGTGGCTGTAGTCTACGCCGGTGTCAACCACGGCGACCATGACGTTGGTGGATAGGTTGCGGGACGTCTCCCAGACCGTGGGCGCCCCCACCTTGGGCAGGTCCCACTGGGCAACGAGCCCGGCGTGCGACGAGTTGTAGGGGGCGGTATAGTAAGTGTCATCCGGGGTATAGAGGGCGGTGACGACGTAATTCGGTTCGGCGAAGCTGACCTTGCCGCTGGATTGGTACGCGGAGATCGCCGCTGCCTCGCGGCCGGCAGGCACCTCAACAACCTGAACCCCCAGGTCTCGTACCTCATCCTTGATGGTGGCTCGCTGGGCCCGGTGCAATGCGGCCGCTTCCGCGGCGGTGGTGCCTGGCGCGAACCTGACCAGGATCTCTCCCGGGACGAAGCCGCCAACTCCGGCCGGTGTGACGTTGGACGCGTAACTGGTTGCACCGGCCACCAGCAGGGCCGCC
>JAJYMS010000034.1 GCA_021786825.1 Bacillota bacterium | reverse complement strand
CCAGCATCCCCACCGCCAACAGCAGGCTCCGTCCGTTGAGGGAAGGTACGATCGTGTGGAGGGCCACCTGGCCCCAGTCGGGCCGGGCCAGGAACAGCTCTAACACGTAAGCCCCGCTGATCACCGCGACCAAGGCCACAATGGCATACTCCACGACCTGCTGGCCGTAGCGGTCCAGGGCCAGGATCAGAAAGGCCACCACCCCGGTGAAGAGCCCGGCCCACATCAGGGGGATTCCGAACAGGAGGTAGAAGCCCAGCGCCCCGCCCAGGAGTTCCGCCAAGTCGGTGGCCATCGCCGCCACCTCGGCCACGGCCCACAGGACCCAGTTGACCGTCCGGCTGAACTGCTCCCGGCAGTTCTCCGGCAGGCTGCGCCCGGTGGCGATCCCCAGCTTGGCCGAGAGCGTCTGCAGCAGGATCGCCATGGCGTTGCTCCAGAGAATCACCCAGACCAGGCCGTAGTTGAAGTTCGATCCCCCGCTGATGTTGGTGGCGAAGTTCCCGGGATCTATGTAAGCCACGCTGACCACGAAAGCGGGCCCGAAGAAGCGCAAAACCGAAGCCCAGACGGTGGGTCTGCCCGGCGCCCGGAGGGACGCCGGGGGTGCTTCCGCGCTCAGCCCTTCCGCGCTCAGCCCTTCCGCGCCGAGCAACGGTACCTCCGCCTCCCGCCGCGCCAGAGCCGCGTCTACTTTGGCCAAAGACACACGTCCCCCTTGCAGCAGTGCTTGGCGGCGCAGTCCTTACAGACTATTCGACCCGCGCAAACGCTGCCACCCGGGGGGCGACTCATACCAATCGTTGCCTGCTCCTCACGACCTGCTATCGCCGGCCCGTTCCAAGGCCCAGGCGGCCGCGCCGGCGACCCCGGCGTCCTCGCCCAGGCCGGCCGGCACAATGACGACGTTCCCACGCCCGCCCTTGGCCACGTGAACCCGGCTGGCCACCGTCTCCTCGATCGCCTGGAACAGGGCGGGGCCCGCCTGGGCCACCCCGCCGCCCACCACCACCATGTCCGGGTTCAGCACCGCGACCAGGTTGGCGATAGCGGTACCGATGTAGCCGCCCACCTTCCGAATGATGCCCAGGGCGACCGGATCCCCCAGGGCGGCGGCTTGGCTCACCAGTTTGGGAGTGATCCGGTTGAGGTCTCCCTCGGCCAGGTCGCGGATCTTCGTCGTGGCGCCCTGCATTACGGCCTTGACGGCCAGGGCGGCGAGGGCCGGCCCGCTGGCCAGCGCCTCGGCGCAGCCCTCGTTCCCGCAGTTGCAGGGCGGACCGTGCAACTCCACCGTCTGGTGCCCGACCTCCCCCGCCGTCCCCTCCGACCCGAAGTAAAGCTCGTCGTTGATGATGATTCCCCCGCCGATCCCCGTCCCCAGCGTCAGGCAGACCATATTGCGGGAGTTCCTCCCGGAGCCGTACCGTTTCTCCCCGAGGGTGGCCGCCCGGGCGTCGTTGAGCAGGTGGGTCGGCAGCCCGAAGTGGTCTCCCACCAGGCGGGCCAGGGGAACATCGGACCAGCCCCCCGGCAGGTTCGGCAAGAACAGCACCGTCCCGGACGGCATGTCGATCACCCCGGGAACGGCCAGGCCGACCCCGACCACCGTTCCCCCCTTGGGGACCGACAGCAGCAGCTCCGCGATCAAACGCCGGATGCGCTCGATCACCACTTCCACGCCCTGCGCGGCCGCGGTCGCGGTCTTGGCCGCGGTCACCAGGTTTCCCCGGCCGTCCACGAGGGCCCCCTTGATCCGGGTGCCGCCCAGGTCAATGCCTACGGCGTAACGCACGTCTACGGTTCCCCTTTGGCTTCAATTCTCCCCTCGCGGGGTCAAAAACTGCGCACCGCCAGCCGCCGCTCCAGGCCGCGAGCCACCCGGGAAAGGGTGAAGTTCACCAGGAAATAGGAGCAAGCGATGGTGAAGAAGGTCTGCATCGGGTTCAGGTACTTGGCGAAGATGATGACGCCCCGGCCGGTGATCTCCTCCACCCCCAGGGCCCAGACGAAGGCGGTGTCCTTCACCACCGTGATGAACTGGCTGACGATCGGCGGGATCATCTTGCGCAGGGCCTGGGGGAGCACGATGTGGTACATGACCCGCAAATAGGTCATCCCCGACGCGGTGGCCGCCTCCCACTGTCCCTTGTCCACCGAAAGCAGGCCCCCCCGGACGATCTCCGCCATCACCGCGCTGACGAAGATGGAGATCCCGGCGATGCCCGCCCACACCGCCGGCAGCCCGCTGGAGATGCGCACCACCAACATGATCAGCAGCATGGGAAGGTTGCGGATGACCTCCACGTACCACCCCGCCGCGGTCCCGACCCAGCGCGCGGCCGGCGTCTCGTCGAAGCGGTCGCCGGTGAAGCGGGCGATGGCCAGCACCGTGCCCCCGGCAAAGCTGATCACGACCGACCAAAAGGCGATCTTCAGCGTCACCAGCAGCCCAAAGCCCAGGAAACGGATGTTTTCCGGCAGGAACAGGGGAGCGAAGCCCTTCAGCATCAGGCCATCCCTCCCCAGAGGGAACCCATCCGCCGTTCGAGGTTGCGGGCCAGCGCCGCCATCGGCAAGGTGAGGGCCAGGTAGAGGAGGGCGATGGTGGTGTAGGCCACCGCGTACTTCAGGTTCCAGGCCGACCAGCTATCCGCCTGATACATTAAATCGTAACCGGCGATCATCGACAAGACCGACGAATTCTTGACCAGGTTCACAACCTGGTTGGTGAGCGGCGGGACGATGGTCCTGAGCGCCTGCGGGAGCACGATGTGCCGCATCGCCTCCAGGTAGGTGAGGCCCTGGGAGCAGGCCGCCTCGAACTGCCCGCGATGGACCGACTGGATGCCCGCCCGGATGATCTCAGCGATGTAGGCCCCGGTGTAGATCCCCAGTCCCCCCACCCCCACCGCCAACACCGGGAGAGTCAGGCCCAGCCGGGGCAGCCCATGGTAGAGGAAGAACACCTGGGTCACCAGCGGGGTGTTCTGAAAGAACTCCACGTAAACCCGGTTGAGCACGCGCAGCGGGGCTACCGGAGCCAGCGCCAGCATGCCGAAGATGGTGCCCAGGACCACCGACAGGCCAAGGGCCAGAACCGACGCGAGGACGGTCTGGCCCAACCCGCTGGCAAATACCGTCCAATCCTTCAACAGCGTCTGCCAGCTCTCCAGACTGAACATCACTTGCTCCCGATGCCGTACTTCTCCTGCAGCTTCTTGAGTTCGCCGGACTTATCCAGGTCGGTGACGACCTTTTCGATCAGGGCGCGCACGTCGTCGTTGCCCTTCTTGGTGGCGATCCCGTAAGGCTCCGCGGAGTACTTTTCCGGGAGCAGCACGGTGCTGGGGTCCTGAATCTCGTAGCCCTTGAGAATCGACCCGTCCGTGGACATGGCCTGGACCCGGCCGGCCTGCAGGGCGGAGAGAACCTCCGGGTAGGTATCGAACTCGGCGAAGTTCACCTTGGCGCTGAGCTTCTCGGCCTGCGCCTTCAGCCGCGGGCCGGTGGTCGCCCCCTTGGTAACCCCGATGGTCTTGCCGTCGAGATCCTTCAGCCCCTTGATCCCCGAATCCTTGCGGACCAGGAGCTTGATGCCGTCGGTGTAGTAGACCGGACTGAAGTCCACTTCCTTCTTGCGCTCCTCGGTGACGGTCATCGTGGCGCAGACCAGGTCAAGCTCGCCGCTGTTGAGCAGGGCCACCCGGGTCTTGGGCGTCACGTGGGTGAACTCGACCTTGTTTTCGTCGCCCAGGATCTGCTTGGCGATGCGCTTCACCAGCTCAATCTCGTAACCGGCGTATTCCCCGGTCTTAGGATCCTTGAAGCCGAAACCGGGCACATCCGACTTGACCCCCGCCAGAAGCTTGCCGCGCTGCTTAATCTTGCTGATGTTGGGGCCGTCCCCGCCGGCCGCCTGTCGGCCACCGCAGCCTGCCAGGCCCAAAAAGCTCAGACCAAGGAGTGCCACCAGGCTAAGAACGAGATACCGCCTCATCCGACTACCCCCCCTCTAATGCCGCAGGATCTTGCTCAGAAAGGCTTTGCTGCGCTCCTCTCGCGGGTTGGCGAAAAACTGGTCCGGAGTCGCCTGCTCGATGATTTGCCCCTCGTCCATGAAGATGACCCGGTCGGCCACCTGCCGGGCAAAGCCCATCTCGTGGGTGACCACCACCATGGTCATGGCCTCATGGGCCACGTCCGTCATCACCTCCAATACCTCGTTGATCATTTCCGGGTCGAGCGCCGAGGTTGGCTCGTCGAAAAGCATGATCTTGGGCTCCATCGCCAAGGCCCGGGCGATGGCTACCCGCTGCTGCTGTCCGCCCGAGAGCTGGGCCGGGTAAGCCCCCGCCTTGTCGCCCAGCCCCACCTGTTTGAGGTAGGTCATCGCCAGTTCCTCCGCCCGGGCCCGCGGCACCTTCTTCACCACCATCGGCGCCAGGGAAACGTTCTCCTGGGCGGTCCGGTGGGGATATAGGTTGAAGAGCTGGAAGACCATGCCGATGTCCTGCCGCACCCTGGCAAGGTTCACCCCCGGGGCGGTGATGTCCGCGCCGTCGATCAGCACCTTTCCCGCGGAGACGCGCTCCAACTGGTTCAGGCAGCGGATCAGGGTGGACTTCCCGGACCCCGAGGGACCGATCACCACGACCTTCTCACCGGTTGCGATCCGGAGGTCGATCCCCTTCAGCACGTGCAGCGGCCCGAAATACTTGTGAACGCCTACAAATTCGATCACCGGCGCCGCACCTCAGGTCAGGCTTAATTCCGAAGATAGCCTTGATTGTGTATCGATCTAAGATTCGCGGCGAAAAAGGAAAACCCTGCCGGGCATCCCGGGCAGGGCACGGGTCGGACGGTCGTTACTGGTCGCCCTCCCCGCCGGGGGAGGCGCCGCCGGTGCCGTCGCCGGACCCGCCGCCGCTCCCGTTGCGGCCCCGGACGGCCAGCCGCACGAGGAGCAGGGCCGCCAGCACCCCGATGATCGTCCAGCTAGCCCAGTGAAAGGGGCGCAGCAGCAGGTGCCAGTCCCGGCCCAGCAGGATGCCCATGTAGGTCAGGGCCAGATTCCAGGGGATGATACCCACCGCCGAGGCGACCGTAAAGATCTTCCAGTCCATGCCCACGACGCCGGCGGGATATGATATGTAGCTGCGAACCACGGGCAACAGCCGGCCGGCGAAAACGGCGGCGGCGCCGTACTTCTTGACCCACCGTTCGCTGGACTCCAAGCGCCTGGCGGTCAGGTGGACGTAGTGGCCGTAGCGTTCGATCAGGTGGGGGCCGTTCACCAGGGCCAACCGGTAGGCCACCAGCGAGCCCGCCAGGCTGCCCGCCACGCCCGCCCAGAAGGCATCCCCTAGGTCCATCCGGCCGGCGGCCACCAGGTACCCCCCCAAGGGTAGGACCACTTCACTGGGGATGGGCAGTCCCGCGCTTTCCAGCCCCATCCCAACCCCGATCGCCAGAGCCGTCGCCCAGGGGGCCGCACGCATGGCCAGGTCCGAGACAAGCACGACGAAGTCGGACAATCCTCATCCTCCGCTTTCGCAATCTGCCGGCTCAGCCGGCCGTCTGTCGCCGCCGGTCCAGCAGGTACGCGATCCACACTCCCACCCCGGCGACCAGCAGCAGGCCGTTCAGCGTGGCGGTCCCCAGGTCCAGGTGGTAAACATCTTTCCCTACCACCGCCCCCGGTTCCTGCACGATCCGACCTCCCAGGACCGTGACCCCTTCTCCCACCCGCGCCGTGGATCTCAGCCAGAGGTCGCGCCCGCCAGCGTCCGACCAGTTCGTTCAGCCTCGCGAAGACCGCGTAGTCCATCTCCAAGCCCCCCTGGCGTCCTGCTTTCTTAGGACACCGGACAGGGCGGAAAAGTTCGCCTTCCGGGCGCCGGGCACCTCAAGCCGGTCAGCGGTCGAAGCTGTGCTCCGGCCCCGGAAAGTCCCCGGCCCGCACCTCGCGGGCGTACTCCGCGACCGCCGCCCGGACTTCCAGGCCGAGGTCGGCGTAGCGCTTGACGAAACGCGGCACGCGACCCTGATAGAGTCCCAACAGGTCGTGCACCACCAGCACCTGGCCGTCGCACCAGGCGCCCGCCCCGATGCCGATGGTGAGCGCGCTCAACTCCGCGGTGACGAGTTCGGCGACTTGCCGGGGGACCATCTCCAGCACGATGGCAAACACCCCCGCCTGCGCCAGGGCCCGGGCGTCCTCCAGCAGGGCGGCAGCCTCGGCCTCCGTGCGGCCCTGCACCCTGTACCCGCCGATCTGGTTGACCGACTGAGGCGTCAGGCCAAGGTGGCCCATCACCGGGATGCCCGCCTCCACCAGCCTCGCGACCGTCGGCGCCACGCGGCGGCCCCCCTCCAGCTTCACCGCCTGGGCGCCGCCCTCCTTCAGCAACCGTCCGGCGTTGCGCAGGGCCTCCTCCACCGACACCTGAAACGACAAGAAGGGCATGTCGGCCACCACCATGGCCCGCTTCGTTCCCCGGACCACCGCCCGCGTGTGGTGCAGCATGTCCTCCATGGTCACGGGGATGGTGCTGTCGTACCCGAGCACCGCCATCCCGAGGGAATCCCCCACCAGCAGCACGTCGACCCCCGACTCGTCCAGCAGGCGGGCCATCGGGTAGTCGTAAGCGGTCAGGACCACGACCTTTTCCTTCCCCTTCATCCGCCGCAGCGAGCTCGTGGTCACCCGCGGGGTGCCGGCGGCAACCGCCGGGGGCAGGGACAGTTCCGTCACCGTCTCAGCCAACGCGATCCCTCCTTCATCAGGCTCCGCACCTCTTGCGCCTGGCCGTCGCCGAGGCGGCCTTTCTCGCGCGCCACCCGAGCCGTATACTCCCCCAGGTTGGCGTAAAGCTCCAGCAGTTCGGGCGCCTGTTGGGCGATCCCTCGCAAATGGCCCCGCAGGACCTCCAGATCGCCGCGCTCCACCGGGCCGGTCAGGGCCCCCGGCACACCCACCGCCGCGACGCTGTCAACCGTGCCGCGCAGCAGCGGCAGCAGCGCGGGAATCGCTTCCTCCCTCGGCAGCCCGGCGCGCTCCCAGAGCCGCACCGCGGCATCCACCAGCGTGACCAGATAGTTCGAGGCGATGCACGCCGCGGCGTGGTAAACGGACTTGGCCGCCAGGGAGATCTCCCAGGCTCTGCCCCCCAGCCGCTGCGCCAGCTCGCGGCCCACCGAAAGCCCCTCCGGATCGCCCTCCAGCACGAAGGTCGAGCCCGGCAAAACCCGCACGGCCGTCTCCACGCTGGCAAAGGTCTGCAGGGGGTGCATC
>JAJYMS010000141.1 GCA_021786825.1 Bacillota bacterium | reverse complement strand
CGAGGAAGTGCTGAACGCCGACAAGTCGATGGACAAGATCGCCGGCCTCTGCAAGACCCGGGGCATCATCTACCCGGGCTCCGAAATCTACGGAGGACTGGCCAACACCTGGGACTATGGCCCCCTCGGGGTCGAGTTCAAAAACAACGTCAAGCGCGCCTGGTGGAAGAAGTTCATTCAGGAGTCGCCCTACAACGTTGGGCTGGACTCCGCCATCCTGATGAACCCCCAGACCTGGGTCGCCTCTGGCCACGTGGGGGGCTTCAGCGACCCCCTGATGGACTGCCGGGCCTGTAAGGCCCGCTTCCGGGCGGATAAACTGATCGAGGACTTCCTGGCGGAGCAGGGAAAGGAACCGACCGTGGTGGGGTGGAGCCACGACCGGATGAAGGAGTTCATCGACGAGAAACAGGTGAAGTGTCCCAAGTGCGGGGCCCACGACTTCACCGAGATCCGCCAGTTCAACCTGATGTTCAAGACCTACCAGGGCGTCACCGAGGACTCCCGGGCCCAGATCTACCTGCGGCCCGAAACCGCCCAGGGGATCTTCGTCAACTTCAAGAACGTGCAGCGCAGTTCTCGGCGGAAGATTCCCTTCGGCATCGGGCAGGTGGGTAAGTCCTTCCGCAACGAGATCACCCCCGGAAACTTCACCTTCCGGACGCGCGAGTTCGAGCAGATGGAACTGGAGTTCTTCTGCAAGCCCGGTGAGGACCTGCAGTGGTTCGCCTACTGGAAGGACTTTTGCAAGAACTGGTTGCTGGGCCTGGGCCTGCGGGAGGAGAGCATCCGCCTGCGCGACCACGCCAAAGAGGAACTGTCCCATTACTCGGCGGCGACCACGGACGTGGAGTTCCTCTTCCCCTTCGGGTGGGGGGAACTGTGGGGCATCGCCGACCGGACCGACTTCGACCTCAAGCAGCACACCCAGCACTCCGGCGAGGACCTCAGTTACCTTGACCCGGTGACCAACGAGAAGTACATCCCGTACTGCATCGAACCCTCGCTGGGGGTGGACCGGGTGCTGCTGGCCTTCTTGGTGGACGCCTACGCCGAGGAGGACCTGGGCGAGGGCGATTCGCGGGTGGTCCTCCGCCTGCACCACGCCCTGGCGCCGGTCAAGGTGGCGGTCCTGCCCTTGTCCAAGAAGCTCAACGACGAAGCCCACCGGATCTACGGGGAACTGGCTCGGTACTTCGTGGCCGACTACGACGAGACGGGCAGCATCGGCAAGCGCTACCGCCGCCAGGACGAGGTGGGAACCCCCTACTGCGTGACGGTGGACTTCGAGACGGCCAACGACGAATCGGTGACCGTGCGGGAGCGGGACTCCATGCAGCAGGTCCGGCTTAAGATCGGGGACCTGAGGGGCTTCCTGGAGGAGAAGCTGGCGTACTAGCCCTCCGGTGAGTCCGAACTCTGCCGGCCCAGCCCCTTGCTAAAAGCGGCCCGATAAGTTCTACTTTAGAGTAGCATACCCCTTCCCGTGGGTGAGGGGCTGACGGAGGGAGGCGAGGGTATGGACGGAGGGTTCCCGCCCCGTTCGGTTCGCCGTAGGGCGGAGGTCCGGCCCCGGCGACGTTTCGGCTGGTGGTGGGTTCCTGTCGCCGCCGTGGTTCTGGCGGCCGCGGCGACGTTCGGCATGTCCGTCTACGTCGGGTGGAACCTGACGCACCCGGCGCGCAAACCGGTGGATGACAGTCCGGCGCGTCTCGGGCTGTCTTTTGTCAACGTTGAGTTCCCCAGCGCCGGGGAACCCGGGGGAGCGGGAGTCGTCACGCTGCGAGGGTGGTTCGTGGCGGCGCCTGGAAGCGACAAGTCGGTGATTCTGTCCCACGGCTACGCCGGCAACCGGCTTGAAAAGGACGTTCCCGCCCTCGAGCTGACCCGGTCGCTGGTCAAGGCCGGGTACAACGTCCTGCTTTTCGACTTCCGGAACTCCGGCCTCTCGGACGGCACCCTGACCAGCGTCGGGTACTTCGAGGTGAACGACCTGTTGGGGGCGGTCCGTTACCTCCGCACGGAGCGCCCGCTGGCGGCGAGGCACATCGGGCTGGTGGGGTTCTCCATGGGAGCGGCGGTGAGCGCCCTGGCGGCCGCCCGGGACGCCTCGGTGGAGGCGGTGGTGATGGACAGCCCGTTTGCCGACCTGGAGGCCTACCTGCGGGAGAACATGCCGGTCTGGACGAAGCTTCCGGACGTGCCCTTCACCTGGATGATTCTGCGGGCGATCCCCCTGCTCGAGGGAGTCGATCCCTCGCAGGTCAGCCCCCTGCGGGTGATGCCCCGGCTCCGCCAGCCGGTCCTCCTGATCCACGGCGAGGCCGATAGTAAGATTCCCTTTCGCGACAGCCAGCTCCTCTTCAAGGCGTCCCAATCGGGCAAGGTCAGCCTGTGGGTCGTCCCCGGCGCCGACCACGTCGGTTCGCGCAAGGTGCGCAAGGAGGAGTACGACCGCCGCGTCCTGGAGTTCTTCGGCCGTTACCTGGGGGGGTGAGGGCTTCCGCAGACGGCCGACGCCATCGCGGCCGGCCCTTGTTGTTCACAGTTTGGCAATACCTCAGTGTTACGCTGAACGCGTCCAATCACGCGGAGGTGCCGGTGCAGATGTCGACGGCTGACAGGGTGCTGGCGTTGCTGGCTGAGATCGCCGAGACCGACGAGGTGATCCAGAACCTCGACCTGGAGCTCTTTGCCAACGACGTCCTTGATTCAATGAGAACGGTGGAACTGATGGTCGCCCTCTCGGAAGCCTTCGGTGTGGCCATTTCTCCCGCCGGGTTTGAACGAACCCAGTGGGCCACCCCCCGCAAGATCGTGGCCTACATGGAGAGCCGGGTCGGGCCGTGAGGCGCCACCTGCTGCCCGCCTTGCTGGCCGCGGCCTTGGTGGGGGCGGCCCTGACCGGCGGCGCCGCCTACGCCCGGGAGGTCGAGAGCCGCTACATTCACGTCCTGGCGCCCCTGCAGTTTCCGCAGAAGAACCAGGGAGCCGCCCTCCAGGACGAGGCCTTTCAGCAGCCAGACCTGCTGCCCATCTACGGCAGTTCCGAGTTGAACATTCCCGACCCCTACCACGCCAGCCAGGTCTTCAAGAACTATCCCAGCGGGTTCACCATCTTTCCCGTTGGCAAGGCCGGGACCACCAGCCTGATGATCCTGCAGAACGTGGCCGCCGTGGGCTCGGACCTGCGGGGCAAGAAGGTTGCCATCTCCCTTTCGGCGCCCTGGTTCTTCCACGGCGGGCTCGGCGCAGACTCCTACGCCGGCAACTTCTCCCGCCTGCACGCGGGCGAACTGGCCTTCAGCACCGACCTCAGCTTCGGGGTGAAGCAGGCGGCGGCCCGGCGGATGCTTCAGTACCCCGGGACGCTGGACAAAGACCCGCTGCTCAGGTTCGCCCTGGAGCGGTTGGCCGACGGTTCGCCGGCGAGCCGGGTGCTTTACCACGCGGCGCTGCCCCTCGGCAAACTGCAGAACCTGGTTCTGGAGCTGCAGGACCACTGGGAGACGCTGGCCTTCATCCGCAAGCAGCGGCGCCTGGACCCCACCGTGCCGCACCGGCCGGCTCCCCTGGACTGGTCGGGACTGCTGGTCAAGGCGGCCACGGAGCAGCGCCAGCACGCCGACAACAACCCCTTCGGGTTTGACAACCAGATCTGGTCCCGGCGGCTCCGGGCGGAGGTTTCCAGGCAGCGCAAGATCCGCACCGACGCCCAATTCCTCCGCAACCTGGGGGATGCCCAGGAGTGGCGCGACCTGGACCTGTTGCTGCGGGGGCTGCGCGACCTCGGCGCCGAGCCCCTGATCCTCAGCATGCCGATCCAGGGGGCGTACTACGACTACACCGGGGTTACCCCCCGGGCTCGTCGAGAGTACTACGACCACCTGCGGCAGGTGGTGAAGCCGTACCGTGTGCCGGAGCGGGACTTCGCGGTCCACGACGGGGACAAGTTCTTCCTGATCGATTCGGGGGCCCACCTGAGCCGGAAGGGGTGGATCTACTATGACGAGGCGCTGGACGCGTTTTATCAGGGAACTCTGCGCTAACCGGTGGGTCCGGGGCGGCGCCCTGACCCTTTACTACGCGACGATCCTGGTGGGCTTGATCCTGCTTTACGGCAAGGGCGACTTCTCCACCCCCAAGTTCATCTACCAGGGGTTCTAGGGAGGGCTTGCGTTGGACCTGCTAGAACGCATCGATAAGTGGGGGCGGACCGCTCCGGACCGGCTAGCCCACGCCAGCGGGGGCCGAACCATGAGCTACGGCCAACTGCTACGCCGCTCCGAGGCCGTGGCCGCCTACCTGGCCCGGACCCTGCCCGACGACGGCTCGCCGGTGGCGGTGCTGGGCCACAAGGAGCCCGAGTTGCTCGCCGGCTTCCTGGGCGCCGTAAAAGCGTGCCACCCCTACGTTCCCCTGGACACGGCGCTCCCCTCCCAGCGGGTGTTGCGGATCATCTCCGCCGCGGGCGCCCGCCTGACCCTCACCCGGGAGGGCATCGCTGCCTTGCCCCAGGCGCCGTCCCTTGACCCCGCTCGCCGGATCGGGCCGGTGGACCCCTACTACATCATCTTCACATCTGGTAGCACCGGGGAGCCCAAGGGCGTGGTCATCACCCTGGGCTGCCTCACCAGCTTCGTGGACTGGATGCTCGCCGAGCAGGGACTGGCGGAGGGAGGAGAGACCTTTCTCAACCAGGCGCCCTTTTCGTTTGACCTCTCGGTGATGGACCTTTACCTCAGTTTGGCCACCGGGGGTACGTTGTTCAGCATCACCCGGGACGATATCGCCGACCCGAAGCGGTTGTACGAGTCTCTCGCCGTCTCGGGGGTGACCACCTGGGTTTCGACCCCTTCCTTCGCCCAGATGTGCCTGGCGGAACCGACCTTCGCCGCCCCGCTGCTCCCCCGGGTGCGCCGCTTTCTCTTTTGCGGGGAGACGCTGCCGCCGGAGGTCGCCCGCGAGCTGTTAAACCGGTTCCCGGCGGCTGCGGTCTGGAACACCTACGGCCCTACGGAGGCCACCGTGGCGACCACCTCGGTGCGCGTCGACCGGGCCGTCCTGGCCCGGTACTCGCCGCTGCCGGTGGGGTACCCCAAACCGGACTCGCGAGTGCTGGTCATGGATGCCTCCGGAAGCCCAGCGCCGCAGGGCGAACGGGGGGAGATCGTCATCGCCGGCCCCAACGTCAGCCCGGGCTACCTGGGAAGGCCCGACCTTACCGGGCAGGCCTTCTATGACCTGGACGGAATGAGGGCCTACCGCAGCGGCGACTGGGGCTACCTCCGGGACGGCCTGCTCTTCTTTGAGGGGCGGATGGACAGCCAGGTCAAGCTGCATGGCTACCGCATCGAGCTGGGGGACGTGGAGGCCCACCTGCGGGCCCTGGCAGGGGTCCGGGACGCCGCCGTCCTACCGGTGTACAGGAACGGCCGGCCCGAGTCCCTGGCGGCCTTCGTGGTCCTGGCGGAGCGACCGCCTGGTTCGGACTTTCAAGTTGGCCGCGCCTTGCGGGGACGCCTGGCCGAGCGCCTGCCCACCTACATGCTCCCCCGCAAGTTCTTCTGCTTGGAAACCTTCCCGATGACCGCCAACGGCAAGGTCGACCGGCGCAAGCTGGCGGAGGCACTGCCATGATCCCATACGCCGACTTCATGTACTTCGGGGTGGCCCTCTACCCGGCCCTGGCCGCCCTCGCCCTGGGGCTGGCCGGCCGCTTCTCCCGGGGTGCCATCCTGCTGGCCACGCTGATCATGGTGGCCGTCCAGTACGCGGGTCCCGCGAACGTCGCGCCCCGGACGGTCGTCCGGGAGGTCTGGCTGGTCCTCGCCTACGCCGCCCTCCAGTGGGCGGTCGCAGCCTCCTTTCTCCGGGTCCGCTCGCGCGGCAGCCGGCCCTGGGTGTACTACGCGGCCCTGACCCTGGGGCTGTTGCCCCTGGCCATCGCCAAGTTCGTGCCGCCGCTGGCCCCGCGTTACCAACTCGGCTTCGTGGGCATTTCCTACCTTACCTTTCGCAGCCTGGACGTGCTCATCAACATCCAGGACGGGTTGCTTTCGTCGCTTCCGGCAGGTCAGTTCCTGGCCTACCTGCTCTTCTTCCCGACGGTCTCGTCCGGGCCCATCGACCGCTATCGCCGCTTCGCCACCGACTGGGAACGGCGGCGCACCTTGGCGGAGTTCCTCCAGGACCTGGACGCGGCCGTGCACCGGGTATTCACCGGCTTTCTCTACAAGTTCATCCTCGCCTACCTGGTCAAACGCTACTGGATGGACGCCGTTGCCACCGGCCCCGGCCTGCTGCGCGTCCTTTCGTATATGTACGCCTACAGCTTCTACCTGTTTTTCGACTTCGCCGGGTACAGCGCCTTCGCCGTGGGCTTCAGCTACCTCTTCGGGATCCACACGCCCGAGAACTTCGACCGGCCCTTTTTGGCCCACAACATCCGGGACTTCTGGAACCGCTGGCACATCAGCCTTTCCAACTGGTTCCGGGACCACGTCTACATGCGCTTCGTCTTTGGCGCCACCCGGGGCCGCTGGTTCAAGAACAAGCAACTGGCTTCCTACCTGGGCGTGCTGCTCTCGATGGGGCTGATGGGGCTGTGGCACGGGGTCCAGTGGTACTACCTGCTGTACGGCCTGTACCACGGCGTCCTGATGTCGGGGTACGATGGGCTGGCTCGCTGGAACAAGCGGAAGAAGGTCTGGGGGGAGGGACCGCTGTGGCACGCCACCGGCATCTTCATCACCTTCAACCTGGTTTGCTTCGGCTTTCTGCTCTTCTCCGGACGGCTGGCCTAGCGCCGCGCCGCAGCGCCGCCGGGGCGCTTTGCGGCGGTGGCTCTTGGCCAATCACCCCTTTAACGTTAAAATCCAGGCTAAGGGGGGTTGTCATTGCGCAGCGCCATTGGACGGGAGTTCATGAGGCTTACCAGGTACGAGCGGATGGGACCCTCGGACCAGTCCCTGGGGGTACCGCAACCGCCGCTGGAGAAGGAGGCTGACCCGTCAAAGGCGACCATGCGCCTGCCGGTGCCCGGTTCCATCGCCGTCAGGAGCATCGACCTCACAGCGGCCATCGACAACCGGGCCAGCATCCGCAAGTATTCGCCCAGGCCCCTGCCCTTGGGCGAGTTGTCTTACCTCCTGTGGTGCACCCAGGGGGTCAAGCGAATCACGCCCCGGCCGGCGACCTTGCGGACCGTGCCGTCGGCGGGGGCGCGGCACCCCTTTGAAACCTACCTGCTGGTCAACCGGGTGGAAGGGTTGCGCCCCGGCCTCTACCGCTACCTGGCCAT
>JAJYMS010000031.1 GCA_021786825.1 Bacillota bacterium | reverse complement strand
GGCGGGGGGGGGCACGACGGTGACGATGAACTTTCCCCTGGAGGTCGGTCGAGGGTGAAGACCATTCTGATCGTCGATGACGAAAAGAATATGTGTTGGGCACTGGAGAAGGGGTTGCAGCAGGGCGGCTACCGCACCCTGGTGGCGGGCGACGGGGAACGGGGTGTGGAAGTAGCCCTGGCCGAGTCTCCCGACCTGGTGCTCCTCGACCTGAAAATGCCCAGGCTCGACGGGTTGGAGGCCCTGCGCCGGATCAAGGACGCCCGGCCCGGCCTGCCGGTGGTGATGATCACCGCCCACGGCTCGGTGCCGACGGCCATCGAGGCGATGAAGATGGGTGCCTACGACTACGTCTCCAAGCCCTTTGACATCGAAGAGATCCGGCTGATGATCGAGAAAGCCCTGCAGGTCGAGGACCTGACCCAGGAGGTCGCCCGGCTTCGCCAGGAGGTAGAGGGCCGCTACAGCTTTCAGAACATCATCGGTAAGAGCCCCCGGATGCAGGCGGTCTTCGACCTGGTGGAGCGGGTGGCGCAGACCGGCGCTTCGGTGATCATTTACGGGGAATCAGGCACCGGCAAGGAACTGGTGGCCAAGGCGATTCACTTCCTGAGCCCCCGGCGGCACCAGCCCTATATCCAGGTGAACTGCGCCGCCCTGCCGGAGACCTTGCTGGAATCAGAACTGTTCGGCCATGAGCGGGGCGCCTTCACCGGGGCGGTGGCGCGGCGGCAGGGGCGGTTTGAACTGGCGGACGGGGGCACCCTGTTCCTGGACGAGATCGGGGAGCTGTCTCCCGCGGTGCAGGTCAAGCTGCTGCGGGTACTCCAGGAGAAAGCCTTCGAGCGGGTCGGGGGAGGGGAAACGCTCCGCGTGGACGTCCGCATCATCGCGGCCACCAACCGCGATCTCTCGGCGGCCATGGCCGAGGGGCGCTTCCGGGAGGACCTCTACTACCGGCTGAACGTGGTGCCCATCACCCTGCCGTCCCTGCGCGAGCGGCGGGAGGACATCCCGTTGCTGGTCGAGCATTTCCTGAAGAAATTCGACGGCCAGGGCCGGGTGGTGGGACTTACGCCGGAGGCATCCAAGCTGCTCACCGAGTACCGCTGGCCCGGGAACGTCAGGGAGCTGGAGAACGCCATCGAGCGGGCGGTGATCATTTGCCGCCAGAACCGGGTCACCGCCGAGGATCTGCCGCCGGAGGTGCGCGACGTGGCGATGCCGGCGCGAAGGTCGGGGATCAAGCTCCCCGAGGGCGGGGTGTCGCTGCGGGAGGTCGAGAAGGAATTGATCCGGCAGGCCCTCGACCGCGCGGGGGGAAACCAGACCGCCGCCGCCAGGCTGCTGGGCATCTCCCGCCACACCCTGTTGTACCGGCTGCAAAAGTACGGGTTCAAGTCCCGGGCCTGAGGAGGCGCCCAAGGTGGTCTTGCTCGCGCTGCTGCTTGCGGGGGTGCTCGTGCACCGGTTCTACTCGCGGCGGTTGGAGGCCGCCGACCCCTGGTGGCAACTGAACTACTGCCCCGGATGCGGGGAGCCGGTCGAACCGGATTTCAACCTGTGCCCTTATTGCGGGACCAGGCTGCGGCCGGGGCGCCGCGCCGAAGGTGTTTAGCGATGCGGGGAGATGTTCGGTGGCCTCCGACAGGGTTTCGTTGACGAGCTGGAGACCCACGTTATATACTGGAAGAAGTGGTGATGCAGTTATGTCACCTGAGAATTGTAGCGATAAGCAATGCTTATAGGAAACCGCGGGTGCGAGGCCCGTTGATTAAGACCCGAACAGGAGGGATGAGCCCGGGCAAGGACTGGCTGATTGCTTCCCCAGAAGACGCAAGATCCGGTTACCCAACCACCTTCCGCGATGGCCAGCAGGCGCGCAGTCCCTACACCTTGATCAGATCGTCGACCCTCTCGACCTGCTCCACCGGTTAAGTGGCCCCAGACGGGGGTTGTTCACCAGGCGGAGTTTTTGCTTTATTAGGAGCCGGACCACCAGCAACCAGAGCAATCGCATAGTGGGCGAGGAGGACTGTCAGTGGCAGAATTCAAGCAGTTGAAGGCACCCACCCGGGGCGAACCGATCACCGTGTCGGGGGGGGTGTTTTCGGTTCCTGACCACCCCATCGTCCCCTTCATCGAGGGGGACGGCACGGGGCCGGACATCTGGCGAGCCTCCGTGCGCGTTTTTGACGCGGCGGTGCAGAAGGCTTACGGGGGCACCAGGAAGATCGAGTGGTTCGAGGTCTACGCGGGGGAAAAGGCCTTCAACACCTTTGGCACCTGGCTGCCCGACGATACCATCACCGCTTTCAAGCAGTACCGTGTCGGTATCAAGGGTCCCCTGACCACTCCGGTGGGCGGCGGCATGCGCAGCCTGAACGTGGCCTTGCGCCAGATCCTGGACCTTTACGTCTGCCTGCGGCCGGTGCGGTGGTTCGAGGGAGTCCCCAGCCCGGTAAAACAGCCCCAGAAGGTGGATGTGGTCATCTTCCGGGAGAACACCGAGGACATCTACGCCGGGATCGAGTGGAAACGGGGGACTTCGGAAGTTGAGAAGGTCATCGCCTTCCTGAACAACGAGATGGGCAAGCAGATCCGCCCGGATTCCGGAATCGGCATCAAGCCGGTCAGCGAGTTCGGATCCAAGCGCTTGATCCGGGCGGCCATCCAGTACGCCATCAAGCGGGGGCGCAAGAGCGTCACGCTGATGCACAAGGGGAACATCCAGAAGTTCACGGAAGGGGCCTTCCGCGACTGGGGCTACGAGGTCGCCCGCGAGGAGTTTGCCGGGCAGACGGTCACCGAGGACGAGCTTTGGAGCAAGTTCGAGGGCAAGTGCCCGCCGGGCCGGATCATCGTCAAGGACCGGATTGCGGACATCACCTTCCAGCAACTGCTGCTGCGCCCCGACGAGTTCGACGTGATCGCCACCACCAACCTCAACGGCGACTACCTCTCCGACGCCGTGGCGGCGCAGGTGGGCGGGATCGGCATCGCCCCGGGCGGCAACATCAGCGACGAGTACGCGGTGTTTGAGGCCACCCACGGCACGGCCCCCAAGTACGCGAACCAGGACAAGGTCAACCCCGGCTCCATGATCCTTTCCGGCGTGATGATGCTGGAGCACATGGGCTGGCAGGAAGCCGCGGACCTGATCGTCAGGGGGTTGGAGCGGACCATCAAGAACGGGACCGTGACCTACGACTTCGCCCGGCTCACCAATGGGGCCAAAGAGGTCAGGTGTTCCGAGTTCGGTAGCCTGATCGTCGAGAACATGTGAGGAGGAGTTTCGGTGATTAAGCGCCACAAGATCTCCATTGTGGGCGCCGGCAACGTGGGCGCCACGGCGGCTCACTGGGCGGCCGCCAAGGAATTGGGAGATGTCGTGCTGATCGACGTGGTCGAGGGTCTTCCCCAGGGCAAGGGACTCGACTTGCGGCAGGCCAGCCCGGTGGAGGGGTTCGACTCCGCGGTCATCGGCACCAACGACTACCAGGACACCGCGGGGTCTGACGTGGTGATCATCACCGCCGGGATCGCCCGCAAACCCGGCATGAGCCGCGACGACCTGCTGAACACGAACTTCAAGATCGTGAAAGAAGTCACCGAGCAGGTGGTCAAGTTCTCTCCCGACGCGTACCTGATCGTGGTGTCCAACCCGATGGACGCCATGGCCTACACAGCCTTTAAGGTCTCCGGCCTGCCGCGCAACCGGGTCATCGGCATGGCGGGGGTCCTCGACTCGGCGCGCTTCCGCACCTTCATCGCGATGGAACTCAACGTCTCGGTGGAGGACGTCAGCGCCTTCGTCCTGGGCGGGCACGGCGACGACATGGTGCCCCTGGTGCGGTACTCTTACGCCGGTGGCATCCCCATCGAGAAACTCGCTTCCAAGGAGCGGATCGCCGCCATCGTGGAACGCACCCGGAAGGGGGGCGGCGAGATCGTCAGCCTGCTGAAGACCGGCAGCGCCTACTACGCCCCGGGAGCCTCGTCGGTGCAGATGGCGGAGGCGATCCTCAAGGACAAGAAGCGGATCCTCCCCTGCGGCGCTTACCTCGAGGGCGAATACGGGCACCGCGGCCTCTTCCTCGGGGTTCCCGTCGTCCTGGGCGGCGACGGGGTAGAGAAGGTGATCGAGGTTGAGCTCACGGCGGACGAAAAGACCGCCCTGGCCAAGTCGGCGGACAGCGTCCGCAGCCTGATCAACATTTTGAAGTTCTAATTCGGCGGACGCCGGCCGCGGCCCGAGAGACCCCTGGAGCTTGACCGCCCCGGGGGTCTGTCTGGTCTCTGGTTGCGCATTGCCAGGCGACGCACGCGGCACTATAATTTAGCTTGACAACAGAACGCAGTTCTACCAGGTAGAACCAATCCCCCTGGCCGCGTTGGCGCGGGTAGACGGCGGTGAGCGGGTGAAAGAACCGGCCGGGTCAAAGTCCATAGTTAGAGCGGTGGACCGCGCTCTCGACGTTCTCGCCGCGGTGGCGGCGGGGCGCGCTTCGGCGGGTGTCAGCGAGATCGCCGAGCGGACCGGGCTGTACAAGAGTTCGGTGCACCGGTTGTTGGCCACCCTGGAAAGGCGCGGTTTCGTACAGCGGGACGCCCGCACCGACAAGTACTCGATCGGGCTCGCGGTGCTGGAGCTGGCCTCCGCCTTCTCGCGCGACGACGACCTGACCAGCCTGGCCTACCCGGAGATGGAGCGGCTCCGGAACGAGATCGACGAGACCGTCAGCCTGTACGTCCGCGACGGGACTGAGCGGGTGCGGGTTCAGAAGGCGGAAAGCCGGCAGGCCGTGCGGCGAGTGGTCCAGATCGGCCAGCGCGCGCCGCTGTATCTCGGGGCCTCGGGCAAGGTCCTCCTGGCCTTTGCCCCGCCGGAGGTGCGGGAGAAGGTGCTGGACAGCCCGCGGCGCGAGGGGATCGAGCGGAGCCGCCTGCGCGAGCAACTGGCCGACTTGGCGCGCCAGGGGTACGCCTCCAGCGTGGAGGAGCGGGAACCCGGCTCCGCGGCGGTGGCCGCCCCGGTCTTCGACGGTTCGGGCGAGGTGGTGGCGGCCCTGGCCGTCTCCGGCCCCTCGGGACGTTTCGACTCCGAGATCATCGCGCGGTACGGGCAGGCCGTTATCGAGGCGGCACAAAGGATCTCCCGGAGGCTGGCCTGGCGCTGATAGAACAAGGTTGGTGGAGGAGGAACGAGATGGGTAAGAACCTGGTCCAGAAGATCCTGGGTTCCCACCTGGTCGAGGGTGACCTGGTTCCGGGCAAGGAGATCGCCATCCGCATCGACCAGACCCTCACACAGGACGCCACGGGGACGATGGCTTACCTGCAGTTCGAGGCAATGGGCGTGCCCCGGGTGAAGACGAAGCTCTCCGTCAGCTACATCGACCACAACACGCTGCAAACCGGCTTCGAAAACGCGGATGACCACCGTTTTCTGCAGTCCGTCGCGGCCAGGTACGGGATTTACTTCTCCCGTCCCGGCAACGGCATCTGCCATCAGGTTCACCTGGAGCGCTTCGGCGCGCCGGGCCTGACGATGCTCGGTTCCGACAGCCACACCCCCACCGGAGGGGGCCTGGGGATGATCGCCATCGGCGCGGGCGGGCTGGATGTGGCCGTGGCGATGGGCGGAGGCCCCTTCTACCTGACCTGCCCCAAGGTCGTCAACGTCAAGTTGAGCGGCGCGCTGCAGCCGTGGGTCTCGGCGAAGGACGTGATTCTCGAGGTCCTCAGGATCATGAGCGTCAAAGGCGGCGTCGGCAAGATTGTCGAGTACGGTGGCGAGGGCGTGCGGAGCCTCTCCGTCCCGGAGCGGGCCACGATCACCAACATGGGCGCCGAATTGGGGGCCACCACCTCGATCTTCCCCTCTGATGCGCAGACCCTCGCCTTCCTGAAGGCTCAGGGCCGGGAGGCGGACTGGGTCGAGCTGCGGGCGGACCCGGATGCAACCTACCAGGAGACCATCGAGATCGACCTCTCCCGGCTGGAGCCGCTGGCGGCCAAGCCCCACAGCCCCGACCACGTGGCCAGGGTCAGCGAACTGGCCGGAACCAAGGTCGACCAGGTGCTGATCGGGAGTTGCACCAACTCTTCCTTCGTGGACCTGATGCGGGCGGCGGCGATCCTCAAGGGCCGGACCGTCCATCCCTCGGTCAGCGTGGGCATTGCCCCCGGCTCGAAGCAGGTCTTCCGCATGTTGGCTGAAAACGGCGCGCTGGCCGGCCTGATCGCCTCCGGCTGCCGGATTCTGGAGTCGGCTTGCGGCCCTTGCATCGGGATGGGGCAGGCGCCCAACTCAGGGGCGATCTCCCTGCGGACCTTCAACCGAAACTTCGAGGGGCGGTCCGGAACCGCCGATGCCAAGGTCTTCCTGGTAAGCCCGGAAACGGCTGCGGCCGCGGCCCTCACCGGCGTGATGACCGACCCGCGAACCCTCGGCGCGCACCCTACGGTCAGGATGCCGGAGCGCTTCCTGGTCGATGACAACCTGGTGATCGTCCCGCCCGCGGACGGCTCCAGGGTGGAAGTCCTGCGCGGTCCCAACATCAAGCCGCTGCCCATCAACACCGCCGTGGCCGACCGGCTGCGGGGGGCCGTCCTGCTGAAGGTGGAGGACAACATCACCACCGACCACATCATGCCGGCGGGGGCCAAGATCCTGCCGCTGCGGTCCAACATCCCGGCCATCTCCGAGCACGTCTTCGAAGGGGTGGACGCGAACTTCGCCACCCGGGCCAAGGCGAACCAAGGCGGTTTCATCGTCGGCGGCTCGAACTACGGGCAGGGCTCCAGCCGCGAGCACGCGGCGCTGGCGCCCATGTACCTGGGCGTCAAGGCGGTCATCACCAAGTCCTTCGCTCGCATCCACCGGGCCAACCTGATCAACTTCGGCATCCTTCCCCTGACCTTTGCCGACGAGGCGAACTACACCCAGACCGGGCAGGGCGACCAACTGGAGATCGAAGACCCGGCCGGACAAATCACGGCCGGGCCGGAGATCACCGTCAACAACCTGACCAAGGGGACCACCTTCAAGGTCCAGCATGGGCTGAGCGAACGGCAGGCGCAAATCGTTCTCGCCGGCGGGCTCCTGAACTTCACCCGGGGGCAGGCGGGCTAAGGGTTGGTACGCTGCAGCCGGGCCACGATGGCGCGGGCGGTGGGGGTGGCTGCCAGCCCGCCCTCGGCGGTCTCCCGCAGGGCTTCCGGCAGGCAGCGCCCCACTCGCCCCATCGTTTCGATCACCTCGTCGACCGGGATCGCCGAGCGCACCCCGGCGAGGGCCAGGTCGATGGCCGCCAGGGCGATGGCCGTGGCCGTGGCGTTGCGCTTGACGCAAGGTACCT
>JAJYMS010000194.1 GCA_021786825.1 Bacillota bacterium | reverse complement strand
TGACCGGCTTCGTCGAGTCGGTCAGCCTCTCCGAACTGGCCGCCCTGGGGCGCCGGACCGGCCTGCCGGTGGTGAATGACCTGGGCAGCGGGGTGTTGCTGGATTTGCGCCGCTTCGGCGTCGGCGACGAACCCACCGTTCAGGAGAGCGTCGCCGCGGGCGCGGACCTGGTGACCTTCAGCGGCGACAAGCTGCTGGGAGGTCCGCAGGCGGGGCTGATCGTCGGCCGCGCCGCCCTGCTCAAGAAAATCCGCCTGAACCCGTTGACGCGTGCGCTGCGCATCGATAAACTCACTTTGGCGGCGCTGGAGGCCACCTTGCGGCTGTACCAGGACGAGGCCCGGGCGCGCCGGGAGATTCCCACCCTGGCGATGCTGACGCGCCCGGCGGAGGAACTGGAGCCCGAGGCCCAGGGCCTGGCGCGGCTCCTGGCGGAAGCGGCCGCCGGCCGGGCGGCGGTGGAGGTGCTGTCCGGGGTTTCGCAGGCCGGCGGCGGATCGCTGCCGGGAGTAGACCTTCAGACCTGGCTGGTCGGGGTGCGCCCGCGCCAGGCGAGCCCGGCCGAGGTGGAGAGGTGCCTGCGCCGCGCGGAACCGCCGGTGCTGGCCCGGATCCAGCGCGACCAGTTGCTCTTCGACCCGCGCACCATCCTGCCGGACGAACCGCCCCTGGTGGCGGCGGCCTTGCGCCGGGCCCTGGAGACGGCGCCGGAGAGAGGGAGGTGAGAGCGTGACCGAGGGAGAACGCATCCGCTTGACGCTGATGACCGCCAAGGGCGGCTGAGGGTGCAAGCTTGGTCCTGGTGACCTGGCGCAGGTTCTGCGCCACCTACCGCCCGCTCCGAAAGATGCGAACGTGCTGGTCGGTCTCGACCGTCCCGACGACGCCGGCGTTTACCGCCTGGGCGCGGACCTGGCCCTGGTGGTGACGGTGGACTACTTCACCCCGGTGGTCGATGACCCGTTCTTGTATGGACAGATCGCCGCCGCCAACTCCCTATCCGACGTCTACGCCATGGGCGGCCGGCCGGTGACCGCCCTGAACATCGTCGGCTTTCCCATTTCCCGGTTGCCCCACCAGGTGCTGGCGGAGATCCTGCGCGGCGGGGCGGAGAAGGTCCAGGAGGCCGGAGCGGTGCTGATCGGCGGCCACAGCCTGGATGACCAGGAACCGAAGTACGGTCTGGCCGTGACCGGGATCGTTCACCCGGACCGCGTGATCACCAAGGGCGGGGCCCGGCCCGGCGACCGGCTGATTCTGACGAAGCCGATCGGCAGCGGGGTGGTGACCACCGCCGGCAAGAAGGACGTGGTCCCCGCCGAGGCGCTGCAGGAGGCCACCCGGGTGATGGCGGCCTTGAACAACCAGGTCGGCGCCATGCAAGAGGCCGGCGTGCGCGGCGCGACCGACGTGACCGGCTTTGGCCTGCTCGGGCACGCGCGCGAGATGGCGCGGGAGGCCGGGGTGGGCATCCGCCTTCGCGCCTCGGCGGTCCCGGTGCTCCCCTTCGCCCGGGAGGCGGGGGAGCGTGGGTTCTTCCCCGGGGGCAGCAAGGCGAACCACCGTTACTTGCAGAATGTGGTTGACTACGCTGACGGACTGTCGGAGGCGGACCGCCTCCTGCTGTGTGACGCCGTTACCTCCGGCGGCCTGCTGATCGCCGTGGCGCCGGACCGCGCGGAGCAGTTGCGGGCGCGCTTGGTGGCCCAGGGGGCGCTCCTGGCGGCGGAGATCGGCGAGGTGGTGGAAGGCCCGGCCGGGCGGATCCGGGTGGAGGAATGAACTCCGCTACCGGGGGCGCCTCCCGGCTGTGGCTGGAAACCCAAGACGAGGTCCTGCGCCGGCCGCCGCTGGTGCAGGACTACCTGTTCAACTTCGCGCGGGTGGCCTCCCGTTTTCCCTACGACCCCTACGACGAGGCGTCCTTCGCCGCCCGCGCGGGGCGGTTGAGCAGGACCTACCGCGGCGACCGGGAACTGCTGGTGCGGGGACTGGCAGAGACCAACCGGCGGGCCGGGGCGGGAGACGCGACCCTGGCCAACCTCGCCCGCCTGCGCGAGCCCGGCACCCTGGCGGTGGTCACCGGCCAGCAGGCCGGCGTCTTCACCGGTCCGCTCTACACCGTCTACAAGGCCGTCGCCGCCGTGCAACTTGCCCGCCACTACGCCCGGGTGCTGGGGCGGGCGGTGGTCCCGGTCTTCTGGATCGCCGCCGAGGACCACGACTACGGCGAAGTCAACCACATCGACCTGGTGACCCCCGAGGGGGAGCTTCGGCGGCTCACCCTGGAGGAGGAGCCCCGGGGGCGGTGCTCGATCGGCCACTTCACCCTGGGAGACGCGGGCCTGCGAGCGACCCGCGCCCTGTTTGAACTCCTGCCGGCCACCGAATTCCGGGAGGAGGTACGCGAGCGCGCCCTCTGGGCGGCGGAGCCCGGCCAGACCCTGGCCGACTGGTTCGCGCGTCTGATGGCCTGGCTGTTTCAGGACGCCGGCCTGGTTCTGGCGAACCCCCTGGAACCCCCCTTGCGCCGGATGGCGGCCGAATTCTTTGGAAGGATCCTGGCGGCAGGCGGGGTGGCGGTCCGGGCGGCGGAGGGGCGGGCCCGCCTCGAGGAACTGGGCTATGCCCCGACCCTTGACGTCGATCCGGCCTTCACCGGCCTGTACCTGTACCGGGACGGCGTGCGGTGGCCGGTGCTGGGCGAGGGCGGGCGGTTTTCCCTCCGGGACCGGCCGGAGGGCTTCGACCTCCCCACTCTGGAGGCGCTGGCCGCCGGCTCGCCGGAAGTCTTCAGTTGTAACGTTGTGACCAGACCGATGGCCCAGGAGCACATCTTTCCGACCCTGGCGTACGTCGGCGGGCCCGGCGAGATATCCTACCTGGCGCAGTGCCGGGAGGCCTTCGAGGCCTTCGACCTGGAACTGCCGATCGTCTACCCCCGGGCCAGTCTCACCGTGGTCGAGCCGACCCAGGCGCGTTACCTCAGGCGCCAGGGCCTCAGCGTGGCGGACGTCGCCCACCGGCTGCAGGAGCGGCGGCAGGCGTGCCTGAAGCGCCTGGACGACCTGGGGCTGGACGAGTTGTTCACCTCCCTGCAGCGCGACGTGCGGGACCGCCACGCGGAGGTGGCCAAAGCCCTGGCGAGCCTTGACCCCGCGCTCTCCCGCGCGGCGGAACAGAACTGGCAGCGGATCCAACTGCAGTTAAAGTGGCTGGCGGACAAGGCCCGCCAGCACCACCGCCAGCGGTGCGAGGTGTCCATGCGCCAGTACGACCGCCTGGCGGTCTCCCTGTATCCCCGCGGCCAGCCGCAGGAGCGGGTGCTCAACGTGTTGCCCCTGCTGGTCAAGTTCGGACCCAGACTGGTGGCGGAGTTGCTTTCCCTGGATTTGCTAACGGACAGGTGCCACCGGTTGTTATACACTTAGGGCGCCGCCCCCCGCGGGGGGCGTAAGTTGATGTTTTCGGACGGAGGCGGGTCAACTTTGCGGTCTTACCGGTTTCTATCCCTCTATTTGGCGGCAGTGTTACTGGTGATGGCGGCCCTGGCTCCGGCGGCGGCGTCGGCCGGCTCCCCTCCGCCGGCCCCGGCGGGCACCCCCGCGGCGCCCCCCTTCAGGGTGAACGCCCTGGGGGCGGTGCTGCTGGACGCCCGTTCGGGCCAGGTCCTTTTCAGTCAAGAAGGGGACAAGCAGCTGGTGCCGGCCTCCCTGACCAAGGTGATGACCCTGCGCCTGACCTTCAAGGCAATCAAGGAGGGTCGCATCCACCTGGATGACCAGGTGGCGATCGGGCCCGACGCCTGGGCCCAGAAGGTGGGGGGCTCAGTGATGTTTCTGGCGCCCAACACCACCGCCAGGCTGGAGGATCTCATCAAGGGCATCACCGTCGACTCGGGCAACGACGCCTGCGTGGCGGTCGCCGACCGCCTGGGCGGGTCGGCCGACGGCTTCGTGGCGATGATGAACGAGGAGGCCCGGCGCCTGGGGCTCAAGAACACGCACTACGTCGATCCGAACGGACTATCCTCGGAAAACCACATCTCGCCCCTGGACATGGCGCGGCTGGCCCAGGCGTATATCCGCGACTACCCGGATGCTCTGACCTACCATTCGATCCGGAGCTTCACCTACGGCGGTATCAAGCAGGACAACCGGAACGGATTGCTGGACACCTACCCGGGGGCCGACGGGCTGAAGACAGGCTACACCGACGAGGCCGGCTATAATCTGGTGGCGACCGCTCACCGCGGGGACATGCGGATGATCGCCGTGGTCATGGGTGTTCCGGGCAAGGGGCTCACCGAAGCCGAGGTTTACAAGCTCCGGGAGGATCAGGCCGCCAAGCTGCTCAGCTACGGGTTCGACAGCTTCGCCGACGTCGAGTTCAAGGCGGGGGCGGACCTGGGCCGGGTGCCGGTCTACAAGGGAAAGGCCTCCGAGGTGGGCCTCACCCTCGGTCAGGACGTCCTGGTGACCGTTCCCCGGGACGATCAGGGCAAGCTGGCGAAGATCGTCTCCCCCCCTGCCTACCTGGTGGCCCCGGTCGCCCGGGGACAGGCGGTGGGCGAGTTCAAGCTTAGCCTGCCCTCCGGCCAGGAAATCTTCACCGGCCCCCTGGTGGCGGCCCAGGACGTACCCCGCGGCGGGTTCTTCCGGGTGCTCTGGGACTCCCTCAAGCTCCTGCTGAAAAGGCTGCTGCACCGGTAACTTTGACCGGTTCTGCCGGGCCTGGCGTACCGGCGGCGCGGCGCGGGTAATACTAACCCCGCGCCGCGCGTTTGATTCTGCGCTCAGGGGGTCCCGATCCCGATGCCCAGGCCACCCATCTCCGAAAGTCGGCTCCGCTTCCTGGGGCGGTACCGGATGTTCTCGTCCACCACCGCGCTGGTGCTGGGTTTTGTCATTATCTACCGCGGCCTGACGGAGGGTGCGACCCCGGCCTACACCATCCTGGGGGCGGCCATGTTCGGTCTGGGGCTGTACCGCTGGAACCTGTTCTGGCGAGTGCGGACCAGCCGCGCCAGGAGGTGAGTCCGCCGTAGTTGGGACGCGGCTGGATCCGGTGGGCATCGTTCTGGGGCTTACCTTTGTCTTGGCGGTCGTCAGGATTCTGTGGTGGATGCTCCACCCACCCCGCCGGGTGGCACCGGCCGGGGCGGGCGCCGCCGTGGAGACGGTACCCCAGGTATTGGTGGGAATCCAGGCCTCTCCCCTGAGCGACCAACTGCTGCGGCTGGCCTGCACCCTGGCGCGGGCCGAGAACCTCGTCCTGTCGGCCATTTACGTCATCGAGGTGCCGATGACCCTTCCCCTGGACGTGGAGATCCCCGGCCGGGTCAAGGAGGCCGAGGAGGCGCTGGCCCACGCCCGGGAGGTGGCCGAAGCCTGCGGCATTCCCGCCCGGGCCTTCATCCGGCGGGCTCGTAAGGCCGGGAGGGCCATCGTGGAGATCGCCTCGGCGACGCCGACCCGGGCCATCATCCTGGGGGCGCGCGAGCGGCCCCGCTTCGAAGACCGGCTCTTTGGCTCCACGGTCGACTTCGTGGTCCGCCACGCGCCGGCCGACGTGTTGATCGAGAAGGCCGCCCCGGGGACCCGCGGCCGGGGCGCCGCCGGAGGGAGGAACCAGGCTTGAAGGTCGTGGTGGTGGGGTGCGGGCTGCTCGGTTCGCGGCTGGCCGCCAACCTTGGCGCCGCCGGGCACGAGGTGGCGGTGGTCGACCGGCGCCCGGAGGCCTTCGCCGCGCTGGGCGACAGCTTTGGCGGAGAGACGGCCGTCGGTACCGGAATCGACGTGGACGTCCTGCGGCGGGCCGGGGTGGAGGAGGCGGACGCGGTGGTAGCCGTCACGGACTGTGACAACACCAACCTGATGGCGGCCCAGGTCGCCAGGCAGATCTTCAAGGTCCGCCGGGTGGTCGCCCGGGTGATGGATCCCGAGCGGGCGGAGATCTACCGCCCGGGTGGGTTTGACATCATTTGCCCGACGACCCGCACCGTGGACATCTTCCAGCACGCCGTGCTGGGGGGAGAGTAGGGATGTACGCCATTATCGTCGGCGGCGGCAAGGTCGGTTTCAACCTGGCCGAGACCCTGTTGCAGGCGGGGCACGAGGTCCTGGTGGTGGAGAAGGAACCGGCCAAGTGCCGGCGCCTCGAAGACCACCTGGGCGACGCCGTGCGGTGCGCGGACGGCACGACGGCCAAGGCGCTGCGGGACGCCGGGCTGCAGCGGGCCGGCGTGTTGATCGCGGCCACCGGCCGGGACGAAAACAACCTGGTGGCCTGCCAGGTGGCCCTGCACCTGGGCTGCAAGCGCGTCGTGGCGCGGGTGAACAACCCGCGCAATGAGGAGATCTTCCGGAGCCTGGGGATCAGAGCGACGGTGAGTTCCACCCGGATCATCTACACCCTGATCGAGCAGGAGGTGGAAGTCGAGGACCTCGTGCCGTTGCTGACCCTGCGGCGGGGCAACCTGGAAATCGTGGAAACCACCCTGACTCGCCGCTCCCCGGCCGCCGATGCGCCGGTGAAATCGCTGCGCCTGCCCGAAGCCTGCATCCTGCTCTCGGTGGTGCGGGGGGATCAGGTCCTGATCCCCCGCGGCGACACGGTTCTGCGGGAAGGTGACTCGGTGTTGGCCCTGGTTCGGCAGCCGGAAAGCCAGGTTTTGCAGCAGGTCCTGGCCGCGCCTCAGGGGCGGGGTGGCTCAGGAGGATAACCCCGCCGGGGCGTAGAACTAAAAAAAGATGACGCGCTTGGCGTACCTGGCGCTGGGGATCGGTGTTCTTGGGGTCTCGACCTCGTCCATCCTGATCAAATGGATGCCCCTGGTCCCGGCCTTGGCCATCGCCGCCTACAGGTTGGGGTTCACGGTCCTGTTCCTGGGGCCGGTGGCGCTGGCGACCAGGCGGGGGGAACTGGCCGAGGTCGGCCGTCGGGACGTCGCCTTGTCGGTCCTGGGAGGGGTCTTCCTGGCCGCTCATTTTGCCGCCTGGATCACCTCCCTCAAGTTCACCTCGGTGGCCAGTTCGGTGGTCCTGGTTACGTTGCAGCCCGTGTTCGTGTTGCTGGGGGCCCGGCTCCTCTTCGGGGAGAGGGTTACCCGGGCGGGGCTGCTGGGGGTCGCCCTCGCCCTGGGCGGAGGGGCGCTCATCGGGTGGAGCGATTGGCAGGCGGGGCGGCAGGAGTTGCAGGGGGATTGGCTGGCCTTGGTGGGGGCGCTGTTGGTGGCGCTCTACTTGTTGGTGGGGCGGAGCGTCCGCCGGCGCCTCTCGGTGCTGCCCTACACCACCCTGGTCTACGGGGCGGCGGCGGCGGTCCTGGTGGCCTGGAGCCTGCTGGCGGGAGTGCCCCTTTACCCCTACCCCT
>JAJYMS010000104.1 GCA_021786825.1 Bacillota bacterium | reverse complement strand
CATTTCGTCCCCAACCTGACGGTCGGCCCGCTGGTGGTGGAAGCCTTGCGCGGTTCGACCCGTCTGCCCCTGGACGTACACCTGATGGTCGAAAACCCCGAGCGCTACCTGGGGGAGTTCGCCCGGGCCGGGGCCTCGTCCCTCACGGTGCACGCGGAAGCGTGCCGCCACTTGCACCGGGTGATCCACCAGATCAAGGAAAAGGGAACCTGGGCCGGAGTGGCCATCAATCCCGCCACGCCGCCCCAGGTGCTGGAGTATCTGTTGGGTGATGTCGATATGGTCCTGGTGATGAGCGTCAACCCCGGTTTCGCCGGGCAGACCTTCATCCCGGCGGTGTTGCCTAAACTCCAGTGGTTGAAGCGACTGGCGGCTGAAAAAGGATTCGGCTACGAACTCGAGGTTGATGGCGGGATCAACCGCGCCACGGCCGTCGACGTGGTCCGGTCCGGCGCCTCGGTGCTGGTGGCCGGGTCGGCGGTGTTCGGCTCCAGCGACGTGGCCGAGGCTATCACGGCCCTGCGGCAGGCGGCCGTCACCAGGCCATCCCCTGGCGAATAGATTAAAGCGGCCGTGAAGGGGGGCCGCCGGGAGTGGGTAGAGGTGCCGGGGGGCAGCAGGGGATGCGCTACATCGTCCGCCGCGTGAGACAAAAACGGCAACTCCTGGGCCTTGTTCTGTCCGCCGCGGGGGCAATGCTACTGGTTTACGCCGTCCCCGTCTGGGTCTGGGCAGGGTTGTTCGGAGCCGCGTTTTTGTGGCTCGGCTGGCAATTTCTCCGCGACCATTGACACCCGCGCTGGGGAGGGAGGGACCCGGTTGAGAATTATCGTCGTCAAGCCACCGAAGGTGATCGGCCGCATGCTGGCGGCCATCTTCGGCCTTTTTCAAAAGAGCACCTGAGGTGGGCGGCAGGCCCACCGCAACTGGAGCCGGCCCCCCGGCTCTTTCGTTTGAAAAGAAAAAAGCCCGCTGGACGGGCTCAGACCGCGCGCTGGACCTTGCCGGAGCGCAGGCACTGGGTACAAACGGTGATGCGCTTGGGACGGCCGTCGATGATCGCCTTGACCCGCTGGACGTTGGGCGACCACCGGCGCTTGGTCTTGATATTCGAGTGACTGACCAGGTTACCGCTGGCGACGGTCTTGCCGCAGATCTCGCAAAGCCTTGCCACGCTAAAACACCTCCTCAAGGCACATCCATTACTCTAACACAGCGGGCGCGGCCCTGGCAAGGCTCCGGCGGGCCGCCAAGCAGGAAATGGGCAAGCTCAAGACGAAAAGAAAGTTTTCCTGGAGAAAGTGAAACGAGGTGGAGACCTTGTCCAAGGAGTCGCAGAACCAACTGGGTCGGATCAGCCTCTCGGAGGAAGTGATCGCCACCATCGCGGGCGTGGCGGCGACCGAGTGCTACGGCATCGTGGGCATGGCTTCCAGGAAACTGAAGGACGGGATCGCGGAACTCCTGGGACGGGAAAACCTCTCGCGGGGCGTGGAGGTCGTGCTTGAGGACGGCCGGGCGGACATCACCTTGCACGTCGTGGTCGGCTACGGGACGAAGATCTCCGAAGTGGCCAACAACGTGATCGAGAAGGTCCGGTACACGGTGGAGCAGAGTACCAACGTCCCGGTCGCCAACGTCCGCATCAACGTCCAGGGCGTAAAGGTCAACCAGCCTCGCTAGGAGGAGTGCTGTTGCCGGTCGAATACTTGGATGGCAACCTTTTGAGGCAACTGGTCTGGTCTGGTGCCCGCCGGCTGGAAGCGGAAAAGGGCGGGGTTGATGCCCTTAACGTCTTCCCCGTCCCCGACGGCGATACCGGCACCAACATGGCCCTCACGCTGGCGGCCGCCTGCCGGGAAATGGAGCAGGCCAAGGCTGACTCCCTCGGAGAGGTCGCCGAGGCGGTCGCCAGGGGTTCCCTGATGGGGGCAAGGGGCAATTCGGGGGTGATTCTCTCCCAGTTATACCGCGGGTTTGCGCGGGCGCTGGAAGGCAAGCAGCGGGTCACCGCCGCGGAGGTCGCCGGGGCCCTGGCCGAGGGCGTGCGCACGGCCTACCGCGCGGTGATGAAACCGACGGAAGGCACGATTCTGACCGTCTCCCGCGACGCCGCCCGCGCCGCCCTGGAACGCGCCCGGGCCGGGGGCGCGCTGGAGGCGGTGCTGGAAACCGCCCATCAGGCCGCCGAGGCCAGTCTGCAGCGGACCCCCGACCTGCTGCCGGTGCTGAAGAAGGCAGGGGTGGTGGACGCCGGGGGCCAGGGCTTCTGCCTGATCCTGCGGGGTTGGCTGGAAGGGCTGAAAGTGGATCGAGGATACGGCCAGGACCGCTCTCCCGCGCGGGTGGTGGAGTTCGAACTGACCGAGGAAATGGCCGACATCCGCTACCCGTACGATACGGAGTTTTTCATCAAGGGGAGCGGCCTGCCGGCGGACCAGATTCGCGATCAACTGGCCCGGTGGGGGGACTCGCTGATCGTCGTCGGCGCCGCCGAGTTGGTCAAGGTGCACGTCCATACCGATAATCCGGGGAGGGTGCTGGACTATTGCGTCCGGCAGGGTCCCCTGACCGAGATCGTCATCAAAAACATGCGGGAGCAGCACGAGAGCCTGAAGAACGCCGCGCGAACGGTTCCGCCGCCCCCTCTCCCGCCCGGGCCAGTTCCCCCGGCCAAGGCGGTGGGGATCGTCGCCGTGGCCAGCGGCGAGGGACTGGATCGGATCTTTCGCAGCCTGGGGGCCGACGAAGTGGTCCAGGGCGGCCAGACCATGAACCCGAGCACCGAGGAGATCGTGTCGGCGGTCAACCGCATTCCGGCGGAGCAGGTGATCGTCCTGCCGAACAACAAGAACATCATCCTGGCCGCCGAGCAAGTTGGTTCGCTTACGGAGAAGGGGGTGCACGTGGTCCCCACCCGGTCGGTGCCCCAGGGGGTGGCGGCGATGCTCGCGTGGCAACCCGAAAAGCCGGCGGCGGAGACGCTCGGGGCGATGGCCAGGGCGGGCCGGGCGGTTCGCACCGGCGAGGTGACCTATGCTGTGCGGGACAGCCGACTGGGGGAAATGGAGGTGCGGCGCGGGGACGTGCTGGGGCTCCTCGAAGGGGAGATGGCCGTTAAGGGCGACAACCCCGAGGCGGTGGCGCGCGACCTCCTCCAGGGCATGCTGCAGGCCGGCGGGGAGTTTATCACGATCTACTATGGCAACGGGGTGACGGGGGATCAGGCTGCCGGGCTGGTGGACTGGCTGGGGGCCGAATACCCGGGCCGCCAGGTGGAGTTGCACGACGGCGGCCAACCCGTATACTTCTACGTCATTTCGGTCGAGTAACGTCAGGCCTGAAGGCGCCGCGGCGGCATCAGAAGGCCCGCGGCGGGGTGGGTGAACAGGTGGCAAGGTCGGAGGGAGAGGGCGCGGGCGATCCGCTGACCCTACCGGTACAGTATTGCAAGGGAGTGGGACCGACCCGGGCGCGGATGCTGGCCCGGCTGGGAATCGAATCGGTGGCCGACCTGCTGGAACACTTTCCGCGGCGGTACGAGGATCGCGCCCATCTGAAACCGATCTCCCAGGCGGTTCACGGCGAGCTGGAAACGCTCCAGGGGGTCGTCACCGGGGTCCAGGAGTTGCGCCCGCGGCGCGGGTTGGTGATCACCAAGGTCGGGGTGACCGACGGGATGGGGACGGCCTGGGGCGTTTGGTTCAACCAGCCGTACGTCGCCCGCCAGTTCAAGCCCGGCACGCGAGTGATCATCAGCGGGCGGGTGGAGCGCCGCTACAGCCAGGTTCAGGTCACCAATCCCGCCTACGAGGTATTTGACGGCGAGGATTTCCTTCACACCGGCCGGATCGTCCCCATCTACCCGCTGACCGAGGGTCTGAACGCCCGCGCCTTCAGGTCCCTGATGAAATCGGCGGTGGACGCCTACGCGCCGTCCCTGCGGGAGGTCCTCCCGGCGGGGGTGCGCGAGCGCCAACGGCTGATGGGGCGGTCGGACGCCTACCGGGCCATCCACTTTCCGGACCGCGACGATGAGTTGAAGGAGGCGCGGCGCCGCCTCGCCTTCGAGGAACTCTTCTGCCTGCAACTCGGGCTGGCGGTGTTGAAATCGATCCAGCAACACGAGGAACTCGGGGTCAGCCACCCGCCGGACGGCGAACTGACCGCCAGGTTGCTGGAGGGGCTGCCCTTTTCGCTGACCGGCGCGCAGTGGCGGGTGTACGGGGAGATCCGCCGCGACATGGAGTCCCCGCGCCCGATGCATCGGCTGATTCAGGGCGACGTCGGCTCCGGCAAGACGGTGCTGGCCGCCCTGGCGATCCTGAAGGCGGTCTGGGGAGGGCACCAGGCGGCATTGATGGCCCCCACGGAGATCCTGGCCGAACAGCACTTTCGCAACCTCGGCCAGTTGCTCTCCGAGGTGGGCGTGCCGGCGGTGTTGCTCTCCGGCTCCCAGAGCCGACGGGCCCGGGAGGAGATCCTGGCCGCCATTGCCGCCCGCCAGGCCGGCCTGGTGGTGGGGACGCACGCCCTGATCTCCGACGAGGTGCGCTTCGCCGATCTGAGCCTGGTGGTGGTCGACGAGCAGCACCGCTTCGGCGTTCGCCAACGGGCCAGGCTGAAGGACAAGGGGCCGACGCCGGACGTCTTGGTGATGACCGCGACACCGATTCCTCGAACCCTGGCCCTGACCCTTTACGGAGACCTCGACCTGTCGGTCCTCGACGAACTGCCCCCGGGGCGGCGGCCGATCAAGACCGCCTGGTACGGGGGCGACCAGCGCCGCCGCGCCTACTCGGTGATCCGGGAGCAGGTGGCCCTCGGGCGGCAGGCCTACGTCGTCTGCCCGCTCATCGAGGAGTCCGAAAAACTCGCCGCCCAGGCCGCCACCGAACTGGCGGAGCAACTGCGCAGCGAGATCTTCCCCGACCTCCGGGTCGGTCTCCTCCACGGGCGGCTGTCCACCGAGGAGCGGGATGAGGCCGTCGCCGCCTTTCGCGGCGGACAGACCCAGGTCCTGGTGTCCACGACCGTGGTGGAGGTGGGGGTGGACGTGCCCAACGCCACGGTGATGGTGATCGAAGGGGCGGAGCGGTTTGGCCTGGCCCAGTTGCACCAGCTCCGGGGCCGGGTGGGACGCGGCTCGGAGCAGTCCTACTGCGTGCTGGTGGCCAACCCGTCCAGCGAGGAGGCCCGGGAGCGGATGCTGGTGATGCAGCGCACCTCGGACGGTTTTGCCATCGCCGAGGAGGACCTGCGGCTGCGTGGACCGGGCGAGTTCTTCGGGACGCGCCAGCATGGGCTGCCCGACCTCAAACTGGCCGATCCGGTCCGGGATCTTCCGATGTTGGAGGTCGCGCGGCGGGAAGCCTTCGAGGTGGTCGATGGCGACACCCGGCTGGCCCTGCCGGAGCATCGGGGCCTGCGCGAGCAGGTACTGAGGCGCTTCCGGGAGAACCTCGGGATGATCCTGGTGGGTTGACAAGCGCCTGATTCCCCCGGCCCCCCCTAGCGCACTAACATGGACAGGAGTGGGTTGGTCGCCCCCAAGAGCCCACCGGTGAGGCCCGTCAAGCCGGTAAGGCCCGTGAGTCCGGTGAGGCCCCCGAGGCCCCCGAGGCCCGTGAAGGGACTGATACCGGAGATGCCGCCGAAGCCGGTGGTGGGTACCAGCGCGCAGACGAGGCGGAAGCTCATAAAGGGGAAGGTGGAGGGGAAGGTGGTGGGGAACAGGCTGCTCACTGGGGAGATGCCGCCCAGTCCGGCGAGATTGATGGCCATCAAGACACCTCCTTGGAAGAGTAGCGGCCGTGGCTCGAGCCCACGCCCTATACTGTATGACCCCGCCTCGGAAAGGTTACATAACGCCACCCAAAAAGATGCGCACATCCCTACGTGTCAACTCACGAAAGAATGTAACCCAACGGGTTATGGCTCACTCACGTAAGGAAGTAACCCAAATTAGTCCGCGGCAGTAGGTAGTGAAGGCTGGTTGACCGGCTCGCAGGCAAGGAGGCTTTGAAGGCGGCGGTGTAGAGCCAAGGGGTTCTCAGATGTGATTTGGGCGTTCAAGGCAGCCTGGGTAGCAGGGTCGAGGGCTCCGGCAATACAAAGCCTGTGGAAGGGCGTTTTGGCGACGTCGTAAGCCTTGCGGAGGTGGGGGCCGAGGTAGGTTTTGGCCACGACCTTGCGGGTGGGCAAGAACAGGTTGGCGTAGGGGTCGAGGCAGGCGTAGACGTGGTTGAGCCAGTCCACGTGCTGCGGGGTATCATAGCGAGCGTAGCCGACGGTATCACGCACAAACTGGCGGTTTTTCTGTTCAACGTGGGGGTTGTCGTTTTTCTTGTAGGGGCGACTGCGGGTGAACCGGAGGGCACGTTCACGGCAGAAACGGATGAGGAATTGGTTGATGAACTCCTGTCCGTTGTCACTGTGAATGGCCCAGATGGGGAAGGGCCAGTTTTCGACGATGTGTTGGAGCGCAGCGAAGACTCCAGCCTGGCCACGGCCGAGTACGGCTCGGCGCCCGCTCCACCCGGTGGCTACGTCTACAACGTCGAGGGTGCAGGCGAAGTGGCCCGCTGAGGAGCCGCCGTTATGCTCGACCAAATCGATTTCTACGGCCCCTGGGCGGGTTTCATCCCAGTGGTAGCGGCCCAAAGGCACCTCGGCTCTGAGGGACAAGTTGGACCTTGAACGGCCAGGCATCCGGTGGACTTTGGGAGTAGGCATACGGGCGAGGCGCCGTGCTAGCGTGGCCCGACTGATCTGCCGAAGTTGATCTTGGACCTGGCCGGTGAGGGAAAGCTCACCGTGGGAGGCCAATTGTTCGGCGGTCCACAGCAGCACGGGGTGAAGCCGTTCGGCGCAGGGGTAATCCAAGGCTTCCCAGGCGAGCTGGATGGCGGGGAGAGCCTCGAGGTACTGGAGGGTGCGTTGACGGTGGGGCGGAGGCCGTTTGAGTAGGGGCGGTCGGCGGAGCACCCGGGTGGCGTACTTGCGATTGTAGTCCAACGTAGCAACGATTTCGTCCAGGACTTGTGACTTCTCCTTGCGCCCGGCGGCAAGCCGATAGCGCTCTTGCATGATAGCCAGGTACTCACGGCGACTACTCAGCGACATAACCAAAGCACGTCCCTTCGGTTACATTTCTAGCTGAGTGTGCCAGGACCCCTTCGGTTACATTTTAGGTGAGTGATTGCGCCCTAGGCTCTAAGTCAATAAGTGTGGTGATGGATCCGCTGAAAGTGGCGGCAGGAAAGCAAGGAGCATCTTCCTGACATAAACCTGCAGATTCCGGAAACCAAAGCTAAGGCGCTTCAGCAGCTTAATCTTGGTGTGTACACCTTCGGTGAAGCCATTGCTGATGCGGTTT
>JAJYMS010000047.1 GCA_021786825.1 Bacillota bacterium | reverse complement strand
CTGGCCAGCGAGATTCTGGCCCGCCACGGGGGGCGCATCTGGGTACACAGCCAGCCGGGGGCCGGCAGCACCTTCTACTTCAGCCTGCCAGCCCTGCCGGATGAGGACCGGGAGTAAAGGCCACCCCGGCCCGCCGCCCGGCAAGCGCTAGATGGCGCCCAGGAAGCGTTCGGCCAGCGGGAAGAGGACGTTGTCCTCCTTGTGGATGTGGTCGCGCAGGACGTTCAGAATGGTCTCCCCGGACCGCCGCACGGTGGTGGAATCGGGAGCCGGTGATTCGATTTCCCGCTGCAGTTGCGCGTGGGCCTCGCGGATGATGCGATGCTCCTCCAACATCACCGGAATGGGCCCCCCGCCGTGCCCCATGACTTGTCGCAGGCGGGGGAAGAGTTCGTCCTCCTCCTGGCGGAAGTGGGCGTCCAGCGCCTCCCCGAGGAAGGCGGCGAAGGCCCTTAGGGGCTCGATCCGGCGGGTCACCGGCACGCCGTCGACGATGTCCTGCAGGGCGTTCTCCAGGCGGATAAGCTCTTCCAGGGCATGGGTGTGCTCTTCGCGGAACTTTGCCAACAACATTTTCGATCACACCTCCTGCGCCAATTAAAACACTGCCTGACGGGGGTGGGCAGTGATTTTCGGCACACCGATGGCAGTCCCGACGGGGCCATCAAGCGGCCGCCCCGGCAGGCTTTTTTCGTTTTGTGGCGAACATCTCCGCATTTAAGGGAGGGTTGTCGATGCGCAGCGACATGATCAAGCAGGGATATGACCGGGCTCCTCATCGCAGCTTGCTGAAAGCTACGGGGCTACGCGACGAAGACCTGGGCAAGCCCTTTATCGGGGTTGCCAATTCGTATACGGATATCATTCCGGGCCACATCCACCTTCAGGAACTGGGGCGGGTGGTCAAGGAGGCCATCCGGGCCGCGGGCGGGGTGCCTTTCGAGTTCAACGTGATCGGCGTGGACGACGGCATTGCCATGGGGCACATCGGGATGCGGTACTCCCTTCCCAGCCGCGAACTGATCGCCGATTCGGTGGAGACTATGGCGATGGCCCACTGGTTCGACGGCCTGGTCTGCATCCCCAACTGCGACAAGATCGTGCCCGGGATGCTGATGGCCTCCCTGCGATTGAACGTCCCGGCCATCTTCATCAGCGGGGGTCCGATGCGCGCCGGCCGAACCCCCGACGGCCGGAGTGTGGACCTGATCTCGGTCTTCGAGGGGGTGGGTGCTTACCTGTCCGGGCGGTTGGACGACGCCGGGCTCAAGACCCTGGAAGACGTGGCTTGCCCTGGGTGCGGTTCCTGTTCGGGAATGTACACCGCCAACTCCATGAACTGCCTAATGGAGGCGCTGGGCGTGGCCCTCCCCGGCAACGGCACGGTGCTGGCCGATTCCGACGAGCGGCGGGACCTGGCCCGGGAGGCCGGCCGGCGCATCATCGACCTGGTGAAGGCCGACCTCAAACCGCGGGACATCGTCACGGCGGCGGCCCTGGACAACGCCTTCGCCCTGGACATGGCGCTGGGGGGATCCACCAACACGGTGTTGCATACGCTGGCCCTGGCCAACGAGGCGGCCATTGATTATCCCCTGGAGCGGATCAACCGGGTGGCCGAGCGGGTGCCCCACCTGTGCAAGGTCAGCCCGGCCTCCACGGTGCACCTCGAGGATGTTCATGCCGCGGGCGGGGTGACAGCGATCCTGCACGAGTTGGCCCGGCGGCCCGGGGTCCTGCACCTGGACGCCCGGACCGTGACGGGACGGGCGCTGGGCGAGAACGTCTCCCGGGGACGAATCGCCAATCCCGAGGTGATCAGGTCCCTGGAGAACCCTTACAGCGACAAGGGCGGCCTGGCGGTGCTCTTCGGCAACCTGGCCCCCCTGGGGGCGGTCCTGAAGACCGGCGCGGTGGAACCCGGGATTACCCGGCACGAGGGGCCGGTGGTGATCTTCGAATCCCAGGACGAGGCCCTGGAGGGCATCGCCGCCGGCCGCGTCAGACCCGGTGACGTCGTGGTGATCCGCTACGAGGGTCCCCGCGGGGGACCGGGGATGCCGGAGATGCTTTCCCCCACTTCGGCCATCATCGGCATGGGCCTGGGCAACAGCGTCGCTCTGATCACCGACGGCCGCTTCTCCGGCGGGACCCGGGGGATCTGCCTGGGTCACATCTCCCCCGAAGCCGCTGACGGCGGCCCCATCGCCCTGTTGCGCCCCGGTGACCGGGTGGTGATTGACATTGTGGAGCGGCGGTTGGACGTCGACCTGCCGGAGGCGGAATTGGCCCGCCGGCGCGACGAGTGGACGCCCCCGCCGCTCAAGGTGAAGGGCGGCTGGCTGGAGCGGTACGCCAAGCAGGTGACCTCAGCCAACACCGGGGCGGTCCTCAAATCCTGAACCATTGAGGGGCTTGACCAGGCAGTCGCGGCGTGGGATCATATGCCTTAGAGTACCCCGTAGGGTATGGAGGCGTGGTCCCGTGAAAAAGGCGCTGTTGGCGATAGGTATTCCCCTGGTTCTGATCGCTTTGCTGTCCGTCCCGCTGCTGAAAGGCGCCGGCTACCGCAACGTCACCCCAGAGTGGCTGCGGAACAGGCTTGAACACGGTGACAAGCTGGTCGTCATCGACGTGCGGGAGCCCTCGGAGTACGCCCGCGGGCACGTCCAGGACGCCGTCCTGATCCCCCTGGGCAGCCTGGAACAGCGGGCCGGCTCCCTCGATCCCCAGCGGGAGTACGTGTTGTATTGCTTCAGCGGGGACCGCAGCGAGGAGGGAGCGAAACTCCTGGTGGGGAAAGGGTTCCAACATATCAGCCACATGACCGGGGGTTTGCTGGGCTGGAAAGGTCCCCTGGTAAGGTAATGGCCATGGGTGTGCAGGAGTCCGTCTCCTATTTGGTGGCTTTCGGAGCGGGGCTGGCCTCGTTTCTCTCGCCCTGCGTGCTGCCCCTGATCCCGGTCTACGTAAGTTACCTGAGCGGCAGTTCCCTGGAAGACCTATCCCGCCCGGGGCGGAACCAGGGCCTGGGACGGGTCCGGCTGAACGCCCTCAGCTTCGTCTTAGGCTTCTCGGTGGTCTTCGTCGCGCTGGGGCTCTCCGCCAGCACCATCGGCCAACTGCTGCTCCGCCACCAGGTCTTGGTCCGCAAGCTGAGCGCGGTGTTGGTGGTGCTTTTCGGTCTGCAGATGTCCGGCCTCCTAAAGATCGGGCTGCTGGAGCGCGAGAAGCGCCTCGAGTACCGCGCCGGACAGGCGTCCGCCGGGAGTTCCTTCCTGACCGGGATGGCCTTTTCCTTGGGCTGGACCCCCTGCGTGGGGCCGATTCTCTCGTCGATCCTGCTGGTCGCCGGCACCGGCCCGACGGTCTGGTACGGCGTCCGGTTGCTGGCGGTATACTCGGCGGGACTGGCGGTCCCCTTCTTGCTGACGGCGCTTTTCCTGGGGTGGTCACTGCGCCGCCTGCCAAAGTTGCATGCGTACCTGCCCGCGATTGCGGTGGTGGGAGGTATCTTGATGATCGCCTTCGGCATCCTGCTCTACTTTGACGGGTTGACCTTGATCACCCGCCTGCTGACGCCGCCGGTCGGTTGAGGAGGTGGGACCTTGGAACGTCTGAACCCCGGGTTCCGGAAGTACGTCCCCTGGTTGGCAGCCGCCCTGGTGTCGGTAGGGGCCACCGTCTGGTTTCTGGCCGGCAGGTGGTCCGGGGGCGAAGCAGGGACCGGCGTCGGCCAGCGGGCCCCTGACTTTACGCTGGTGGACCTCGACGGAAGGGCCATCAGGCTATCCGACCTGCGCGGTGAGCCGGTGTTGCTGAACTTCTGGGCCACCTGGTGCCCGCCCTGCCGCGCGGAGATGCCCGAGCTCGCCAGGGTGGCCGGCGAACAACAGGGGAACGTCCGGGTGGTCGGGGTGAATCTGCAGGGTGAGCCGGGAGAGGTCCGGTCCTTCGCCGCCCAGGCAGGGGTCCACTTTCCAATCCTGCTGGACCGGGACCTGGCGGTAGCCCATAATTACCTGGTGCGGGCCATTCCCACGACCTATTTCCTGGACCGCGACGGGGTGATCCGGGACGTGCAAGTGGGCGGTATGACCCGTCAGCGCATCCTGCAGGGAATCACGAGGGCCGGCGGGCAAAGGCGGCCCTAGCGAAGCCGTTGCTGGTGGCCCAGCCTGCCGGGCTCCTCCGCCCCGGGTTCTGCAAGCTCCGGGCGCTGGGCGAGCCGGCTGTGGTGCCGCCCGTAGCCGAAGTAGATCAAGAAACCGATGACCAGCCACACGAAGAAGCGAATCCAGGTCAGGCGCGGCAGGCTCAACATGAGATACAGGGAGAACAGGATGGCCAGGCCCGGCAGGACGGGTACCCAGGGGGTCCGAAAAGGGCGTTTGAGGTCCGGTCGCAGGTGACGAAGGGCGATCACACCCGCCGAGACGAGGATGAAAGCCCCAAGGGTCCCGATGTTGGCCAGTTCGGCCACCACTTCGATGGGCAGGAGACCTCCGATCAAGGCTACCGCCGCACCGGTTACCAGGGTCGCCTTGTAAGGGGCGCGCCGCCCCCGGCTAACCGTTGCCAGGACGGGGGGCAGCAGGCCGTCCCGCGCCATGGCGAAGAAAATCCGGCTTTGGGCGTAAATGTTCACCAGCAGCACGCTGGTGAGACCGGCGATCGCCCCCGCCGAGACCATCGCCGAGGCCCAGCGCACTCCCACCGCCAGCAGGGCCGCGGCCACCGGCGAGGCGGTGTCCAAGCTGGCGTAGGGGACAATTCCGGTCAACAGCGCCGCCTTTTGCTAGGTTGCCCACCGGGCAGGGGAGCTTTCATGCGGAGGTGCATACTAAGGATCAGCGGAGAATTCATCGGGACCTGTGGGAGGTGCCAGCGTGCACAGGCAGATGCAGAGGTCCATCAACCTGGTGACTGAGATTCCCGGGCCCAAGTCCCGGGAGTTGATGCGGCGGAAGGAAACCGCAGTGCCGGCGGCGCTGACCGTCCACGTTCCGGTGGCGGTTGCCGAGGCCAGGGGGGCGCTGGTCACCGACGTCGACGGCAACACCTTCATCGACCTCTCCGGCGGGCTGGGCTGTCTCAACGTGGGGCACTCCGCCCCTGCGGTCGTGGAGGCTATCCGGCGGCAGGCTGGGCTTTACACCCACACCGACTTCAGCGTGATCTTGTACGAGCCTTACGTGCGCCTGGCCGAAAGGCTCTGCGCCCTGGCTCCGGGAGCTTCGTCCAAGAAGGCGGCCTTTTTTAATTCCGGGGCCGAAGCGGTGGAAAATGCCGTCAAGTTCGCCCGCAAATACACCGGTAAGCCGGCGGTCATCGCTTTCGAGGGAGGCTTTCATGGCCGGACGCTCCTGACCATGTCACTGACCAGCAAGGTTCGCCCGTACAAGGAGGGATTCGGTCCCTTCGCGCCGGAAATCTACCGCGTGCCCTTTCCCAACCCCTACCGCAGCCAGGACCCGGACGGGGGCGCCCGGGCCGCCGTGGAAGCACTGGAGCGGGCCTTCACCACCGCGGTCTCGGCTGGCGAAACGGCGGCGGTGATCCTGGAACCGGTGCAGGGAGAGGGCGGATTCGTGGTGCCCCCGCCCGGCTTCATCCCTAGGGTAAAGGAGGTTTGTGAGCGGCGAGGGGTGCTGCTGATCGCCGACGAGGTCCAGACGGGATTCGGCCGCACGGGGCGCTTCTTCGCCCTGGAACACTCCGGGGTGGAGGCCGACCTCCTGGTGATCGGGAAGTCACTGGCCGCGGGACTTCCCCTCTCGGGGGTGATCGGCCGCCGGGAGATCATGGACGCCCCTGGTGACAGCGCCATCGGGGGAACTTACGTGGGCAACGCGGTGGCCTGCGCCGCGGCCCTGGCCGTGTTGGACGTGATCGAACGCGACCGCCTGGTGGAGCGGGCGCGGGAACTCGGGCGCGCCCTGACCGCCCGCTTCGAGCGGATGTCCCAAAGCTGCCCGCTGATCGGGAATGTCCGCGGTCTCGGAGCGATGATGGGCATCGAGCTGGTCAGGGATCGCCGGACCAAGGAGCCCGCCGCGGACGAGACCGCCGAGGTGCTGCGGCGGTGCACCGGGCGGGGCGTCGTGGCGGTGCGATCGGGCGTTTACGGCAACGTCATCCGGATGCTTATGCCGTTGGTGATTACCGACGACCAACTGGACGAGGCGCTGGGGGTGCTGGAGGAGTCCCTCGGTGGGGGCGCCATCTTTTGACCCGGACCGTTGTCTTCGCTCCCCCGCAGTAGTAAAGTGTAAGCTGCAGTTGATTAAAGGCGCCGCCCGGCGGGAGCCAAGGGCAAGGGGGCTTTGGTGATCAGGGAAGCAACCGCAACCTACCTCCGACTCTCGCTGGTAAGCTTGTTCTGGGGCGGGATCTTCGTCAGCGGCAAGCTGGCGGTGAGCGAGGTCGGTCCCTTCACGGTAGCCGAGGTCAGGTTCTTGCTATCCGCGCTCGCCCTGCTTATTCTCCTGGCCCACCGCCGGCCCGAAGAGCTGCGGGCCTTCCACCCCCGCCACGTGCCCTTGTTCCTGGGGCTTGGGCTGGTGGGCATCACCGCCTACAACGCGCTGTTCTATTTCGGCCTCAAACTGACGTCAGCCTCGCAAGCGGCGCTGATGATGCCCACCAACCTCCCGGTAGCCACGGCGCTGATGGCGTCCTTGATCCTGAAGGAGCCCTTTGACTGGCGTAAGGGGCTCGGGATGGGTCTTTCCCTCGCAGGCGTGGTGCTGGTGGTGGGCCAGGGGGGCGTACCCCGGTTGCGGCCGTCCGACCTGGTGCTGCTGACCGGTGTGCTATGCTTCGCAGTTTTTTCCGTTTACGGTAAAGTGGCCACCCAGGTCTTCTCACCGCTGGCGGCCAATGCCTTTCTCTCCGCCTTCGGGGCTGTGTTTCTGTTGCCGCTGGCGCTCACCGAGTCCCCCTGGGCGAGTCTGGAGCACGCACCGCTGGGTTTCTGGCTGAACATCGGTTATACGGTGGTCTTTGGCACGGTCCTGTCGTACGTCTGGTGGTATGAAGGGATCCAGCGGATCGGCGCCAGCCGCGCCGGAGTCTTCACCTATTTGGTGCCGGTTTGGGCGATGTTGCTGTCTTTTATGATTCTGGGAGAGCGGGTGAGCCTCCCCCAATTGGCCGGGGGCCTCATGGCCGCAAGCGGGATCTGGGTGGTAAACGGAGGTCGAGGAGGATGACGATGCCGGGGGACCAGGCCAAGCCGGACCGGGAGGGCGCGGCTGCCATCCTGCGGGAGTACACGCAGAATCCCCAGTTGATCAAGCACGCCCTGGCGGTTGAGGCGGCGATGCGGCACTACGCCCGGATTTTCGGGGAGGACCAGGAGTGGTGGGGGCTGATCGGCCTCCTTCACGACTTCGATTATGAACGCTGGCCGAACCTGCCGGACCACCCGCTGCGGGGCGAGGAAATTCTGCGCCAGCGGGGCTACCCCGAGGATGTCATCCGGGCCATCAAGAGCCACGCCGGCGACACTCTGGGCATCGCCCGGGAGCGGCTGGTGGAAAAGGTCCTATACGCCGTGGATGAACTGACCGGTATGGTGGTGGCGGTGGCGCTGGTGCGTCCCACCAGAAGCATCTACGACGACCCCTCCTTC
>JAJYMS010000013.1 GCA_021786825.1 Bacillota bacterium | reverse complement strand
CGTCACGTCGGCCGGCTCGAGCCGGCCGCGGCGGCTCGCGAGCGGCCGCGGCTGGCTTCCCGACAGGGCGGCCAGGCCGCCGACCTCGTAGTAGTAGATGTGGGCCTCGGCGTCGACGAGGACCTCATCGCCCCGCCGGGTGTGGGTCATGGCCGCCACCTGATTGCCCATGGTCCCGGAGGCCACGAAAAGGGCCGCCTCCTTGCCGATGGTCTCGGCGGCCAATTCCTCCAGGCGGTTAGTGGTGGGATCCTCGCCGTAGACGTCGTCGCCAACTTCCGCGGCGGCCATCGCGCGCCGCATCTCGTCGGTCGGCACAGTTACCGTGTCGCTGCGCAGATCGATCATTCTCGCCACCCCCTGCCGGATACACCGGTTGCGGTCGCGAGGCCTCTACAACAGGGCCTCGATTTTCTGCTTAACTTCCTTCTTGGGTCTGTATCCGGTGAGGCGCGCAGCCAGTCGCCCTCCCTTGAAGAGAAGCAGGGTAGGTATGCTGAGAACCCCGTACTGGCCTGTAAGACCGGGGTTCTCGTCGACGTTCAGTTTCGCTACCTTCAGCCGCCCGTCGTACTCCTGGGCCAACTCCTGCACGATCGGGGCGATCATCTTGCACGGACCGCACCAGGGAGCCCAGAAATCAATCAGTACCGGCAGTTCCGCCTTGAGCACCTCGGTCTCCCAGTTGCTCTGGCCGAGCTTCAGCAGGTCCTCCAATGGGCCGCTCACCTCCCGCGCCTCATTATAGCAGAACAAGCCATCACCTCCCACGGGGACAGTCAAGCCCGGCGAGCCGCTGCCCGCCGGGCTTCAATGCCACCCCACCATGCCGTGTCCACCGTGGTTTGAACCTGCCCTAGGCAGGTGGGTGCCCTCCTGCTGCCTTCGAATTTCCCCTTACCAACCGTTACGGTGGGGCTTACCCTATGGCCGCAGAGTCCAGGCTCCCTGTGTTTTGGTGTTGGCTCAAAACACACAGAGATCGATCACGCACATAGTAGGGTACCATCAGTCTGCACTCTTTCAATCTGCATTCTTTCGGCGACGTCCTGACCATATCACAAAGAGCCTCTCAATTCAAGGCGCGTGACGGCGGACGGCGATGGAAAGTTCCTGCAATTGCTGCGGTGACACCTCGGAAGGGGCGTCGGTCATCAGGTCGACGGCTCGCGCCGTCTTGGGAAAGGCGATCACGTCCCGGATCGAATTCCGGCCGGCCAGCAGCATCACCAGCCGGTCGAGCCCGAAGGCGATGCCGCCGTGGGGCGGCGTGCCATACTCGAAGGCCTCCAGCAAGAAGCCGAACTTGGCCCGGGCCTCCTCCGGGGTGAACCCCAACACCTCAAAGACCTTCTCCTGCAGGGGCCGCCGGTGGATCCGGATGCTCCCTCCACCCAGCTCAACGCCATTCAACACGAGGTCGTAGGCGTTCGCCCGGGCTTGCCCGGGAGCCGTGTCAAGCAGCCCCACGTCGTCGGGGTGGGGCGAGGTGAAGGGGTGGTGCACGGCGACGAAGCGCCCTTCTTCCTGGCTCCACTCCAGCAGGGGGAAGTCAACCACCCACAGCAGGTTGTATTCGGACTGGTTGATGAGGTTGAGGCGACGGCCCAACTCCAGGCGCAGCCGGCCGAGCACGTCGGCGACCACCGGCGCGCGGTCGGCCACCAGGAGCAGAAGGTCCCCCGGCTGGATCCCCGCGGCCTGCTTCAAGCGCTCCCGTTCCGCGGCGGAGAGAAACTTGCCGAAGGATGACCGGTCGTCTTCGGACCCCGCCGCCAGCCAGGCCAGCCCCTTGGCGCCGAAACCCGTAGCCAGCGCCGCCAGTTCGTCGATCTCCTTGCGCGAGGCGCCGGCCCCCCCCGGCACCCGGATACCCTTTACCACACCGCCCTGGGCGACCGCTCCGGCGAAGACCTGAAAGCCGCAGTCGACCACGGCCGCCGAGACGTCGATGAGTTCCAGCCCGAAGCGGAGGTCGGGCTTATCCGAGCCGAAGCGGTCCATCGCTTCCCCGTAGCTCAGGCGCGGGAACGGACGGCGCACCTTGACGCCCACCACCCGCTCGAACAGGCCGGCGACCATCTCCTCCATCAAGTCCAGCACGTCGTCCCGGTCGATGAAGGCCATCTCCACGTCGATCTGGGTAAACTCGGGCTGCCGATCCGCCCGCAGGTCCTCATCGCGGAAGCACCGCACGATCTGGACGTAGCGCTCCATCCCCGCCACCATCAGCAGTTGCTTGAAGAGTTGGGGCGACTGCGGCAAGGCGTAGAACTTGCCCGGGTTGACACGGCTGGGAACGAGGTAGTCGCGCGCGCCCTCGGGGGTGCTCTTGGTCAGCATCGGCGTCTCGATCTCCAAGAAGCCATGGGCGTCGAAGAAGTCGCGGACGTGCTTGACGATCCGGTGCCGCAGGATCAGGCTCTGCTGCATCTCGGGCCGGCGCAGGTCCAGGTAGCGGTAGCGCAGCCGTACCAGTTCGTCCACGTCCTCGCCGCCGTCGGCGATGTAAAAGGGCGGGTTCTTGGATGGGTTCAGGATTTCCGCCCGCTGCGCGTGAACCTCCAGTTCGCCGGTCACCAGGTTGGGATTCTCCGTGCCCTCGGGGCGGCGCCGCACGATGCCCTCCACCGCCAGCACGTACTCCGAGCGGACCTGTTCCGCCGTCGCGAAGGCGTCCACGCCGGGATTGAAAACCACCTGCGTGATTCCGGAGCGGTCGCGCAGGTCGATGAAGATCACGCCCCCCAGGTCCCGGCGGCGATTGCACCATCCCGCCAGACGCACCGTCTGGCCGATCTGAGCCGCGCTTACTTCAGCACAAAAGTGACTGCGTTTGGACATCCTTGGTCCGCTCCTTTACTGCTCCCCGGCCGCGCCGGCCACCGCTTGAACCACCGCCTCGGCCGCGACCTCACGCTGCTCACCGGTTCGCATCTCTCGCAAGGCCACCGCCCCCCGGAGGGCCTCCTCCGGTCCGATGATGGCCGCATAACGCGCTCCCAGCCGGTTAATTAGCTTCATCTGGCCCTTCAGACTGCGGCCCAGGTAGTCGGTCTCCGCCGCCAGGCCCGCCCGCCGCAAGCGGTAGAGCAACTGCAGGGCGGCGGGCGACTGCTCCTGCTGCATCGGCGCCACGAAAACGTCGATCCCCCGGTCCGCCTCCCCCAGCAGGTTCGTCTTCTCCAGGGTCATGACCAGACGCTCGATGCCCAGGGCGAAGCCCACTCCCGGCGTACTGGAGCCGCCCAAGGTCTCGATCAGCCCGTCGTAGCGACCTCCACCCCAAATGGCGTTCTGGGCCCCCAGGGGGGGGTAGGTCACCTCGAAGACGGTCCTGGTGTAATAGTCGAGGCCGCGCACGATCCCGGTGTCAATCTCGTAGGGCACTGCCAGCGCCCTCAGGCGCTCTTGCACAGCGGCGAAATGGACGCGGCACTCGTCGCAAAGCGAGTCGAGCATCCGCGGCGCCCGGCGGGCCACCGGCCGGCAGGCTTCCTCCTTGCAGTCCAGCAGGCGAAGGGGGTTCCGCTCGAACCGGCTCTGGCACGAAGGGCAGAGTCCTGCCAGGAGAGGCCGGTAGTAGTCCCGCAGCCGGCCGCGGTACGCCCCCCGGCAGCGGGGGCAGCCGATGCTGTTCAGCCGGACGACCAGGCCCTCCAGGCCGAGGCGGCGGACCAGGGCCACGCCGATCTCGATCACCTCGGCGTCCACCGCGGGATCCGCGGCGCCGAACACCTCCACGTCCCACTGGGTGAACTGCCGGAAGCGCCCGGCCTGGGGGCGCTCATAGCGGAAGCCGGGACCGACGCAATACAGCTTGGTCGGCTGGGGCCCGGTGTCAAGCCGGTGCTCCAGGTACGCCCGGACCAGCCCCGCGGTGATCTCCGGCCGCAGGGTGATGCTGCGCCCGCCGCGGTCAGTGAAGGTGTACATCTCTTTCTCGACGATGTCGGTAGTCTCTCCGACGCCGCGCTGAAAGAGTTCGGTGTGTTCGAAGATGGGCGTCCGCAGTTCGCGGTAGGCATACAGACGGCAAAGTTCGGCGATCTCCGCCTCCACCCGGCGCCAGACGGGAGAGCGGTCGGGCAGCAAGTCATTGGTGCCGCGCGGGGCCTCCGTTAACACGAAAAAACCTCCTGGCCCGAGGATAAATCAAGTTTAGCGGAAGGGGTAGGAGTTGTCAACGAATGCCACCTAACGGCCGCCGGCGATCACGCCGAAGGCCTACCACTCGGTTCGCCGAGCGGCCATTCAAGACCTCCGAAGGCCTGCCAGAAACGGGTTGTAGGCGAGTTCGTCGCCGATGGTCGTGGCCGGGCCGTGCCCCGGCTGCACCGGGGTCCGGGGGGCGAAGGGTACCAGCTTGCGGGTAATCGAATCGATCAGTTGTTCCCAGGAACCGCCGGTGGTGTCGGTGCGGCCCACCGACCCGGCAAAGAGGGTGTCGCCGGTGAGCAGGAAATCCTCCCCCGATCCCGCCGGTGGCCGGACGTGCAAACAGACCCCCCCGGGAGTATGACCGGGAGTGTGCAGAACCCCCAGCACCACCGCTCCCACCCGCACCGGGACCTCTTCCTGCAGCGACATTTCGGGCGGATCCAGGGCGATGGGCGCCCCGACATAGTGGGAGAAGTTCAGCTTGGGATCACTGAGCATCGGCGCATCGGCCGGATGAATCATCACCGGCGCCCCGGTGGCCTTACGCACGGCCGCCGCCGCCCCGATGTGGTCGAAATGGCCGTGGGTGAGCACGATGCCTTCGACCTTCAACCCCAGTTGAGCGACCCGCGTCAAAATCCGGTCCCCCTCCGCCCCGGGGTCAACCACCAACGCCTGCCGGGTGTCGGGCGAACCGACGAGGTAGCAGTTTACCTCCAGGGGTCCCACCCTGAGCACTTCGAAGAGCATGACCACCCTCCCCGTCACGGAAGTGAGTGCGGAACTAGAAGGCCCGGCGGCTGTCCAGCAAAATTGTTACCGGTCCGTCGTTGACCAGTTCGACCTCCATCGCCGCCTGAAAGCGGCCCGTCTCCACCGGCAGGCCGAGCCGGCGCAGGCCCGCCACGAAGGATTGGAAAAGCCCGCGCGCGGTTTCGGGGTTGGCCGCCCGGTCGAAACCCGGGCGGCGCCCCTTGCGGGCGTCGCCGTAAAGGGTGAACTGGGAGACGGCCAGCACCGAACCCCCCGCCTCCAACACCGACCGGTTCAGCTTGCCCTGTTCGTCCCCAAAGACGCGCAGGTGGGCGACCTTGTCGGCCAGGTAGGCGGCGTCCGCCTCCGCGTCGTCGCTGCCGACGCCCAGCAGGACCAGGAGGCCGCCACCGACCTGCCCAACCGTCTCCCCGCCGACCCGGACGGCCGCGCGCGTCACCCGCTGTACCACCGCCCTCACCGGGCGTCCTCCCGCGCGACCCGCTGGACGCTCAAAACGTCGCGCACGCGGCCGATCTTCTGGGTGATGTGCTGCAGTTGCTCAAGGTTCTTGATCTCCAGGACCAGGTCGATGGTCGCCAGGCCGTCCTTGCCGCCCCTCGCCCGGGCCTGCAGCACGTTGGTGTGGGAGTCCGCGACGATCCCGGCGACGTCGGCGAGCAGCCCGGCGCGGTCGAGGGCGGCCACCTGGACCTCCACCGGGTACGAGGCCCCCTGGGTGTCGGCCCAGGCCACCTCGATCAACCGCTCCTGCTCGGCAAAGAAGACCTTGGCGTTTGGGCAGTCCAGGCGGTGAACCGACACGCCCCGACCACGGGTGATATAGCCGATGATGGAATCTCCCGGGACCGGGTTGCAACAGCGTGAGAAACGGATCAGCACGTTGTCGATCCCCTTGACCTGCACGCCCTGCACCGCCTTGCCGTATCCCAGGCGCTGGCGGTGATCGCCATGACTGGGCGGCAAGTCCGGCTCGGCCAGCTTCTGGGCACGCTCGGACTCGAGCCGGAGCCTGGCCACGACCTGCTGAGCCGAGACGCCGCCGAACCCGACGGAGACCAGCAAATCCTCCTCGTTGGCGGCGTTGAACCGTCCGCGGACGGCCTCTATCCACTCCGGCTTCCAGAGCTCGTGGGGTTCCGCCCCCTGACGGCGGAACTCCTTGTCGATCAGTTCCCGGCCCTTGGCCAGGTTTTCATCCCGCTTTTCCCGTTTGAACCACTGGCGGATCTTGTTCTTGGCCTGCGAAGTCTTGCAGATGGCCAGCCAGTCGGAACCGGGCCCGGCGGCCGTCTTGGAGGTCAGAATTTCGACGATGTCGCCCGTCAGCAGGATGTGGTCCAGCGGCACGATGCGGCCGTTGACCTTGGCGCCGATGCACCGGTGGCCCACGCCGGAATGGATGGCGTAGGCGAAGTCGATGGGGGTGGCGCCGGCCGGCAGGTCCACCACGTGCCCCTTGGGGGTGAAGACAAAGACCTCGTCGGCGAAGAGGTCGACCCTGATGGCCTCCATGAATTCACGGGCGTCGCGGAGGTCGTTCTGCCACTCCAGCAGGCCGCGCAGCCACGATAGCTTCTCATCGAAGTCGCGGTCGGTGCGCCCCTCCTTGTACTTCCAGTGAGCGGCGATTCCGTACTCGGCCGTCCGGTGCATCTCCAGGGTCCGGATCTGGATCTCGAAGGTCTCCCCCCGGGGCCCGATGACGGTGGTGTGCAGGGACTGGTAGAGGTTCGACTTGGGAACCGAGATGAAATCCTTGAAACGCCCCGGGATGGGCTTCCATAGGGTGTGAACGATGCCGAGGACCCCGTAGCAGTCCTTCACCGAATCGACGATGACGCGGATCGCCGTCAGGTCGTAAATCTCCGACAGGTCCCGCCCGGCCTGCATCTTCTTGTAGATGGAGAAAAAGTGCTTGGCCCGGCCCTGGATGTCGGCGGCGATGCCCACGGCGCTCAGCCGCTCCCGCAGCGCGCCGATCAGTTCCTGGGTGAAGGCCTCCCGCTCCTTGCGCTTGTGCACCACCTTTTCGGTCAGGTCCCGGTAGGTCTCCGGCTCCAGGTAGCGCAGGGAGAGGTCCTCAAGTTCCCACTTGATCCGGTAGATCCCGAGCCGGTGGGCCAGGGGAGCGAAGACGTCGAGTGTCTCCCGCGCGATGGCCTGCTGCCTTTCCTGGCTGAGGTGCCGCAGCGTGCGGAGGTTATGGAGACGGTCGGCCAGTTTGATCAGGATCACCCGGATGTCTTTGGCCATCGCCAGGAACATCTTCCGCAGGTTCTCCACCTGCTGCTCGACCTGCGTGCGCACCTCCAGCCGGCCCAGTTTGGTGACCCCGTCGACCAGTCCGGCGACATCCTTGCCAAACCTGGCCTGGACCTCTTCCAGGGTCACGCTGGTGTCCTCCACCACGTCGTGCAGCAGGGCGGCGGTGACCGTGACGAGGTCCAGTTCCAGATCGGCCACGATGTAAGCGACCGCCAGCGGGTGTCCAATGTATTCCTCGCCGGATTGCCGTTTCTGCCCGGCGTGGGCGTCGCGCGCGAAAAGGAAGGCGCTCTCCACCAAGTCGAGATTCGCCTCCGGGTTGATCGCTTTGATCCGGTTGACCAGTTCGGCAAACTCCACCTGCGCCGTCTCCTGCCCGCAAAGCGGAATAAGTAAGTGGATATCGATTATGATACCAGCCGCGCTGCGGCTGGTAAAGAGGAGGGACGGCGGCTGCGACTCAGTAGACGACCAAGGTCTCGACCGGGTACCTGGCCAACCGCTGGCGGCCGCCCAGGGAGGCCAGTTCGAT
>JAJYMS010000263.1 GCA_021786825.1 Bacillota bacterium | reverse complement strand
GAGGGGGCGGGGCCGGGGGAGATCTTCGGGGGAAGGGAAGTGGGCCAAGCGCAGGCCACGGTGGGAGACCGACCAGGAGCCGTCGAGGTGCTCGTGGACCTCGACAGTGGCCCTTGCAAAGCTGCGGCGGGAAGAGCCGGCCGGGACGGAGAGGATCCGGCCGTGGAAGGAGACAGTGTTGTCCAGGGCCACCTTGCGTGTGTGTCGGAAGCTGAAGACATCGTCCCAGGGGAAGTCTGGGGCGATGGGACGAAAGGCACAGCCGGGATCGGCGGGGGCGACGGCAAACCGAAGGTTGAAGCGGGGGAGGAAGTCCTCCAGGAAGCGGTTGGCGTGCTCAAGAGTTGAGACAGCGTCCAGCCTCATTTCGGCCACCAAACGGTCCTGGAAGGTCTCCCAGATGCGTTCGATGCGGCCCTTGGCCTGAGGACTGCGAGCCAGGATCAGGCGGATGTCGAGGTCGTGGAGCAGGCGGCCAAACTGTGTCGGCTCCTGGGTACCGGAGAGTTCCTCCTCAAGGGTGAGGCGACGGCGCTTTTCATGGTGGGTAAAGATGCTGTGGCGGTCGGAGTAGAGGGCCAAGGGGATGCCGTAACGACATAACACGTCCTGCGCAAGGCGGAAGTAGCCGGCGGTGTCCTCGCGGAGTTGAAAGCGGGCGGCAACGACCGGGCCGGTAGCGTCGTCCACGGCGCCGATAAGGGTCAAGGCAGGTCCACGTTCCTCCAGCCAAGGGTCTGGTCAAGGTGATCTTGTTCCTCTCCATAAGGTGACAAAATCACAGAACGATTACCGGTGACAATATCACAGGACGATAGCACGTCAAGTAGAGTGGGTTGTCGGGTGCTACACGGGTATGGTATATTAGGAAACGGTGTCAAAATCCACACGACGGTCAATTTCGCTGGCGGTGTCCGGGCTGGAGCCGGATTCCGGCGGAAGATGCGACCGGCGGCGGTCCGCCCCGCAGGGGTGGAGACAAACCAGGGAGGGAGGTGAAAACATGTCGGTTATTTCCATGAAGCAACTGCTGGAGGCAGGGGTTCACTTCGGTCACCAGACCAGGCGCTGGAATCCGAAGATGAAGGAATATATCTTCACCGAACGCAACGGGATTTACATCATCGATCTGCAGAAGACGGTGCGGATGGTGGAATCCGCCTACAACTTCGTGCGCCAGTTGGGCGCCGACGGGGGGCACCTGCTCTTCGTGGGCACCAAGAAGCAGGCGCAGGAGGCCGTCCGGGAAGAGGCGCTCCGCTGTGGGATGTACTTCGTCAACCAGCGGTGGTTGGGCGGGATGCTGACCAACTTCGAGACCATCAAAAAGCGAATCAACCGTCTCACGCAGCTCGAAGAAATGGAGACCTCGGGCTACCTGGCCAAGCTTCCCAAGAAGGAAGTCAGCCAACTGGCGGGCGAGCGGGAGAAGCTGGAAAAGTTTCTCGGCGGCATCAAGGGGATGCGCCGCCTGCCGGACGCCCTTTTCGTGATCGATCCCCGGAAGGAGCGCATCGCCGTATCAGAGGCGCGACGGCTGGGGATTTCCATTGTGGCCATCGTCGATACCAACTGCGACCCGGACGAGGTGGATGTGATCATCCCGGGCAACGACGACGCGATCCGGGCGGTGAAGCTGCTGACGGGCAAGATGGCGGATGCGATCCTGGAAGGTAAGCAAGGGGTCCAGGTGGTGGCTCAGTAACTGGCGGGGGCAGGGCGCAGGCCCTGCCCTTTATAAACTTGCAGAGGAGGTTGGCGGATGCAGGTAACCGCCCAGATGGTCAAGGAACTCCGCGAGAAGAGCGGGGCCGGAATGCTGGACTGCAAGCGGGCGTTGGAGGAGACCGGCGGCGACACGGAGAAGGCCGTCGACTGGTTGCGCGCCAAGGGCTTGGCGGCGGCCGCCAAGAAGGCCGGCCGGGTCGCGGCGGAGGGAATCGTAGACGCCTACATTCACGCCGGCGGCCGCGTAGGGGTGCTGGTGGAGGTCAATTGCGAGACCGACTTCGTGGCCCGGACCGACGACTTCCGGAGGTTCGTGCACGACGTCGCCCTGCAGATCGCGGCGATGAGGCCCCAGTACATCGCCAGGGAGGACGTCCCGGCGGAAGCCCTGGAGCGCGAGCGTTCGGTGCTGCGGGCGCAGGCCCAGGGTGAAGGCAAGCCGGCGCAGATCGTGGAGAAGATGGTCGAGGGCCGCCTGGAGAAATTCTACCGGGAAGTATGCCTGCTCGAGCAGGCCTTTGTGAAGAATCCCGACGTTACGGTGGGGCAGTTGCTGACGGAGAAGGTGAGCAAGGTCGGGGAGAAGATCGCGGTCCGTCGCTTTGCCCGCTTTGAGCAGGGCGAGGGCATCGAGAAGCGCGGGGACGATTTCGCGGCGGAGGTTGCTGCGCTCGCCCGGTGACCTGGTCCAAAGGAATTTACCGCCCCTTGTCGAAAGAATTTTGGTGAAAGGTTGATAAGCGATGCCGACACCACGCTGGTCCAGGGTAGTGCTGAAACTGTCGGGGGAGGCCCTGGCTGGCAGGGCCAAGAGCGGCATCGACCCCGCGGTGGTCGACTCCATCGCCCAGCAGGTCAAGGAAGTGGCTGAACTCGGCGTGCAGACGGCCATCGTCGTGGGCGCCGGGAACATCTGGCGCGGCAGGGCCGGCTACACGAGGGGAATGGACCGTGCCACGGCGGACTACATGGGCATGCTGGCCACCGTGATCAACGCCCTGGCCCTGCAGGACGGGCTGGAGAAGCACGGCGTGGACACGCGGGTCCAGACGGCCATCGAGATGCGCTCGATCGCCGAGCCCTACATCCGGCGGCGGGCCATTCGGCACCTGGAGAAGGGCCGGGTGGTCATCTTCGCCGGCGGTACCGGCAACCCGTTTTTTTCCACGGACACGGCGGCCGCGCTGCGGGCGGCGGAGATCGAGGCCGGGGCCATCCTGATGGGCAAGCAGGGAACGGACGGCGTCTACGACTCCGACCCGCGCACCAACCCCAACGCCCGGAAGTACGTGGAGCTCGAGTACCTGGACGTCCTCAACCAGGGCTTGGCGGTGATGGACAGCACCGCGACCTCCCTGTGTATGGATAACCGGATCCCGCTGGTAGTCTTCGACCTCAACGTGCCTGGCAACATTAAACGAGTGGTCCTGGGGGAAAACATCGGCACCTTCGTGGGGGGAGAGGGTAATGGTCAAAGCAGTTCTGCGGGAAGCTGAGGACAAGATGAAGAAGACCAGCGAGGTCTTCCGCAAGGAATTGGCCTCGCTGAAGGCCGGCCGGGCCACGCCGGCGCTGCTGGACAAGATTGCGGTGGACTACTATGGGACGCCCACGCCGATCAACCAGCTTTCCAACCTGAGCGTCCCCGAGCCGCGGCTGCTGGTGATTCAGCCGTGGGACAAGTCGTCCCTGCCGTCGATCGAGAAGGCGATCCTCAAGTCGGACCTGGGGATTACCCCGGCCTCCGACGGCACGGTGCTTCGCCTCAACGTTCCCCAGTTGACGACGGAACGCCGCAAGGAATTGGTCAAACAGCTTAACAAGAAAGCCGAGGAGGCGCGGGTGGCCGTTCGCAACGAGCGCCGGGAGGCCAACGAAGCCACCAAGCGGCTGAAGAAGGACGGCAAGATCTCCGAGGACGACGAGAAACGGGCGGAGACGGACATTCAGAAGTTGACGGACCGGTATATCAGGGAAGTCGACCAGACCCTGGCCGCCAAGGAAAAAGAGGTCATGGAGGTTTAGCCGGCGAGCCAGCCGGCGTGTCGATATGGGTGTCGGCGAGGATCGTCCGGCCGCGGCTCCGGACGTGCTGGGGTTTGAACTGAAGGATGCCCTGGCGCGTCTTGAGCGGATGGGCTGGACGGAGGTCAGCACCAGGCTGACCTCGCCGCCGCGGCCGCCGGGACCCTTGGCGGGGCCGCTGCGGGTGCTGCAGGTGAGGGTTGACGAGGGCAAGAGGATCGTGGAACTGGTGGTGGCACATGAGCGTTAGAGGTGTCCTTGGTTGGGTCTGGGAGGCCCTGGCGGAGCCGGGCCGCGGCCGGTCGGGACGCACCTCGGCCCGGCCGATCGCGAAACCCCGCGGCAAGGTGCCCCACCACCTGGCGATCATCATGGACGGAAACGGCCGCTGGGCAAACCAGCGCGGGTTGCCCCGGATGGCCGGGCACCGGGCCGGGGTGGAGGCCCTGCGGGGGGTTGTCCGGGTCTGCCGCGAGTGGGGCGTTGGCGTGCTGACCGTCTACGCCTTTTCGACCGAGAACTGGAAGCGGCCGCAGGACGAGATCCAGGCCCTGATGGAGTTGCTGGTGGAGTACCTGCACCACGAATTGGAGGAACTGCACAAGAACGGCGTGAGAATCCGGGCCGTCGGCCGCATCGGCGAGCTGCCGGCGCACCAGGTGGCGGCGATCCGGCGGGCGGAGGAGAGGACCAGCCACAACACCGGGCTGGTGTTCAACCTGGCCTTGAACTACGGGGGGCGGAGTGAACTGGTGGACGCCGTCCGGGAGCTGGTGGCCAAGGCGGCCCGCGGCGATCTGCGGCCGGAGCAGGTCGACGAGCAAATGGTGGCGGACCACCTCTATACCGCCGGCCTGCCCGATCCGGACCTGCTGATCCGCACCGGCGGCGAGGAGCGGCTGTCGAACTTCCTCTTGTGGCAGGTGGCCTACGCCGAGATCTGGGTGACCCCGGTATTCTGGCCGGACTTCAAGCCGGCGCACTTGGCTCGGGCGCTGCTGGACTACCAGTCCCGGGAGCGCCGGTTCGGGGGGCTTTCCCGGGTGAACCGGGCGAACGCGGGTGGCTCTGCGCGGTAGCTGCCTTCCCGGAAGGGAAGGTGTGGTGGGGGGTGACGGGTGCTGCGAACCCGGGTGCTGACGGGCGTCTGCTTCGGCTTGCTCTTCCTTGCCGCCGCCTGGGCGGGCGGCGGGTGGTGGCTCGCCCTCTGGGGCGCGGTAGCGGCGGTGGGAGTCTGGGAGTATTCGGGAATGCTCCGCAACGCCGGCGTTCGGGTGGCGGGCGGCGCCCTTTTGGTCATGGATCTGGGACTATTGGTCTGGGGGGTCAACGAGGCTTCCTGGTCGCTCGTCCTGCCCGTGACGGCGGTGGTAGCGCTGCTGGGGGGCGAATACAATTTCCTGTCGGCGATCTTCTTCCTCCACGGGGTGCTGTACCTCGGCTTCTTGCCATCCTTCATGATCAGGCTCCGCTCCCTCGGGGCGGGGCCGGCGGTGGCGGTCTTCGTGATCATTTGGACGACGGACACCCTGGCCTACTTCACCGGACGGTTTCTGGGCCGCCGGCCGCTGGAGCCGCGGATATCTCCCAAGAAAACGGTCGAAGGGGCCCTGGGGGGCCTGGTGGGAGCGATGGTCGCGGCCGTGATCGGCGGGCCGTTGCTGGGCCTGCCCCGCGCGTGGGGGTGGCTGGCGGCCGCCGGGTTGCTCGTCGGGCTCACCGGCCAACTGGGGGACCTGTACGAGTCGGCATTAAAGCGCTACTGCGGTGTCAAGGACTCGGGCACCCTGCTGCCGGGGCACGGAGGCGTGCTCGACCGCTTTGACAGCGCCTTCTTCGCCGTGCCCGTATGGTTGCTGATCGGGCGGTGGGCGCGGTGGTGGTGACCGGGTTGCGTTCCTTCCTCCTTTCCCTGCTGTGGCTGTTGGTCTTCCTGGCGGTGGTGGGCTTCGTCTGGAGGTACCTGCTGCCCTACCTCCTACCCTTTGCCCTGGCGCTCTTCCTGGCGGTCCTGATCGACCCCTTCGTCAACGCCCTGGAGGGGTGGCGACTGCCGCGGGGGGTCGCGGTGGGGTTGGTGTTGCTGCTGGCCGCCGGGGTGGTGGGTCTGGGCGTCTTCACCCTGGTCAGCTTCCTGCGTTTCGAGTTGACGCTGTTGGTGCAGAGCCTGCCGGAGTACTACACCCGGGGACTGGAGTTGATCCAGCGGGCGCAGGCGGGGTGGGGCAGCTATTACCAGCGCATCGATCCCGGTGTGTGGAAGGCTCTTGGGGCCGATTGGCAATCGGTCTACTCGTCTCTGAGCGCCTGGGTGGGCGCCACGGCGACCTCGGTGGGGGCCCTGCGGGCGGTCCCCGGGGTGATCGCGACGGTGGTGATCACCGTCGTCGCCACTTTCTTTATCAGCCGGGACCGGCGCCTCATCGGGCGCTTCCTCCTGTCCATGCTGCCGGGTGCCTTCCGGTCGCGGGTCCTGATGGCCAAGGGGGAAGTGTTCAACGCTACGATGGGTTTCGTCAAGGCCCAACTGACGCTGATGATCCTGACCGGGCTGGTCACCGTAATCGGGCTGAACTTCATCGGGGTGCCCTACGCCTTCTCCCTCGGGGTACTGACCGGCCTGCTGGATCTGTTGCCGGTGCTCGGGCCCGGCCTGGTCTTCCTGCCGTGGATCGCCTACCATGTTCTCTTCGGGGACCGCGCCCTGGGGCTCTGGGTGGCCGTCCTCTACGGCGGCACGGCGGCCGTGCGCCAGGCGGTTGAACCCAAGCTGGTCGGCGACCGGATCGGCGTGCATCCGCTGGCCACCTTGATCGCCCTGTACATCGGGCTGCAGGTCTTCGGGGCGGGCGGGGTCATCCTCGGGCCGCTCACCGTGGTGCTCTTGAAAGCCTTTGTGCGCTCGGGCCTGTTGCCCATCTTCCGGTACGGGGAGGACGACGCGTGAGCCGGCGGGTAGTCGTCCTGGGATCCACCGGTTCCATCGGCACGCAGGCCCTCGAGGTGATCGAGGCGCTGCGGCCCGAGGTGGAGGTCGCCGGCCTGGTGGCCGGCTCGCGGGTGGATTCGCTGGCCGAGCAGGCCGGGCGGTTCCGTCCCCCGGCGGTGGCGGTGGCGGACGACCGGGCGGCGAAAGGTCTGCGGGAGCGCCTGGCGGGGCTAAATATCGAGGTGCTCTCCGGACCGCAGGGGGTGGTGGAACTCTGCCGGCGGCCGGGGGCGGACCTGGTGCTGGCCGCCATCGTCGGGCTGGCCGGCTTGCCGGCGGCGATGGCGGCCCTGGAGTCAGGGAAAGACCTGGCTCTGGCGAACAAGGAGGTGCTGGTGGCCGGCGGCGCGCTGGTCACTGACCTGGCTCGCCGGACGGGGCGCCGCATTCTGCCTGTGGACTCGGAGCACTCCGCCATTTTCCAGTGCCTGCTGGGGGAGGACCCCTCCTCCGTGCGGCGGCTGATCCTCACCGCTTCGGGCGGGCCTTTCCGGGGACGAACCGCCGGGGACCTCGAAGCGGTGACGGTGCGTGAGGCCCTCCGCCACCCGCGCTGGACCATGGGTCCCAAGATCACCATCGACTCCGCCACGCTGATGAACAAGGGCCTGGAGATCATCGAGGCCCAATGGCTGTTCGGGGTGCCAGTGGAGAGGATCGACGTGGTGATCCATCCCCAGAGCATCGTGCACTCCCTGGTGGAGTTCGTCGACGGGTCGGTCAAGGCCCAACTGGGTCCCCCCGACATGCACCTGCCGATCCAACTGGCCTTGACGCACCCCCGCCGGGTGCCGGTGTCCTTCGCGCACCTGGACCTCTTGCAGGCGCGGACGCTGCAGTTCGAGCCTCCCGACGCGGAGGCCTTCCCTTGCTTGCGGCAGGCGGTAGCGGCTGCTAAAATAGGGGGAACTGCTCCGGCGGTGCTGAACGCCGCCAACGAGGTGGCGGTCGGGGAGTTCCTGGCGGGACGGGCGGGTTTCATGGACATCCCCCGCACCGTCGAGGCGGTTTTGGGCCGGCATTCACCG
>JAJYMS010000179.1 GCA_021786825.1 Bacillota bacterium | reverse complement strand
CTGAGGGACGAAGCAAAGCTCGTACACGCCACACCCCGCGGCGACCCGGTAGAAATGCTTCTCCGCCTCGCCTTCCCACCATTGCCCCGTGTCCCGCCAATCCTCCATGACCTCGCTGACCGCCAGCCACTTCCGCCCCCACCAGAAGCCGCGGGGTCGCAGGTCAGGCGCAACAGCCACCCTGACACGGCGGTTCACGGTTGGACAACCAGGTCCCGGGGGTACTCGGTCAAGCAGCCTTCCCCTTCCCGGGGGATTACCAACGCCATGCACTCCATCTGGGTGCTGCCGACAAAATAGATGAGGTTCTCCCGCCCCACCATGAACAGCATGTCGAGGCCGGCTTCCTGGACAGCCACCTGGGCGCGCCTGACCCGGTTTGCAAGCTCCTCTTTAAGCACCAGCAGCACTCCCTTCCGCTGCATAACTTCGACCCTTCATAACCCTCGTTTCAATGCGACCGGCGAAGGGGGTCAAAGTAACGCAGCATCCCTTCCCGCCGGCTGACCGGCAAGTCGCGTCCCAAGCGCAGCGCCGCCTTGGGGTAACGCCGCCCCAGGGCCGCCAGCACCTGATCCAGCCGAGCCCCTCTCCCTTCCGTCGCCGCCGCGGTTGATGACCCCTCAGCTAAAAAGCTGAGTTGCTCCAGCGACACCGGCCTTAACTCCGTGAACTCGGCCACCACCGCCTCCACCAGGCAAGTCGCGGAGAAGGTCCCGGCCAGTTCCTCAACCGCCTCTCCGAGGAGATGGCGCAGGGCGGGTTCCAAGGCGGAGGGTCCGCCCTGCGGCCGGGAAAAACTCCGCCGGCGCGAGGGATTTGCCCGCTGCCCTGCCGCGACAGCCTCCAGGCGCAGCCGTACCTCCAACGTGCCCAGACCGGCCGCCTCCAGGCGGTGCCCCGCCGAACGGGCCAAAACCCCTACTACCCCTTCCAGCGCTGATCCAGGCTCCACTCCGGCCTCGAAGGCCAGGCGCTCCACGACCTCCACCGGCGGGTAAAGAGCCGCCACCGGTTGGGGATCAATCCCCCGGGCGGAGCGGGCCGCCAGTGAACCCAGCGGGCCGAAGCGGCGGAATAGCTGGGTTTCCGGCACCCGGGCCAGCTCCCCGATGCGCGCAAAGCCCAGGTGGGCCAGGGAAGCGATCAGTTCCGGCGGCAGGGTCCACAACTGCCCCAGGTCCAGGGGGGCCAAATAGGCAGCCTCCTGCCCCGGCACAACCGACGCCAGGGCGGCCCGATCCCCGAGCAGCCGGGGCTCGAGGGCGGGGAGGGAGTTCCTCTTGCGTTGCCAATGGGTCAGCAAGGCATCCCCCGCCTGCCGGCCCGCGACCCTGGCCACCAGGCGGGAGTTGCCCAATCCGGCCGCAACCAACAGCCCGGGCCGCTCCGCCAGCTTCACCGCCAGTTGCCGCGCCACCTTGGCCGGGGTGGGGACCCCCGTAAGGTCGGCCAGGACCTCCCGGTTCCCCAGGGGCTCCACCCGGGGGCTCACGGCGGCGACAAGCTCGCGGAAAGCCCGAACCCTATCCCGGCAGTTCGCCTCTTCCATTTCAACGCGCTCGATTCCGGGGCAGTGATGCTCCGCCTGGCGCAACCGCTGGCCGGGGACAACGCCTTCCCGGGCAGCCGCGAGGGACATGTCGACCACCTTCCCCGCCTCGTGCACCAACCGCGGCGCCGGGTCCGGGACAGGCCGGCCGCTCGCCTCGGCGGCGGCGTAGAGGCCGTAAACCAGCAGGTGTAGAACCAGGCGCGGCACTTTCCTCACCTCAAACAGGTGTTCGGGTAACCCTGATTATAGAACACCAGTTCGGGGGTGTCAAGCGCCCAGCCCCGGGGCTAGGCGAACCGGGCCGTCACCGTTCCCAGCCGGTCGAAGGTCACCCGGATCACGTCCCCGGCAACCACCGGCGGCGCGGCGGTCACGGCCCCCGAAAGCACCACCTCCCCGGCCTTGAGCGCCTCGCCGTATTCCGCCAGCTTGTTGGCCAACCACGCCACGGCGGTGACGGGATTGCCCAAAACGGCTGCGCCGGCACCGGTGTTAACCACCTCGCCGTTTTTCTCCAGCACCATTCCGACGTAGCGCAAATCCAGCGCCGCCACCGGCGTGAGCATGCCGCCCAGGACCAGGCAGGCACTGGACGCGTTATCGGCCACCGTATCCTGGATTTTGATCTTCCAGTCGCGGACGCGACTATCCACCACCTCGATCGCCGGCATGACGGCTTCCGTGGCCCGCAGCACCTCGGCGGCGGTAACCCCCGGGCCGGCCAGGTCGCGCCCCAGGAGAAAGGCTACCTCCCCCTCGGCCTTGGGAGCAATCAGTCGAGCCGTGACGATAGGCTGCCCCTCGGGAATGACCATGTCGTCCAGCAGGTATCCGTAATCGGGCTCCCGCACCCCCAAAAGTCCCTGCATCGCCAGGCTGGTGAGGCCGATTTTCTTGCCCACCGTCCGGCGTCCCCCCGCCAGCCGCCGGCCGATCAGCGCCAGTTGGATCTGGTAGGCCTCGGCCAGAGTCAGGCCCGGGAAGCGGGCCGTAAGTTGTTCCACCGGCCGCGCGGATTCCGCCGCGGCCAGGAGTTCTTCCGCCAGAGCCGGCACGCTGGGCCGGGCATTCCCTTCGCTCAAATCCGTCACCTCCTAAGTTCCCATCGGGTGGCCAGGGGCCGGACGCCGTATCCTCTCGCGCAAAACCGCCGCAATTGACCCGGCCAGCCCTTCCCGGTCCGGCAAGGGCATTTCCTCTCCGCCACCGTCGCCAAGCAGTTCCCGGGCGAGGGCGGACATGGCCAGGCGCACCTCATCGTTGGGGCCCGGCAGAGCGACCAGGGTGCAAAGGCCCACCTGTCCCACCGCGATGCGCACCCCGGCTTTGACGTGGCGCCCCTGGCCCTGGTGGTACTTGACGATCCAGGGAGTTTGCGCCCGGGGATCCAGGCGCAGGATTCCTTCGATGGTGCGGTCCTTGTCCTCGGCCCCTACCCCGCCGGTGGTGATGACCAGCCCGTAACCCTGGTCGGCCGCCGCGGCGAGGGTGCTGGCCACCGCCACCTCGTCGTCGGGCAGGACGGGGCCCGCCTTGGCTTGGTACCCCAGCTGGGTTAACTCCCCTATCAGGAAGGGCGTGTTGGTATCCTGGATCATCCCGCGCTGAATTTCAAACCCGGAAGGAAAGACCATCGCCCGGCGCGCCACCCGCCGGCGAACTTCCGCGGCGGTGGCCGCCAATCGCCGCAGCACCGGTTCCTTCAGTTCAACCTCCAGGGCGATCATGCCCAGGACTCCGTCGGAATGGACGTCCGCCGCCGGACCCAGGGTAACCCCCGGCACCCGTGACAACTCCGCCAGCAGTTCCCCTTTCTTGCCGATAATCTGCTCCGCCTGGACCGCGGGGCGCAGGATGTCGAGGACGATGTGTTCATCCCGGACGTCCACCACCAGGACCTCCCGGGGCGGTATCCGCAGGACGTCAGCCACCGCCCGCGCCACCGCCGTCAGGTTGGCCTCGCTCAGTTTCAACCCCTCAACCCAGAGTTCGGTCTTTTGCAAAAGGTTGAGTTCCAAACCGTCCTACCTCCCCCGGACCGCCTCCACGTCGAGCCGCACCTCCAACAGCGGAGCATCGACAATCGCGGCTCCCACATCCACGATATCCAGGCCCTGGTCCACCAGCGTCGGAAGGTCCGCCAGGGTAACCCCGCCGGCGAAGGCCACCTTGACCGATGCCCGCCGGCCGGTACTGGTGAGATAAGCCAAGACCGCTTGCAGGTCTTCCACCCGGCCGGTGTCCACCATCAAAACCCCGGCGCCACCCCCGACGGCTTCTTCGGCCTCCGCCCGGATGGGGCGGATTTGGCCGCGCAACTGCACGACCCGGACGCGCTCAGAAGCGACGCCCTGCACACCCGCCAGTGTTTCGGCGACGCCGCCGAAAATCCGGACATGGTTCTTGTCCAGGTAAAGGAAGGGTTCGTCCAGGATCCGGACCGCCGCGCCGCCGGCGGCGATGGCCTCCCGCACCTGATCCTTGATGGCCAGGGGCATCTTCTTCCAGGCCCCGGAAACCACCCGGATCCGGTCGCCGGCTCTTTCGGCCATCCGCCGGCTGGCCGTGGCAATGCCGGAGGTCTTGGCCAGAACGCCCAGGAGAACCTCCTCGGCGGCGGTGACCTGGGCTGGCCCGCCTACCAGACGGGCCACCACTTCCTTTTCCCCGACTGCCTGCCCATCACGGGCGTAAGCGGTCATCTCCAACCCGAGTCGCATCGCCTCGGCCTTGGCCCGGTCCATGCCGGCTACGACGCCCGCCTGCTGAAAGGAGATGGCCGCCGTAACCTGAAAGGTGCGGATGGCGGCAAAGAGCTCGTCCCGGAGAGTATCGCGAGCCGGAACCGGCGTCCCGTCAGATCCCACGGTCCCCTCCCCCGGCCGCGCGGGGCCGGCTCAATTCGAGAGCAACATCCACGATCATGTCCTCCTGTCCGCCGACCACCCGGCGCCGCCCCAGCTCCAGCAGGATGTCCCGTGGGTCGACGCCGAAGCGCTCGGCGGCGCGGTAGGTGTGCAGGAGAAAGCTGGAGTAGACGCCCGCGTACCCCAGGGAAAGGCTCGCCCGGTTGATCACCGGCGGATAGGTCATGATCGGCCGGACCTGGTTTTCAGCCACATCCATGACCGTGTACAGATTGACCCCGGTCTGGTAACCGAGGCGGTCAAACACCGCCGCGAGAACCTCGGTGGGCGCGTTCCCCGCCCCCGCGCCCAGGCCGCCCAGGGTGCCGTCCACGACGTCGGCTCCCTCCTCGACGGCCGCCACGGTGTTGCCCACGGCGAGGCCCAGGTTGTTGTGGCCGTGAAAGCCCACCGCCACGCGCAAACGCCCCCGCAGCAGGGACACCTTTCGCCGCACGTCGTCGGGCAGCATGGCTCCCGCCGAGTCCACGACGTAAACCGTGGACGCCCCGTAGGATTCCATCTGTTTGGCCTGCTCCAGAACTTTGGCCGCGTCCACCATGTGGGAGAGCATCAGGAAGCCGATGACCTCCATGCCCAGTTGCCGGGCCAGGCCCATGTGCTGGGCTGAGATGTCCGCCTCGGTCACGTGGGTGGCGATGCGCGCCACCCGGGCCCCCAGCCCGTGGGCCAGCTCCAGGTCCTCCCGTACCCCGATTCCGGGCAGGAGCAGCACGGCCAACTTCGTGGTGGTCAAGGCCGAGGCGGCGGCTTGCAGAGCCTCGGCGTCGGAGGTCGCGGCCAAGCCGTACTGGATTGAGGAGCCACCCAGGCCGTCGCCGTGGCTCACTTCCACGGTGTCCAGCCGGGCTGCCTGCAGGGCTCCGGCGAGATCCCGGACCTGGGCCGCGGTAAACCGGTGGGCCACCGCGTGGCTGCCGTCCCTCAGGGTGGTGTCAATAATTCGAATCCGCCGCTGCCTAGGCATCCTCAATCCCCCTCCGTTCCTGACCCCGACTTCCGCCTGGCCACGGCCTCGCCGGCCGCCATGGCCGCGGAGGTCATGATGTCCAGGTTTCCGGCGTATTCGGGGAGGAAATCGCCGGCGCCGCGCACCTCCAACATCACGGTCACCTGGCGGTCGCCGAAGACGGGGGGATAGCGGAGGGCGTAACCGGGGACGTAAGACTGGATGGTCCGGACCATTTTGTCGATGGAGGCGATGATCCGGCCCTGGCGCTCCGGCTCGATCTCCGCGGCGGTCCTGATGTAGACGGCGTCCCGGTTGATGATGGGCGGCTCGGCCGGGTTCAAGATGATGATCGCCTTGGCGCGCCGGGCTCCGCCGACCCGTTCGAGGGCCTTCGCGGTGGTAACGGTAAATTCGTCGATGTTTGCCCGCGTGCCCGGCCCGGCGCTCCGGCTGGCGATGGTGGCGACCACCTCAGCGTATTCCACCGGCGTTTCCTGCCCCACCGCCCAGACGATCGGCACGGTGGCCTGACCTCCGCAGGTGACCATGTTGATGTTTGGTTCATCCATGGTTTTCAGGTCGATGTCAATGGCGGGCACGACGTAGGGACCTACCGCCGCTGGCGTCAAGTCCACCGCCATCCGGCCGGCCGCCCGCAGCCGCGGGGCGTGAGCCAGATGGGCTTGCGCCGTGGTAGCATCAAAGACGATCTCCAGGCTGGCATCTTCCAGCACGGCTTCGATGCCCCGGGAGGAAGCGGGAATGCCCAACTGACCCGCGCGGGCCAGCCCCTCAGAGGCGGGGTCGATGCCGGCCAGGAGTCCGATTTCCAAACGCTTGCCGCGCTTGCTGAGCTTGAACATCAGGTCGGTGCCGATATTGCCGGAGCCCAGAATGGCTGCCCGGATTTTTGGCTGCAAACCCTTTCCCCCTTTCCCGACGCCGGCCTCAGGAGGCGTAACCAGCCAAGAGGGGTTCCAACCGGCTCGGATCCATCCCGCGCTGTCGGAGCCATTTGGGCATCAGTTCTTCATCCACCTCTTTGATCACCGCCGGGGCCTGGGCCAACAGCTCCTCGGCCAGCGGCCGGCTAACGTTGAGGCCCCCCACGGCGCCGTCAAAGACGATGATCTTGTCGGTGCGGGCCAAGCCCCGGGCGAAATTCATGGCGTGGTCGAGGCTGTCGGCCACCACGGCATGGTCCATGTAGGTGCTGTTTTGCGGGTCACGCCGGAAGAGTTCGGCCTGTTCCTCCCCGACCACCACCGTCGGCAGGTGTTCGGTGAAAAAGGCGCAGGGGTAGCCGATCCAGGCGTAGTTCTGCACCACCATCTTGATGGCCGGGTTGACAGGATGGATTTCCTTCACCAGCGGGCGGCCGGCCCGGCCGTGGAAGGCCTCCGTGTACCACGTGTAGCCGGGCAGGGCGTTTTTCTCCAGGTCGTAAAGGTCTTCGTTGGCGCCCACGAAGTTGGCAAAGACCACCCCGGCTGAGAACACGTAGGGAACGGGGCCGAAAAAGTCCAACACGGCGACGCATTCATCGATCTTCCCCAGGAGGGTCATGATCTTGCCGTAGTACTTCATTCCCGCCGCCATCACCCGGTCGTTCAGGGCGTAAAGGTCGTTGTCCGCATCCACGGTCACGATGCCCGCCGGGGAGACGATGAGGAAGGCGGTAAAGGCAAACTTCTGCTGGACGAAGGGAGAGTCGAAGATGGCCCGGGCCACGAAGTTGGCCGCCCGCGGGCCCAGGTTCTGGTGATAGGTCGAACGCGTTTCAATCCGGGCGTAGGACATGCCGAAGGGCTTCACGGCCCGGTCCACCTGGCGGTGAAAGTGCACCTCGCGCACATCGCTGTTGTGGGTGTGAATGATCCAATCGGCGTCGTAGGCGGCGGCGATGCCGTAGAGCGTGCCGACTTCCGTTTCGATGGGGATCCCCTGGTCGATGGGGGCGATGCCGCGCGCCTTGCGCCGGAAATGCGTATCCAGGCCGTAGCGCTTGATGTACTCCTCGGTCTCCCGGAAGCGCAGACCCACGCCCGCCCGCAGGCGGATGTTCGCGGTACCGGTCCGTTCCTCGACGACGTCCCGGATGGTCTTCAACATCTGGGCGTACGGTTCGCCCCCCAGGAGCGTGAAACCGTGATGGGAGGCCAGGATGTTGACCGAATCCCCCGCTTTGATCAGGCTCATGTCCACCTTGGCCAGGGCGGTGCGGGTTGCCTGGGAGATTGCCTCCACGCCGCCTTCGCCCGGGAAGATGACCTTGGGCATGTCGGGAAAGAGTTCGTGCATGGTCAGGGAAACAATGTCGGGCAGTTCAGCCCCCCTTTTCTTTACCGTCGTCGGATCAACT
>JAJYMS010000156.1 GCA_021786825.1 Bacillota bacterium | reverse complement strand
AACAGGTTAGCGATGTGCTCGGCCTCGTCACGCTCCTGCCCCTCCCGGATGCGGGCCGCCTCGGCGGGGTCCTCCAGCGTCTGTAGGAAGCTCCGGACCGACACCTGCACCGAGAACCGCACTCGGAAGCCGGCCGGCAGCAATCCGGAGAGCCGCTCCTCCACCGCCGCGCACTCCTCCGGTCCCCAGGCGGCGGGAGCCTCGAAAAGAACCTGGCAGGTCCGACTTGCCAGGTCCACCTCCGCCCGCATCACTTTCCCCTCGCGCAGGGCCCCGGCCAATTCCGCCGGCAGCCCCGTCGCCAGGACCCGGGCCTCGAAACCTTCCGGGTCAGGTTTGATCACCAGAACCGTCCCCATACCGCCGCAGCTCACTCCCCGGGCGTCTACCTCCGGCCGGCGTACTTGACGATCTCCCAGTACATCCTCATCCGGGCCGCGAATCCCCGCACCAGCCCGAGCTTCTCCTCTTTCATGCGGTGGGTCAGGTCGGATAACTCGACCTCCACGACCCGGCTGCCGGTTCGCTTGGCATACCGCGTGAGGGCAATTTCGACGCCAAAGCGGGAGACCTCCAGGTCCGAAATCGCCGACAGCAGCGCCCGCCGAACCGCCCGCTGGCCGGAAAGGTAAGGCGCCACGACCTGGGCCAGGTCGGTGGCGACGCGCCCGCCCTCGAACACCCCGATACTCATATCGGCCTCGCCGTCGACCACAGGGCGCAGCAAGGTGCGCACGTGGTGAGCGGAAAGGCCGATCAGGTCGGCATCCAGGAACAGAATCACGTCCGCCTGGGTCGAGTCCGCCCCCGCCTGCATCGCGGCGCCCTTCCCTTGGTTGGTGAGCAGGTCGTGAACCCGGGCGCCATGCCGGCGGGCGACCTCTCCGGTGCGGTCCGTGGAGCCGTCGTTGACCACGATGATCTCCGCGATGTCCTTCAGGGAGGTCACCGTGTCGAGCACCGGTCCGATGGTCTCTTCCTCGTTGAAAGCCGGGATTACCGCCGCAACCTTCACGCTTACCTCCAGCGGGTTTTGCACTCTGGCCGGGATGTCACCCCTACCATAGGTATTCCCGCCGACCCTGGAATTTCCTGCCCCCCGACAGCGTGGCGTTCAGTAAGCGCGCGCGAAGTAGACCTGGTGCACAGCCTTCCCGCCGCAGTGGACGCAGGGACCGGGATCGTCCGGCTGCTCGAAGGGGATGTTGCGGATCGTCGCCCCCGTCCGCTCCTTCACCGCCGCCTCACAGCCGGCCTCCCCGCACCAGCCGGCCCGCACGAAACCGCGGCGGGTGGCGATGATCTCCTCCAACTGCCCGAGGCTCCCGGCGGCGGCCGTGTGTCCGGCCATAAACTCCTTGGCCCGCTGGAACATGTCGGCCTGAATGTCTGCCAGGAGTTCGGTGATCCGGGCGGCCAGGGTTGCCTGGGGGACCGCCTGCTTTTCGCCCGAGTCCCGGCGGGCGAGCACCACCTGGTTCTGCTTCAGGTCGCGGGGGCCGAGTTCAACCCGCAGCGGCACTCCGCGCATCTCCCACTCGTTATACTTCCACCCCGGTGTGTACTCCTCGCGGTCGTCCAGCACCACCCTCAGGTTCCCCCGGAGGGCCGAGTGCAACTCGCGAGCCCGCGCCAGCACGGCCTCCCGCTCCTTTTGGGGGGCGATCGGGACGATCACCACCTGGGTGGGGGCCACCTTGGGGGGCAGCGCCAACCCCCGGTCATCACCGTGCACCATGATGGTCGCCCCGATGACCCGGGTGGACATGCCCCAGGAAGTGGTCCAGACCAGCTTGCGCTGGTTGTCCTCGTCCAGGAACTGGATGTCAAAGACCCGCGCGAAGTTCCGCCCCAGAAAGTGGGACGTTCCGGCCTGCAACGCCAGTCCGTCCTTCATCAGGGCCTCGACGGAGTACGTCTCGACCGCCCCGGCGAATTTCTCCGTGTCGGTCTTGCGGCCGGGAATGACGGGGATGGCCAGGTCGGTCTCCACGAAGTCGCGGTAGACGTCCAGCATCCGGCGCACCTCTTCCCGGGCTTCCGCCTCGGTGCGGTGGGCGGTGTGCCCCTCCTGCCAGAGGAACTCGGTGGTCCGCAAGAAGGGCTTGGTCTTCTTCTCCCAGCGGACGACGTTGGCCCACTGGTTCAGCAGTACGGGCAGGTCGCGGTACGTCTGAATCCAGCGGTGGTACATCTCGCCGATGATGGTTTCCGAGGTGGGCCGCACGGCCAGCCGCTCCTCCAGCTTCTCCCCGCCCGCCTCGGTCACCCAAGGCAGTTCCGGGTTGAAGCCCTCTACGTGCTCCGCTTCCTTTTTCAGCAGGCTCTCGGGGATGAACAACGGGAAGTAGGCGTTGCGGTGACCGGTGGCCTTGAACCGCCGGTCCAGCCCCTCCTGCACCTTCTCCCAGAGCGCGTAGCCGTCCGGCTTGAAGACGATGCACCCCCGCACCGGCGCGTAGTCGGCCAGGTCCGCCTTCCGGATGACGTCGGTGTACCAGCGCGAGAAGTCCTCCCCCTGGGGAGTGATCTCCCGCACGAATTCCTTGCCGCTGCCGCCCATCCCCATCCCCCTTGGACAAACCGTCGCAAACCTACAAAAAGAGCCCCCCGGCCTGCAGAATCAGGCGAAAGGCCATTCGGCACGGTAAGTATACCAAACCGCCGCCGTCGGTGTCAATTTTTCCATCCCAGGGCTCACCCCTCCAGCGTGGCGCCCTGCTCGGCGAGCCCCGCCACCAAGGTGCGGCAATCAACCCCCGCGTCCAAGAAGGCCTCGGACATCGCCCGGGCCACCGCCGGGGCCGCTGACGGCGCCCCCTCCTCGACGATGGCCAGCACCGAGGGTCCCGCGCCCGAGAGGACGGCTCCCCTAGCCCCCGCCTCCAGCGCCGCGGCGATGACGTCCTCCAGCCCGGGCACCAGGTTCGCCCGGTAGGGCTGGTGCAGGCGGTCCTCGCAGGCGTGGCCGAGCAGGTCCCACCGCCCCTGCATCAGGGCGCCGACCAGCAGCGCGCTGCGTCCGAGGTTGAAGACCGCGTCGGCCACCGGCACGGTGCGGGGAATGCACTGCCGGGCCTTCTCGGTGGCCAGGGGGAACTCGGGAATGGCCACGATCACCCTGATCCGGGCGGGGGGCAGGAAACGGAGGTAGCTGATTCCCTCCCCCGTCTGGACGGCGACGATGATCCCGCCCAGCAGGGCCGGTGCGACGTTGTCGGGATGTCCCTCCACGCCTGCCGCCGCGGCCAACAGTTCCGCCTCGCCAAGGGCCGCCTCGCCGCCACGCCTGGTTGCCGCCAGGGCGTTGGCCGCCACCATCCCGCCGACGATGGCCGCGGCGCTGGAGCCGAGCCCCCTGGCCAGGGGAATGCGGTTTTCGACCCGCATCCGGATTCCCGGGGGGTGGTACCCGACCAGCTCCCAGATCCGCCGGGCGGAGCGATAGACCAGGTTGTCCTCGCCGAGGGAGACCTCCCCCTGCCCCAGCCCGCTGAACTCGATCTCCACCCCGCCTTCCGCCTCGTCAAGCTCGACGGTGGTGTGAAGGTCGACGGCGAGCCCCAGAGCGTCCAGCCCGGGTCCCAAATTGGCCGAGGTTGCGGGTACTCGCACCCGGACCACGCTAAGCGCCCAGCCCCAGCACCCGCTCCAGGGCGGGCAGTTCGGGGGGCACCGTCTCCGGGATGGGGACGTTGGCGGTAGCCTGGGCAGGATCCTTCAAGCCGTTCCCGGTCAGCACCGCCACGACCGTGGCGCCCCGCCGCAGTTTGCCCGCGGCCGCCAGTTTCAGCAGCCCCGCCACGGAAGCGGCGGAAGCCGGTTCGGCGAAGATCCCCTCCCGGGTGGCCAGCAGGTGGTAGGCCCGCAGGATCTCCTCGTCCGTCACCGCGGTGAAGGAGCCCTCCGATTCGCGCACCGCCGCCACCGCCAGGTCCCACGACGCCGGGCGCCCGATCCGGATGGCGGTGGCGACCGTCTCTGGCCGTTCCACCGGCTGCCCCGATACCAGTGGCGCCGCGCCGGCCGCCTGAAAGCCGAGCATCACCGGCACGGCGCTCGTCCGCCCCGCGTTGCGGTAGCGCCCGAACCCCCGCCAGTAGGCGCTGATGTTGCCCGCGTTCCCCACCGGGATGGCCAGGTAGTCGGGAGGGCTGCCCAGGCTGTCGCAGACCTCGTAGGCGGCCGTGGTCTGGCCCTCCAGGCGATAGGGGTTGACGGAGTTCACCAGGGCGACCGCCGGGTGGGCCGCCGCGATCTGGCGCACCAGGGCCAGCCCCTGGTCGAAGTTTCCGTCGATGCTGATGACCTTGGCCCCGTGTACCAGGGCCTGGGCCAGCTTGCCCAGGGCGATCTTCCCGGACGGGATGACCACAAAGGTTCGCAACCCCGCCCGGGCCCCGTAAGCGGCGGCCGAGGCCGAGGTGTTGCCGGTGGAGGCGCAGATGATCGCCTTCGCCCCCCCGCTCCGGGCCTTGGTGACCGCCAGGGTCATGCCCCGGTCCTTGAAGGACCCCGTCGGATTGCAGCCCTCCAGCTTGAGAAAGAGGTTCACGCCGGCCTCCGCGCCCAACCGGGGCGCGGGCACCAGGGGGGTTTCTGCCTCGTGGAGGGTCACCACCTCCTCCCCGGGTGATACCGGCAAGAACTCGCGATAGCGTTCGATTACTCCCCGATGGCTCAATTCCCTACCTCCGCTCCCTCGCCCACCATCTCCACCTTGACCACCCCGTCGAGTTGCCGGATTTCCTCCAGCAGCGACTCCAGGGACCGGTCCAGGGCGTTGGACTCGAAGGTCACCGTGACCGGCGCCACGCCTGAAGCCGGCTGGTTCTGGTTGATCGTCCGGACGTTACCGCGGGCCGAGGCGATCGCCCCGAGCACGCGCGAGAGTACCCCCGAATGGTGCGAGAGGAGCAGCGAGAGGGTAACCGCCCGCAAACCGCGGTCCTCCTCCAGCACCTCCACACCGTGCCGGTACTTGTAGAAGGCGCTCCGCGATAGACCCACCTGCTGGACCGCTTCGCGCACCGTCCGGCACCGCCCGGTGCGCAGGAGTTCCTTCGCCTCCAGGGTCCGCTTGAGCACCGTCGGCAGGGCCTCCCCCTTAACCAGGTAGTAGCCCCCAGCATCCCCGGCCATTCTCCTCACCCCTGTCCGTCACCTATGGGCAGCATTTCGCCGTTGCGGACATTCTATCACCCGAGGCCGCCGCAGGCAATAAGGAAAGAAAAAGGCCGGCGTTCCACCCGCCCTCAGCGCGGCCCCTTCCCGGGCCAGCGCTCCGCGCCCAGCCGCTCCGCCTCCTCGCACAAGGCATCGACCATCTCGTCTTCCTTCACCCGACGCAACAGCTTGCCGTCGCGGTAGAGGAGTCCCTGGCCCCTCCCGCCGGCCAGCGCCAGGTCGGCCCCCCGGGCCTCGCCGGGGCCGTTTACCGCGCAGCCCATCACCGCAAGGTGCAGCGGGCGCTGGCCCGGTGGCGGGGAAAGGCGGGCCAGCCGCGCCTCCACCGCCCGGGCGATGGGAATCAGGTCGATCTCGCAGCGGCCGCAGGTCGGGCAGGAGACGATCACCGGGCCCCGCGAGGAGAGGCCCAGGGACTTCAGAATTTCGTGTCCAACCCGCACCTCCTCCTCGGACGGCGCGGTGAGGGAAACCCTGATCGTGTCACCGATCCCGTCCAGCAGCAGGGCGCCGATCCCCACCGCCGACTTGACGGTGCCCGCGAAACTGGTACCCGCCTCGGTGATTCCCAGGTGCAGCGGGTATTCGACCCGTTCGGCCAGCAGGCGGTAGGCCTCCACCGTGAGCCGGACGTCGGAGGCCTTCAGCGAGATGACGATGTCCCGGAAGTCGAGGTCCTCCAACAGGCGGACGTGCCCCAGGGAGCTCTTCACCATCGCCTCGGCGGTGGGGTAGCCATACTCGGCCAGGAGTTCCTTTTCCAGCGACCCCGCGTTCACCCCGATGCGGATCGGCACCCCGCGTTCGCGGGCCGCCTGCACCACCGCCCGCACGCGCCCCGGCCCGCCGATGTTGCCGGGATTAAGCCGCAGCTTCGAAACGCCCCCCTGCAACGCCAGCAGGGCCAGGCGGTAATCGAAATGGATGTCGGCCACCACCGGAACCGGCGCCCGCCTGACGATTTCGGCCAGCCCCTGGGCGGCCTCCCGGTCGGGCACCGCCACGCGCACGATCTGGCACCCCGCCCCGGCCAGCCGGGCGATCTCCTCCACCGTGGCCCGGGTATCCCGGGTGTCGGTCTTGGTCATGCTCTGGACGGTGACGGGGTGGTCGCCGCCGATCCCTGTGTCGCCCACCCGCACCGGGCGGGTCTTCCTGCGCAACGACCCCTCGCTCGGCATGCTGCCTCCTAGGCGACCAGCCGCTGAATGTCGTGGAAGGTGATCAGCAACGCCAGCAGCATCAGCAGCGCGAAGCCGATGAAATGAATGAAGTTCTCCCGGATCGGATCCAGCGGCCGGCCCCGCAGGCGCTCGATCAGCAGAAAGACCAGCCGCCCCCCGTCCAAGGCCGGAAAGGGCAACAGGTTGATGATCCCCAGGGTCACCGAAAGCGCCCCGGCCAGCGAGAGGAGCTGGGCCGGTCCCACCGCGGTGGCCTGCGCCACCATCCTCACGATCCCCACCGGTCCCACCAGGTCAGCGCTCACCTTGCGCTGGATCATCAGGGCGATGGAGCTGAACCAGGCCCCCGACATCACCACCGTCTGGGAAATGGCCATCTTGGCCGCCTCCGGCACGGAGAAGCGCACCACTCTGAGCTGCGCCTCGATTCCGATCATCCCCAGGCGCGGATCGAGGCGGTTGGGCGCGGGCGTCACGCGGAAGTTGAGGGTCCGCCCGTCGCGCTGGACGGCGATCTCCAGCGGCTTTCCAAGGCTCCCCTGGACCAGACCCACCATGGTGTCCCAATCCGGGACGGACTCGCCGTTGACCGAGAGAACGCGGTCGCCCGGCTCGATCCCGGCCAGGGCGGCGGGCTGGCCGGGCTGGACCCGCCAGACCACCGCCTGATCCCCGACCCGCTCGTGCAGGCCGACGGCGGCAAAGACCAGAAAGAAGAGCAACATGGCGATGACGTAGTTGAGCAGCGGGCCGGCCAGAATCACCAGGCTGCGCTGCCCGACCGACTTTCGGTTGAATTTGCGGCCTTCGTCCAAGGGGTCGTGGCTGCCCTCTTCCCCGGGTTCCATCCCGGCCATCCGGGTGAACCCGCCCAACAGCAGCAAGAGCCGCACGCTGTAATCGGTTTCCCCCCGGCGCCAGGAAAAGAGCTTGGGTCCGAAACCGATGGCAAACTCGTACACCCGTACCCCCACCGCCTTGGCCGCCAGGAAGTGACCAAGCTCGTGGAACATGATCAGGATCCCCAGGACCAGGACCGCGAAAACCAGGTTCAACCGCTTACCTCCTCGTGGTCTCGAGGATGCCCCGGGCCTCCTCGCGGGCCCAGGCATCGGCTTGCAGGACGTCGGCGACCGCCCGCGGCGCGGCCGGTGAATGCCGGCCCAGCACCGTCTCGACCGTGCGGGGAATGTCCATGAAACCCGCCCGGCCCGCCAGGAACTCCCCGACCGCCACCTCGTTGGCGGCGTTCAGCACCGCCGGAGCAGTTCCCCCTATTTTAGCAGCCGCCACCGCCTGCCGCAAGCAAGGGAAGGCCTCCGCGTCGGGAGGCTCGAACTGCAGCGTCCCCGCCTGCACAAGGTCCAGGCGCGCGAAGGACACCGGCACCCGGCGGGGGTGCGTCAAGGCCAGTTGGATCGGCAGGTGCATGTCGGGGGAACCCAGTTGCGCCTTGACCGACCCGTCGACGAACTCCAGCAGGGAGTGCAC
>JAJYMS010000186.1 GCA_021786825.1 Bacillota bacterium | reverse complement strand
GCCGAGAAGCCTAGGACAAAGCTGAGGGCGTTCACCCGGACCCTGCCCAGGCCCTTGTTTCGGCCCGCGCGGGACAGGTCTTCGAGGGAACTGCCGCTCAGGTAACTTACGTACACCGGGATCAGGGGCAGCACGCAGGGCGAGAGAAACGAGGCCAGCCCCGCTCCGAAAGCCACCAGGTAGGATACGGACTCCTGTACACCCACTACCATTACCTTACCAGGGAGCCTTTCCAGGCCAGTAAACCCCCGGTCACCAGGTTCTCCCTGTTCTGCACCCTATCAGGGGTGACGTTGCGGTAGCCGCCGCTTTTCAGCAGCGGAACGGACAGCAGAGCGAACAGCGCCTTTTTCACGGGACCACGCCTCCATACCCTACGGGGTACTCTAAGGCTCATGATCCCACGCCGCGGCTGCCTGGTCAAGCCCCTCGATGGTTCAGGACTTCAAAACAGCCCCGGTGTTGGCCGATGTTACCTGCTTGGCGTACCTCTCCAGCCAGCCGCCCTTCACTTTGAGCGGCGGAGGCGTCCACTCGGTGCGCCGGCGCGCCAGTTCCGCCTCCGGCAGATCGACGTCCAACCGCCGTTCCACAATGTCAATCACCACCCGGTCGCCGGGGCGCAGCAGGGCGATGGGGCCGCCGTCGGCCGCTTCGGGGGAGATGTGGCCCAGGCAGATCCCCCGGGTCCCGCCGGAGAAGCGGCCGTCGGTGATCAGGGCGACGCTGTTGCCCAGGCCCATGCCGACGATGGACGAAGTGGGAGAGAGCATCTCCGGCATCCCCGGCCCCCCGCGGGGACCCTCGTAGCGGATCACCACCACGTCACCGGGTTTCACCCGGCCGGCGGCGATGCCCTCCAGGGCCTCATCCTGGGATTCGAAGATCACCGCCGGCCCCTCGTGCCGGGTGATCCCGGGCTCCACCGCGCCGGTCTTCAGCACCGCCCCCAGGGGGGCCAGGTTGCCGAAGAGCACCGCCAGGCCGCCCTTGGCGCTGTAAGGGTTCGCCAGGGGCCTGATCACCTCGGGATTGGCGATCCGTCCCCGGGAGATGTTCTCGCCCAGCGCCTGCATGGTCACGGTCCGGGCGTCCAGGTGCAGGATCCCGGGGCGCCGGGCCAGTTCGTGCAGGATCGCCGTCACCCCGCCCGCGGCATGGACATCCTCGAGGTGCACCGTGGAGGCCGGGCTGACCTTGCACAGGTGGGGCACCCGCTCGGCCACCCGGTTGATCCGCTCCAGGGGGTAATCGATTTGCCCCTCGTTCGCCAGGGCCAGCGTGTGCAACACCGTGTTGGTGGATCCCCCCAGGGCCATGTCCAGGGCGAAGGCGTTGTCGAGGGCCGCCGTCGTGACGATGTCCCGCGGCTTCAGGTCGGCCCTCACCAGGTCGATGATCCGCCGGCCCGCCTCCCGGGCCAGTTCCCGCCGCTCCTCGGAATCGGCGAGCGCCGTGCCGTTGCCGGGGAGGGCCAGGCCCAGCGCCTCCATCAGGCAGTTCATGGAGTTGGCGGTATACATGCCCGAACAGGAACCGCACCCCGGGCAGGCCACGTCCTCCAGGGTCTTGAGCCCGGCATCGTCCAGCTGCCCGGACAGGTAGGCGCCCACCCCCTCGAAGACCGAGATCAGGTCCACGCTGCGGCCGTCGGGGGTCCGGCCGGCGCGCATGGGACCCCCGCTGATGAAGATGGCCGGGACGTTCAACCGCAAGGTAGCCATCAGCATCCCGGGCACGATCTTGTCGCAGTTGGGAATGCAGACCAGGCCGTCAAACCAGTGGGCCATCGCCATCGTCTCCACCGAATCGGCGATCAGTTCGCGGCTGGGAAGGGAGTACCGCATCCCGATGTGCCCCATGGCGATTCCGTCGTCCACGCCGATCACGTTGAACTCGAAAGGCACCCCGCCCGCCGCTCGGATGGCCTCCTTGACCACCCGCCCCAGTTCTTGAAGGTGGATGTGGCCCGGAATGACGTCCGTATACGAATTGGCAACCCCGATAAAGGGCTTGCCCATGTCTTCGTCGCGCACCCCCGTGGCCTTCAGCAAGCTGCGATGAGGAGCCCGGTCGTATCCCTTTTTGATCATGTCACTGCGCATCGACAACCCTCCCTCAAATGTGGAGATGTTCGCCGCCAAGTGAAAAAAAGCCTGCCTCGGCGCCCTCGCTGGCCCGGTGGGACTGCCATCGGTGTGCCGAAAATCACTGCCCGCCCCGTCGGGCGGTGCTGTAATGAGCGCAGGAGGTGAGATTGAAAATGTTGTTAAACAAGTTCCGTGAAGAGCACACCCATGCCCTGGAAGAGCTTCTCCGCCTGGAGAGCGCCCTGCAGGACATCGTCGACGGCCAGCCGGTGACCAGCCGGATCGAGCCCCTCAGGGCCTTCGCCGCCTTCCTCGGGGAGGCGCTGGACGCCCACTTCCGCCAGGAGGAGGACGAACTCTTCCCCCGCCTGAGCCGGGTGATGGGGCACGACGGGGGGCCCGTGCGGGTGATGCTGGAGGAGCACCGCATCATCCGCGAGGCTCACGCGCGAATGCAGGATGAACTCGACTCACCGGCTCCCGATTCCACAACCGTGCGGCGGTCCGGGGAGACCATCCTGAACGTCCTGCGTGACCACATCCACAAGGAGGACAACGTCCTCTTCCCGATGGCCGAACGCTTCCTGGGCGCCATTTAGCGCTTTCTGTGCGCGGGCGCGGGTGGCCTTTACTCCCGGTCCTCATCCGGCAGGGCCGGCAGGCTGAAGTAGAAGGTACTGCCGGCCCCCGGCTGGCTGTCTACCCAGATGCGCCCCCCGTGGCGGGCCAGGATCTCGCTGGCCAGGTACAGCCCCAGCCCCAGGCCCGAGAACCCCGGTTGGCTGACGTTCTTGGCCCGGTAGAACCGCCCGAAGATCAGGCCCTGCTGCTCGGCTGGAATGCCGATTCCCTGGTCTTGCACCGCCACCACCACCTGGTCCCCTTCCCGGCCGATCTCCACCCGGACCTCTCCCCCTCCGGGGGAGTACTTGACGGCGTTGGCCACGAGGTTCCCGAGCACCTGCTCCAGGCGCCCCGCGTCGCCGAGGACGGCCAGGCTTTCTCCCCGCCCCCGGTAGTGTACGGTAATGGTATGCCGGTCGGTGGTGATCTGCATCCTGCCCGTGACTTCCTGGACCAGGGCTCCCAGGTCCAGCCCCTCCATCTGCAGTTGCATGCTGCCCAGGTCAAGCCGGGAAACGTCCAGGATCGTCCCCGTCAGCCTGGCCAACCGCTCCGCCTGCTGAATGATTACCTCCAGCCCCCGGATTTCCTCGGTTCCGACAGCACCCGGAGTTTCGAGCCGGAACCGGCGGTACAGGAGTTGGGCGAAACCCTTGATTGAAGTTACCGGCGTTCGCAGTTCATGGGCGGCGATGGAGATGAAATCGTCCTTTAGCCGTTCGACCTCTTTTAAGGCGCTGATGCTCTGAAAAACGGCCACCGCCCCGTCGACGTTGCCGTCGCTTCCGCGCAGGGGCGCGGCGTTCATAAGAATGGGGATGCGGTGCCCACCCGGATGCTGCACCAGCATTTCCTCGCCCGTGCACGGCTCGCCGGTGCGCAACGCCCGCACCAGCGGCCACCGCCCCACCGGGCAGCGCTCCCCGGTCGGGTGGTAGAAGTCCAACAGCTTCCTGTCCTCCCTGTCCAGGGAGAACCCCACCGGGATGGGGGAACCGCAAAGCTCTTCCGCCGCCTGGTTAGAAGCCATGAGCCGCCCGGTGCGGTCGGTCAGCAGCACCGCCTCCGGCAGGCTATCGATCACCGCTTTCAGGCGCAGGCGTTCTTCCTGCACCCGGGCGAAAAGCTCCGCGTTTTGCAGGGCCATGGCAATCTGGTCCGCCATCGAGCTGAAGACCGCCAAGTCGCGGGTCATCAGTTCGTCACCCAACAGGGGCTCGCAATGGATCACTCCGACCGGATGCCCTCGGGCGAAGAGCGGCAGGGTGACGATGGGGGGCTCGTAACAGACCTCGGCCTGCCCGGTGCGCAGGACCCTGGCGGCGGGGAAATCGCCATCCAGGGGAAAGAAACTGGCCTCCGCCACCTGCGACGCGGAGCAGTAGCGGTGTGCCCGGAGACCTACACCCCGCTGCTCCGGTTCAGCCAGGAAGACCATCGTCGGTCCCGGACCCAGCACCCCCCCGACTTCGTTCAACACCGTGTCAAGGAGGTGGCCGGGATCCATGGACTCCGCCAAGGCTCGCGACAGGCGTAACAGCGCCTGCAGGTCCTTTTCCCGTTGCCGCCGGCCCGTGATGTCCCGGCACACCACCACCGCCCCCACAATCCTGCCCTCCTGGTCGCGCGTCGGGGCGGCGCTGGAGCTGACGTAAAGTTCGCGGCCGTGCACGGTGCGCAGCAGGCTCTCGGAGTTGGTGACCCTCTCGCCCGCGAGCGCACGCATTCCCACCAGCTGGGCCGGCACCAACAGCGACCCCGCCGGGTTGCGGATCAGGTAGCGCAGAATGAATTGCTCGGGGGTGTCCGGGATCTGGTCGATGCTCTTGGCGCCGGTCAACTCCAGGGCCGCGGGGTTGGTCTCCACGAGGCGGCCGGCGGCGTCCAACACAAAGACAGCGTCGGCCACGCTGTCGATCAGGGCCGCCGAGCGGTCCATCCATTTGCGATCCTGCGGGAGGTCTTGCGCAACGCCCACAGGCGCGTCGCCAGCCACCACCAAAGGGTGTCCCCCCTGCTGCTCACAAGGTTGGGCAGGTCCTGAGGAAGAGATTCGTTGAACGAGTCCCCACGTCCTGCCCAAACGAAGACGAATCCTCCCAGGCCTGGAAGGATTCGTCGACGTGTCGTTGTGAAGTAAGGGTCGCCTACCACACGGCCTGGGCACCGGCCGGAACCATGCCAGGGATGGCGGTGGGCGCTGCGGCGGCGGTCGGAGCGCCGATGCCGGCGTAGCCCATGCCCATCATCCCCGCCTGCCAGTTGACCGGCCAGGTACCCATCAACCGGAGATTAGCCATTGCACCGAGGCCCCGCAGTCCCATCGCCGTGAGCGGCCCCCAACTGATGGAAGCGGCGGGTCCACCCCAGGTGTTCCATCCGGGCATGGTCCACGGAGTAGCCCAGGGGGCGGCATAAGGCGCTACCCCCGGCATGGCCCAGGGGGAAATGCCGTACGGCATGCCCCAGGGGGCCGCGTACGGCGCCGCATAAGGGGCCGCGTAGGGGGTGGCCGCATAAGGGGCCGCGGCGGCGTAGGGAGCCGCCACCGGGCTGATTGCTGATCCTCCGTTCATCATTTCACCTCCTCGGCAGGCATCCATCTGCTCTACCGTATGCGGGAGGCGGAAGTTGGTTACATAAGGCAAGGTTCCGGAGAAGCACCGTTGGCATCGCCGTGAGCCGTACCGGGCGCACAGGCGGCGTTCGCGGCGTTCATCCGGAACCTGGCGTTATTTTGCCCTTGGCCGGGCTGACTATGCGTGGCGCACGGGCTTGGTTGATGGAAACCCCGCGGGACGGTGCGCCAATACCGCTACAAAGGCGCCCCCGGCGGGGTAGAATCTCCGGCCCGCCGCCTCCCACCACGAGGCGGTACGCAGCAACCAGGCCCAGCCCCACGGCGGGTAGTAGACCGCGGAGCGCACACGGGCGGGTCTCAGCCCGGCCTGTTCGAGATGGGCCAGGAGTTCCTCCCGCGTCAAGAACTGCGCCGCCCCGTACACCGACGGGTGCCGCCAGGAGGTCAACCGCCGCCGCAGAGTCCAAAGGCTGCGCCGGTTGAGAATGGCCACCAATACCCTCCCGCCGGGTCGCGTCACCCGTGCCGCCTCACGCATCACCATTTCCGGGTCCTCGCTCCACTCCAGCATCAATAGCGCGGTGACCAGGTCGAAACGGGCATCGCTGAAGGGAAGCCGCCGGGCATCGCCCACCAGGAACTCCACGGAACCACCGTTCCCGCCCTGCCGGGTCGCCTTGCGCCTGGCGGCCTCGATCATCGCCGGCGACCTGTCCACTCCCCATACCCGCGCTCCAAGGCGGCCCAGTTCGCCGGCCCAGCTCCCGGTTCCGCAGCCTACGTCAAGCACCCGCAGCCCCCTCGGAGGAACGTCGAGCAGGTCCAGCAGGTGTCGGCGTTCCAGGTTCTCGGTCAGCCGCCCCAGCGCGGTCTTCCCCCAGTCGTCATAGCGATCGGCCAAGGAGGCAAAGGGGTCCCCCACAGCGACCCTCCCCCGGGCGACCCGCCGGACGCCCCCGAAATCAAAACATGATCTTCTGGCGGCGCATGTATACGTTCAGCAGGATTCCGACTGCGACCGCGTTGGTGAGCAACGAACTGCCTCCGTAACTCACGAAGGGCAACGGGATCCCGGTGACCGGCATGACCCCGATGGTCATGCCGACGTTCACGAGGACGTGGAACAGGATCATGGAAACAACGCCGGTGGCCAATAGCACCCCGAACTGGTCTTTAGCCTGCACGGCCACCCGGATGCCGCGCCACAGCAGCAATAAGAAGAGCACCAGCAGCGTCGCGCCGCCGACAAAGCCCAATTCCTCGCCCACTACCGAAAAGATGAAGTCAGTATGCTGCTCCGGCAGAAAGTTGAGCTGGTTCTGGGTTCCGTAAAAAAGGCCTTTGCCGAGGAGCCCCCCGTGACCGATCGCAATCTTGGACTGAATGATGTGGTAGCCCGCCCCCAGACGGTCGACCTCCGGGTTGACGAAGACGATCAGCCTCATCAACTGGTAGTCCTTCAGGGGTAAGGGAAGGCCGAAATGGAAGTGGAGGAAGACGAGCCCCACAGCCGCCGCCAGACCCCCGCCGAAGATGATCCCTAGCTTGGTGACGGGGGCGCCCGCCATGAACAGCATTCCCACCAGGATGCCGATGAAGACCAGGGAAGTACCCAGGTCGGGTTGAGCGAAGACCAGCAACAGGGGAAGCCCCACGTGAGCCAGGGGCGAGACGAAGTCGGCCCAGGTTTCCACCTTTTCCTTGCGCGCCAAGTGGTTCGCCAGGGTGATGATCAGGGCGAGCTTGGCAAACTCGGCCGGCTGGATCTGCAAGGGCCCGCTCGTGGGATGGGGGAAGCCAATCCAGCGCTGCGCGCCCATGGCGACCTTGCCGACCACCAGCACGGCCGCCAGCAGGGCCAGGCTCAGCCCGTAGAGGGCTCCCGCGTAGCGTTGCCAGGCCGTGTAATCGCCGGTGAGGACGAGGAAGATGGCGAGCCAGCCAACGACGATCCAGGCGGCCTGCTTCTTGACAAAAAGATAGGGATCGCTGCTCCCGGCCAGGTAGGCTTGAGTGGCGCTCCCGATAACCACCAGACCAAAAACCATGATGGCCATAACGGTGGCCATCATGCTGAAGTCAAGGTTCCGCAGCAGGCGCTTCTCAATCATCTCAGGTCATTCGCCCCGCGTTCTCCGATGCGTTGCGACGATAATTATACCACACTCGCGTAAAGTCCGCAGGTAAAACGGGGATCCGGTGACCTCTGCCGGTACTATACGCGCTCGAACTGGCGCTTCATCCGTCGCACGGGAATGTTGGCGATCAGGGCCACGGAACCGCTATCGCTGGTGAGATTCACATCCATGCTGGAGTCATCAATCTCCATGTACCGGGAAATGACCTGGATCAGCTCGTTCTTCAGCATCTCGAGGAACTGCGGCGACACGCTGGCCCGGTCGTGAACGAGGACCAGCCGGAGCCGCTCTTTCGCGATGTCCTTGGAACGCATCTCCTTTCCGAAGACCCGGGTCAACAGATCCACGACCCCCAGCCCCCTCTTCTCCTCCAAGTCACTTCACCCCCAGACCGATGATCCGCCTGAGTTTGGAGAAGAAGCCCGCATCAGCCTCCAGGCTCATTATCGGGACTTCCTCGCCCATCAGCCGACGGGCGACGTTGCGGTAAGCCTCCCCGGCCTTACTGAG
>JAJYMS010000058.1 GCA_021786825.1 Bacillota bacterium | reverse complement strand
TTCTTTTGCCGCGCCGTGCTGGAGATGCTGCCGCGCCTGAACTGGGAGCCCGACGTGATCCACTGCAACGACTGGCAGACCGGCCCCATTCCCCTGCTCCTCAAGGAGCAGTATGCCCGGGACCCCCATTACGGCCGGACCGCGACCCTTTTCACCATTCACAACCTCCAGTACCAGGGAAACTTCCCGCGCGACGCCCTGCGCCTGCTGGGGTTGGGCGAAGAGTACTTCCGTCCGGAGGGGGTTGAGTTCTATGGCCAGGTCAGCTTTCTCAAGGCCGGTTTGGTCTGGGCGGATCTGCTCAACACGGTGAGCCGCCGGTACTCCGAGGAGATCCAGACACCGGAGTTCGGGGAGCGGATGGACGGAATTCTCCGCCACCGCCGCGGCGACCTTTTCGGGATCGTCAACGGGATTAACGTCCACGAGTTCAATCCCGCCACCGACCCGCGGATCTTCAAGCACTACGACCTGGGCGGGCGCGAGGACAAGGCGGAGAACAAATTCGGCCTGCAGCGGGAGATGGCCTTGCCGGTCGGGGACGTCCCCGTGTTGGGCTTGGTCTCGCGGCTGGTGGACCAGAAGGGGTTGGACCTGGTGGCGGAGATCGCCGAGTCCCTGCTGCGGGAGGACCTGCAGTTGGTGGTGCTGGGTTCCGGCGAGGCGCGCTACGAGTCTTTCTTCCTGCAACTGGGCGACCACTACCCCCGCAAGGTGGCGATCCACATCGGTTTCAACGGGATCCTGGCGCAGCGCGTCTACGCGGGAGCGGACATCTTCCTGATGCCTTCGCGGTTCGAGCCCTGCGGCCTCGGCCAGTTGATCAGCCTCAGGTATGGGACGATTCCCGTGGTCCGGGCGACCGGTGGGCTGGCGGACACGGTCTTCGACTACGACCCGGCGAGATCGTCGGGGAACGGGTTTTCTTTTACAGAATACCGTCCTGAGGCGCTGCTCGCCGCCATCCGCCGCGCCCTGCAGACCTACCGCCAGCGGGAGCAGTGGGACCACCTGGTGGCGACGGCGATGCAGCAGGACTTTTCCTGGAACCGGTCGGCCGCCGAGTACCTGGAGCTATACGACCTGGCGTTGGCCAGGAAGCTCGGCGAGCGCGTCCAGATCGCCTGAGCGAGGGCGAACGCGCGGCGCGGCCGGAGCCCGCCGTCAGGGGGCGGCCGGCGGGGCGGCCAGCAGGTCCGTAATGGCGGAGGCGTACTGGCTGGCAATCCGTTCGGCCGCGTCCGGGGTGGGGGCGTCAGCGTAGATGTGATAGAGCGGTTCCCGGGGGTCGGGGAGCAGCAAGGCCCAGGCTTCGCCCACCCGCAGACGCAGCCCCTCAACCGAGTCTACCAGCCGGAGCCGTTCGATCTCCTGGAGGTGGCGGATGACCCGGCCTTTTTGCTCCCACGGGCAGGGGACGGTGGCACGGTGGCGGTTGTAGGGGGGAAGTTGTCCCAGGATTTCGTCCAGTCCGCGCCCCGTGCGCGCCATGTGACCCAGGACCTCCAGCGCGGCCCGCACGCCGTCCACCGGTTCCGCCTCGCTGCGCCTGAGCTGGCGTACCCTCAGGCGCCCGTCGGCCTTGGCCAGCAGTTCCCCGATGGCGGCGGGAGCGTCCACCGGCACGGCCAGGAAGGCAGGGGGAGGATCGGCCTGGGTCGCCCAGAAGGCGCGCAGCAGGGCGACCTCCTCGGGGCCCGCGCTGGCCCGGGTGGCGTACAGACGGAAATCCTCTCCCCGGCCGTCGATCTCCACCGTGAGGTCGGCCCCCGGCCAGGGCCCGGTGGCGGCCTCAACCCCTTGTTCGACCCAGCGGCAGCCCAGATCCTGCAAGAGCGTAACCAGCACCTGGGCGGCGGGGGAGCTCGCCTGGCCGGCGACGAGGTAACCGGTCCCCCGGAGGGCTTCGGCGTCGCACAGGGCGAGGAGTTCCTGGGGATAGGCGGCGCCGAGTTCCGGGCGCCATCGCACCCGTCCCACGCCGCCGGGGGCGGCCCGCGGGAAGTCCTCCCGGGCCAGCGCGCCTTCCACCTTTCTTTGCAGTTCCCGGGTGAGCGCCCCCCCTTCTTGGCTGCAGAACCTCAACTGGCCGACGTCACCCAGGGAGGCGACGTGGACCCCGGGGAGGTGGTGCTGCCTCGCGGCGGACCTTACCGCGGCCGAAACCGTCGCTCCCATCTCCCAGACATCCGCGCCGGCCGAGACGAGGCCGCTCACCACGGCGTGGCGCAGCATCGCGGCGGCGGGGGATTCCTCCGCCGCCAGAATCACCGCCGGGGCCCCCATGGTGGCGGCGAAGGCGGAAGCGAAGTGGGCCGCGACCTCCGGTGTCAGTTCGAGGTTGACCTGCCCCTGGGCTCCCCCGAAGCCGAAAAGGCTCTGCCGGCGATGGCTGCCCCAGACCAGGCTTTGGTCCAGGGTGCTACCCGGTTCGACGAACTTGGCCGGCCAGATCCGGGTATTGGGGCGCAACTGGCACCGCTGCCCGATGACGCTGCGGCTGCCGACCACCCCGCCCTCGAGCACCTCAACCCCGGATTCCAGGCGGGCGCCGGCCGCGATGGTGGCGCCACGCAGCCTGCACCCCGCGCCGACCTGCGCGTTTTGCCACACCACGGTGCGTTTTAGGCTGGCTCCCGGTCCGACGGCGACGCCGTCCCCGATCGCCACCAACGGGCCGAGCCGGGCGCCGGGCCCCACCCGCGCCCCCGCCCCCACGAATATCGGGGGCTCGAACTCAACCGAGCGGTCGACGGCCGCGGTCGAATCGACCCAGATGCCGGGGGCCCGCTGCTCCACCCCCGGGGCGAAGGCGACGCGCCCGGACAGGATGTCAAGGTTGGCCTGGAGGTACTGCTCGATGTTGCCGATGTCGCACCAGTAACCGCTGGCGGCGAAGGCGAAGAGGGGCTGACGGTCCGCCAGCAGGGCGGGGAAGAGGTCCTTGCTGAAGTCGCAGGGCCGGTCGGGGGGCACCCGATCCAGCACCCGCGGCTCCAGCACGTAGATGCCGGTGTTGACCATGTCCGTAAAGACTTCACCCCAGCCCGGCTTCTCCACAAAGCGCCGGACCCGGCCGCGCTCGTCGGTCAGGACCAGGCCGTATTCCAACGGCGTCGGTACCCTGGTCAAGGCCAGGGTGGCCAGGGCGCCCGCCGCGCGATGCCGGTTCAGGAGGGAGGAGAGGTCGAAATCGGTCAGGGCGTCGCCGGAGATCACCAGGAAGGTGTCGTCCAGGTCCCTTCCCACGCCCCGGACGCTGCCGGCGGTGCCCAGGGGGCTTTCCTCGACGTGATACAGGAGCCGCAACCCCAACCGGGATCCGTCGCCGAAGTGGTCGATGACCTGCGCGGGCAGGTATTGAAGGGTCAGGTGAACCTCGTCGAACCCATGCTGTTTCAGGAGCCGCAGGGCATAGTCCAATACGGGGCGGTTCAGCACCGGCACCATCGGCTTGGGCCGGTCGCAGGTGAGGGGACGGAGGCGTGACCCCTCTCCGCCCGCCATCACCACCGCCTTCACTGAACCACCCCCCTGCGCGCGGTCCGGCGGCTCTCTTCGAGCACTTCGGCGTAAACCTCCGCGCTGAGCGCCGCGACCCGGTCCCAGGTGTATTGCCGCGCCACCTTGAGGAGGGCGGCCTGACGCTGCCGCTCCCGCAGGGCGGGATCCCGCAGCAGCCGGGAGATCTGATCGGCCAGGGAGCGGGGGTGGGAGGGAAAGGCCTTCAGGCCGTCGGCCTCGTGCGCCACGATCTCGGCCAGCCCACCCACGTCCGTGACGACGACCGGCGTCCCCCGAGCCATGGCCTCCAGGGCGACGATCCCAAAGGGCTCGTAGGTGCTCGGGAACACCGCCACCTCGGCCCAGCGGTAAAGGGCATCGAGGGTTGCGTCGTCCACGTACCCGGTGAGGTAAACCTTGGCCTCCACTCCCAGCCCGCGGGCGCGATGGCGCAATTCCTCGCTCCAGGGCCCGGTCCCGGCGATGATCAGCTTGGCGTCTGGACACTGGGCGAGAATCATCGGCAGAGCCTCGACGAGGTAGCCGGCCCCCTTTTCCGGCACCAGCCTGCCCACATGGAGGATGATGCGTTCCTGGGGGTGGGCGAAGTCCTCGCGGGGGCGGGTTCGGCGGGCGGCGCCGGGCGCCGGTGGCGCTTCGACGCCGTTGGGTACCACCCGGAGCTTGTCCGCGGGCAGGCCGAAGTTGCGCTGCACCTCCCCTTCCATGGAGTGGCTGCAGCAAACGACCCGCCACGACTCGTAGGTCAGCCACCACTCGATATCGTTGATGTATCGCTGCCCCGGGTGGTGGAGCCCGTTTTGCCGGCCCCGCTCGGTGGCGTGGATGGTGGAGATCAGGGGCAGGCGGGACAGGTGTTTGAGCCCCCGGGCGGCGTATGCCACCAGCCAGTCGTGGGCGTGGATCAGATCGGGCGGGGGGCCGGAGGAGATGTACCGGGCTCCCTCCTGCAAGAGACCGAAGTTGCCGTGCATGACCCAGGTGGCGAAGTCCGGGGCGTTGGAGAAGAATACCGGCGACCGGCAGACCCGCAGATTTCCCCGCTCCTCCCGAGCGGGGGCGTGCCCGACCGCCGGCGTCAGGACCTGAACTTCGACCCCCGCGCGGGCGAGGGCCTGGCTGAGGTGAAAAACGTGGCGAGCAAGCCCCCCTACCTGGTTCGGGGGGTACTCCCAGGTAAGCATCAAGATCCGCACTGGCCCTTTCCTCCCCATGGGTAGTCGGCGCCGCGCTCATAGCGTGCCATGGGAAGGGAAAGCTTATGCGGGAGGCGGTGGAATGCCATTTTGCTGGGGTCCGCCCGACTGGCGGGAGTTCGATCAGGGTTGGGGGCGAGAGTGGCTCCAGACCAACGGCCTCGGAGGGATGGCCTACCAGACGGTGATCAACGCCAACTCCCGCCTCTACCACGGGGTGCTCGTGGCGGCGACGGACCCGCCGGCCGGGAGGACTTTGCTGCTGGCCGCCCTGCAGGAGCAACTGTGGCTCGGAGGCCGGCGCTTTCCCCTCTACGCCGCCGAGTGGGAAGGTGGTTTTCGCGAACTGGGCGGTCTCTACCGGCTGACCAATTTCCGGTTGGACCCCTTTCCCGTTTTCACCTACCAGGTTGAGGACGTCCGGGTGGACAAGAAGGTCTTCATGGTGCACGGATCGAACGCCACGGTGATCCGCTACCGGATCCGCGGCGCCGGCCGCCGGGTCGGGCTGCAAGTCACCCCGCTGGTCAACTGCCGCCCCCAGCACCTGATCTCGCCCGGGTGGTCCCGGCCCTTTCGGCAGGAAGAGGGGCCCGGCGGAGTAATCTGCCAGGCCTACCAGGGGGGGCCGGCCCTCCATCTGCAGGCCACCGGGGGCGAGTTCCGGCGGCTCGGGAAGTGGCACCGCGGCTTGTGCTACCCCCTCGAACGGGAGCGCGGAGAGCCGGACCGGGAGGACCACTACGTTCCCGGGGAGTTCTACTGGGAGACCACGGAGGACCAGGAAGTGGCGCTGGTGGCGGCCGACCGGCCCCTGGTGGGGATCGGCTCCGGGATGGCGGCCGCGGGGTGGGAGGAGGTCGCGCGCCATCGGCCGGCTGAGTTATGGGGTGCCGCCGGGAGCCGGATTCCGGGGCTGGCGGAGGACGCCTTCGCCCAGGCCCTGGTCGTGGCCGCGGACAGCTTCGTCGCCCGGGACGGCGAAGGCTCGCCGTGCATCGTGGCGGGCTACCCCTGGTTCGGCGAGTGGGGCCGGGACACCCTGATCTCTCTGCCGGGACTTTGCCTGGTCACCGGGCGGGACGAGGTGGCACGGAAGATCCTGCGCCGCGTGGTCGCCCAGTCGCGCGGGGGGCTGGTGCCCAACCGGCTCGCCGGCGGCGGGCAACCGGCGGCGATGAACTCGGTGGACGCTTCCCTTTGGCTCTTCTGGACCGTCGACGAGTTCCTGCGCCACACCGGGGACGATGACTTCGTACGGCGGGAGGTCTATCCCGCCCTGGAGGAGGTGATCGAAGCCTTTGTTCAGGGATCGCATCCCGGCATCCGGGTTGCCGAGGACGGGCTGGTCGAAGCCGCTCTCCCGGGGGTGCAACTGACCTGGATGGACGCCAGGGTGGGCGATGAGGTGATCACCCCCCGGCGGGGGAAGCCGGTGGAGGTCAACGCCCTCTGGTACAACGCCCTGCGGGTAATGGAGGGGCTCGCCCGGCGCTTCGGCGGGGCGACGCCCCGCGCCATAGCGGGGGCCGGTGGCGGCGATTCGGGAGCGGCGGCGCGGTACGCTGCCGCGGCAGACAGGGCCGGGGAGGCCTTCGGCCGGCGGTTCTGGAACGCCGCCGCGGGCTGCCTCGGTGACGTGGTCCTCGGCGGGGACGGGTTACGCTGCGGCAGTGAGGCGCGCGACGGCGCCGTTCTCCGCCCCAACCAGCTCCTGGCGGTGAGCCTGCCGCACGGCGCGCTTCCCCCGGAGCAAGCGAAAAAGGTGGTGCGGAGGGTCGTGGGCGACCTCTACACCACCTTTGGCCCGCGGACGCTGGATCCGGCCGACCCGGCCTACCGGGGCCGCCATCAGGGGAGCCTGGCGGAGCGCGATCGGGCCTACCACCAGGGGACGGTCTGGCCGTGGTTGATGGGCCCCCTGGTGGACGCCTACCTGCGTCATTACGGGCGGACCCCCGAGACCACCGAGCAGGCGAGGGGGTGGCTGCGCCCGTTTCGTTCCCACCTGCGCGAGGCGGGACTGGGCACCATCTCGGAAACCTTCGACGGCGACCCGCCCCACTGGCCGCGGGGCTGCGTGGCCCAGGCCTGGAGCGTCGCCGAGGTCCTCAGGGTCTACGCCGAGCACGGGCTGGGGCCGCTGGACCCGTGAGTCCCGGGCTTACAGCCCCAGAGCCTCGACCACCGCGTCCTGCAACCTGGCGACCCGGTTCGGGTCCGCCGCCTCGGCGTAGACCCGGAGCAAGTTCTCGGTGCCGGAGGGTCGCACCAGGAACCACGACCCATCAGCCAGCGTCAGCTTAACGCCATCAACGGTGTTGCGCCCGGTGACCGGGGCGGGCAGCCGGTCCGGCCGCAACTCCGGCAGAGACTCCAGCGTGCGGGAGCGAGCCTCGGCGGGAAAGGGGATGTCGCGGCGAGCGCTGAAGTGGGGACCGAAGCGAGCGTGCAGGCTCCGGGTGAGCTGGTCGAAGGTCAGCCCGGAGGTGGCGACGATCTCCGCCGCCAGCAACCCGGCCAGGATGCCGTCCTTCTCCGGGACGTGGCCGGTGATGCTGACCCCTCCGCTCTCTTCACTGCCCAGCACCGCCCCCTCGTCCAGCAGCAGGCGGGCCTGGTACTTGAATCCGACCGGGGTTTCCACCGCCCGGCCGCCGGAGGCCTCCGCCACCCGGTCGAGCAGGTGAGTCGTCGCCACCGTGCGGCCAACCGGCCCATGAAGCCGCCGCACCCGCAGGAGGTGGTTGAGCAGGACCGGGAGGAACTGGTTGGGGGAGACAAAACGGCCGCCCCGGTCTACGATCCCGAAGCGGTCGGCGTCGCCATCCAGGGCCAGGCCAAGGGCGGCGTCCCTTTCGGCGACTTCACGGAACAGGGGCTCCAGCCGCGCGGCCACCGGTTCGGGCAGGCCACCTCCGAAGTAGGGGTCACGCCGGGTGCGAATGGAAGTGACCTCGCAGCCGGCCTCTCGCAGCAGGTCTTCGAGGTAACCCGCGCCGCTGCCGTGCATCGGGTCCGCCACCAACCGGAGGTGAGCCCGCCCGACAGCCTCCAGGTTCACCAGCCGCCGAAGCTGGGCCCGGTATCCCGGCGCGGGGTCGAAGGTCTGTATCGCCGCCGCGCCGCCACCGGAGGCGGAAATCCGCCTTTCCTCGCGCAGGTGGGCCTCGATGCGCGTGGTTATCTCCGGTCCGGAGGGTCCTCCCTCCGGGCTGATGAACTTGATCCCGTGGTAGCTGGGGGGGTTGTGGCTGGC
>JAJYMS010000045.1 GCA_021786825.1 Bacillota bacterium | reverse complement strand
ACCTGCCCGACGAGACGGTGGAACTCATCAGCCAGGCGGCGCGCCTTCACGACATCGGCAAGATCGGCGTGGCGGACTCGGTCCTGAACAAGCGCGGCAAACTGCTGACCTTTGAAAAGGCCCAAATTGTGAAGCACCCGATCATCGGGGCGGAGATCCTGTCCCAGGCCGAAAGCCTGGGCCCGGTAGTTCCTCTGGTCAAGCACCACCATGAGTGGTTTTCCGGCGGGGGCTACCCCGACGCATTAGCCGGCGAGGCTATCCCCCTGGGGGCCCGCATTCTGGCCGTGGCCGACGCCTTTGATGCCATAACCTCGGACCGCCCTTATCGCGCCGCCCTTCCCGTGGCCGAGGCAAGAAAGATCTTGCGAAAAAATGAAAATCGGCAGTTTGACCCCTGGGTGGTCGAGGCCTTCCTCCGGGTGCTCGGCCGCCTGGAGAAGAAGGGTCAGTTGCCGAAACCGGGCACCCGGAAGCTGACCGTCGGCGACGTGCGCACCAGGGCCGGAGTGATCACCCCCGCGGACCAGAAAGAAGTCCAGGTGATCAGCCAAATCGTCGAACAGATCAGCCTGATCACCGACCTGGATCGCCTGCTGGAGAGCATCCTGGCGATCACCCAGAAGACGATGGGGTACAACCGCAGCGCCCTGGGTTTGCTGGACGACAGCGGCCAGTTCCTGGAGGTCGAGGTATCCGCCGGGTACCCGCGCGACCTGCGCGGCTTGCGGTTGCCGGTGGACAAGGGCCTGATGGGTTGGTCTGTGACTCACAGGGAGCCGCTCAACGTCGGCGACGTCACCCTCGACTCACGGTTCGTGGCCGCCGAGGACAAGACCCGCTCCGAACTGGCGGTGCCGATTCAGACACCCCAGGGAGTGCTGGGGGCGATCGTGGTCGACAGCGACACCCCCAACGCCTTCACCGACGAGGACGTCCGGATCCTGCGCAGCATCGCCGGCCACGCCGGCACGGCCATCGCCATCGCCAAGAGCCACGAGCGCGCCGTCTCGGAAGCGGTCACCGACGGGCTGACCGGGCTGTCCAACCACCGCCACTTCTACCAGAAACTCGAGGAGGAGTTGAAGCGGGCCCACGAGCGGGAAATGCCTTTGGGGATCCTGATCGTGGACGTGAACGGTCTCAAGGTGATCAACGACTCCCTCGGCCACCTCACCGGGGACGAGGCCTTGCGCCGGATGGCCGAACTGCTGGTGCAATGCGTGCGCGCGGGCGACCGGGTGGCGCGTTACGGCGGCGACGAGTTCGCCATCATCCTGCCCGGGTCCGGGAGGCAGGAAACCATGGAAGTAGCGCAACGGATCAAGGCCCACCTGGAGGCCGGGGATGTGCAGGTCGGCGGCGCGACCGGTCATCCGCTGAAGGTGACCGCCAGCGTCGGAATGGCCTCCTACCCGGCGGACGGCGAGCGCATTCTGGACCTGATCGCGCACGCCGACGCCGACCAGTACGCCCAGAAGGTCTAACTTCGCCCCCGGCGGGGGAAACTGATCTTCAGCCCCGCACCAGAGGAGGTCAGGACCGTGAAAAGAGGTCGGCCACAAAGAGAAGGTGCTCCCGCAGACCTGTCCCCCCTTGCGGAGGTGGTCTCACCCGGCCAGGCGCAGCGTGGGTCGCGGACCGCCGCCCTGCAGGGTAAAAACCGGGCCGGCGCCCGAGGCGCCGACCCGTCCGTTGCCGACGGTGCCGGAGGTGAGGAGGATGCGGCTTCGCTCAGCCCGCCTGGCGCGTACCCAGGGTCACCTCCACCACTCTCGACTGACCGTCGCGGAGCACCGTGAGCTTGACGACATCGCCGGGCTTGTGCCGGAGGATCTCGTCAGGCAGGTTGTCACCCGCAATCGCTACCCCGTCGACCGCGGTGATAATGTCGCCGCCCAGCATCAAGTCTTCCCCGTTCAGGCTGAGCCGCGTCCCCCCACCCCGCAGGCCCGCCTTTTCGGCCGGGGAGCCCTTGGTTACGTTGATCACCAGCGCCCCTGAATCGGGCAGGTTCAAACGATGATAGTCAGCTCCCAGCCGGTTCTTCACCCCGTCCAGGCCGACAAAGGTCAGGCCCAGGCTCGCGCGCCCAACCGTCTTGCCCTCCGCCAGGATAGGGAAAACCTGGCGCGCGACGTTGGACGGCACCGCAAAACCGATTCCGTGCGCCTGGGCCACGATGGCCGTGTTGATACCGATGACCTGGCCGCGCGAGTCCACCAGGGGGCCGCCGGAGTTTCCCGGGTTGATGGCCGCATCGGTCTGAATCAACTTGTCGATGGTGAAGTCGCGCACCCCGGGATCCTTCTGGCTGGGGATGGGCAGGGAACGATCTTTGGCACTGACGATGCCCATGGTGACGGTCGGCGACCGGTCTAACCCCAGGCCGCCCTCCGGGCCCAGCGGACTGCCGATGGCGATCGCCTTCTGCCCGACCTGGACCTGGTCGGAATCGGCCAGGGTCAGCGGATGCAGCTCCTCGGGCGGCGCGTTGATCTTCAGCACCGCCAGGTCAACCAGCCGGTCGGCTCCCACAACCACGGCGTCATAGGTCTTGTTGTCCGGAAACACCACCTGGACCTTCCGGGCGCCTTCGATCACGTGGTTGTTGGTCACAATCCGGCCCTGCCGGTCATAGACGAAGCCCGACCCGTAATCCCGTGGCACCACCGGCTCTGGCGAACGCGGGATCGAGGGGAAGATGAAGGGGAAGCTGGGCTGAACCTGCGCTGCCGACACCGGCACGCCGGTCGCGTGAACCTGCACCACTCCGGGCATGACCGCCCTGACGACTTCGATGGTGTTGCGCTCGTAATCGCCAACTGACGCCGGGGCACTCGGCTTCGCCGCGGTTTCCGCCAGGGCCACCCCGCGCCCACGGGAGTTGACGACGGCCACCGCAGCGCCTCCCGCCACGCCGCCCATCAAGGCCGAGATCAGCACCAGCGCCAGCGCCGACCGGGCGAAGCCGGCTCGCGTCGGCCCGCCGGAGGTGCCCTTGGGAGCAGGCTTAGGCGGTTCGTCGGCCACCGCCGGTTGGGTGATCTCTGTCGCAGGGGCGCCGACTTCCGGACGTTCTTCCTGTTCCATTGGTTAATCGCCTCCAAACAAACTTGAGGTTGGGCTCTAACCGCCGGTCGGTGGCTTCAGGGTTCGGCGTCCCAGCCTTGCGACGAGCCCGGCCAGGGCGGCCGCGGCGACCCCGACCGCGACACTGATGAGGAAAACCACTTTCAAGTCCCGCTCCCGCGCCGGCCCCTGCGTCTCCGGACGAAGGATGTGAAGCGCCCCCCGCAACTGCGACCCGCTGCCGATGGGCACCAGCAGGGAGGGTGATTGGCGCACCGGGCCGGAGCCCGGATGAGAGGTGACCACCGCCCGGCCGGCCAGGACCTGCGCCAGTTCCCCGGGCTCCAGTTGCAGTTCACCGGGTCCCGACACGCTGGTCAGGCGCATCAGTTCCGACCGGTCGACGATGGAACCCGCGGGAGACCCCAGCACCCGGGCCAGGACGGCGGGATCGACCGGCCAGGCGCCGGGCTCCCGGACGGCGTCCGCCATGGCCTGGCCCCGCTCTAACAGGTCGCTTTCCTCCCGGGCCACAAGGTAGTGGTTGACCAGCGTTGAATAGGTTGTGGCACTGGCCACCAAGGCCAACAGCACCACCGCCGCGGCCGTGACCCACCCCCGATCAGCCAGCCGCCGGAGCCAGCCGCCTGCCATCCCCATCCCCCGCGGGCGTCCGCCGGGGGGAACAGCCGGGTGCGAGACCAGCGATGCCCTGAGGGCGGCGCGGAAGCGAGGGTCGGGCTCCACAGGCTGCATCGTGGCGCGCAGCCGCTCCTCAGTACGTCTCACTGCTGCCACTCCAATCCGTCCCGCAGGGTTTGCAGCCCGCGGTGTATCAGTTGCTTGATGGCGCCCTCGCTGCGGCCCATGACCCGGGCTATCTCGCTGATGCCCAGATCCTGGGCGTATCGCAGTACCAGAGCCTCCTGCTGGGACAGCGGCAGCCGGCGAAGCAGAGCCGTGATCAGGACGCGTTCCTCTCCGGCCTCGGCGGCTTCCTCGGGTGAAGGCCCCTCCGCCGGAACCAATTCCGCCTCGGGGAGAGGAACCTCCGCCCTGCGCCGGCGAAAGTGGCCGGCAACAACATTGAAAGCAATGCGGTAAAGCCAGTCGGAAAACGGTACACCCTGCCACCGGTAGCGACCGATAGCCTCAAAGGCCTTCTGGAACACCACCGCGGTGAGGTCTTCCGCGTCCGCGCGGTTACCTACGTGGTGGTACACATAGTTGTAGATCCGCCCCACGTGTCGGTCGTAGAGGCGGCCGAAGGCCGCTGGATCCGCCTTGGCGGCCTCGACCAACCGGTGCTCGCCCTGCAGTTGGACCTCCAGTACGGACACCTCGTCCGGTTCCTTTCCCGCGCCAGTTTGAGTCCGTTCACCCTCTATAACGCCGTCACCCCGTCCTGGTTACGACAAAAGCACGCCTGTAACCGCGAAATACTTAGGTGTACCTTGCAACCTTGCGCTGTCTCCCAACGTCCTACTGTTAGCTTGGACTTTCGCCGAGTTTCGTTCCCGCCAGGCTTTGGAGGTGCACTCCCGTGGAGCTCAGCCGCCAGGCCGCCCGGCGCCACCGCCGCATCAAGACAACTCGCAAGGCGATCCGCAAGTTGTTGCTTCTGTTGCTGGTGCTGGTTCCCAGCCTGTACCTATTGGCAAGCCAGGTCCAGGCTTTGGTCACCGCGCCACCCCTGTTGGAGCCTCCGGCCGAAACCACCCCGCCGGGCGTCTCCCGACCGACACCAACGACCAAGCCCCCCGCGCCCGGCAGCCGGACGTCGCGGTCGCCCGCTCCGGAGAAGCCTGACCTGGCCCCCTTGAACCGGTCGATCACCCGGTTGCTCGGGAACGACCTGCCTCACTACGGCATCTATGTGGTAGACCTGAAGTCGGGGGTCGCCACCGGGGTCAACGAAAACACTCGCTTCTCCGCGGCCAGCACGGTCAAGCTGCCCTTGGCGATGTTCGTGCTGGAGCAGGCTCACCAGGGAGGGGTGAGCCTGGACGAAAAGATCACTTACACCAACGACGACTACGAGGATGGAACCGGGGTTCTGCAGGGGACCCCACCGGGCACCGAGTTCTCCACCGGTGACCTGGTCAAACTGGCGATTACGAAAAGCGACAACATCGCCGCCAACATGCTGCTCCGGCGGTTCGGGCGCGACGCGGTGGCGGCCTATACGCGGACCCTGGGTGGCGACGCGATACTCTTCGACGGCGATAACCTGGTCACACCCAAGGACATGTCCTTCTACCTGCGCCGGCTGATGCAGGTGAAGTACATTTCCAGGAAGACCCGCGACCTGCTCCTCGACTACCTTACCCATACGGAGTTCAACGACCGCCTCCCCGGCGGCCTGCCGCCGAGGGTCCGCATCGCCCATAAGATTGGCACCCTGCCGGGGGTGGTTAACGATGTGGGAATCGTCTTCGCCCCACAGCGAACATACATTATCAGCGTAATGAGTCGGGACGTCAGCGAGGATGACGCCACCCAGATGATCAGCGCCGTCTCGCGAACCGTCTACCAGTTCGAAGTCCAGCCGCCGAACCCCTCCGACGCCGCCAGGTAGGAACGCGCCGAAGCGTCAGGGGGCGGCCCCGGCCAGGCTCGTCAAAACGCGGTGGTTGGCCATGACCCAGATCAGGCCAGCCAGATAGCCTCCCAGCACATCGGTGGGCCAGTGTACCCCCAGGTAGACGCGGCTGAGCCCCACGGCCAGAACTACCGCGGCGCTTGCGGTGGCGGCCGCCGCGCGCAGCCAGCGCCGGCGGGACAGGTGCCAGACGATCAGGACCAGGGTTCCGTAAACGCTCACCGCTCCCATCGAATGCCCGCTGGGGAAAGCGTATCCTCCCGCCGCCACCAGGTGGGGAAGCAGTTCCGGGCGGGGCCGCCGGGCAACCTCCTTGAGGAGGGCGTCCAGTGCCAGTCCGACCAGCAGGGAAATGACGAGAACTCCCGCCTCCAGCCGGTGTCCCCGCCGGTACAGGGCACCCGATGCCAGCAGGGTGAAGACCAACAGGCCGAGGACCGACCCGACCCAGGTCACTGTCAGCATCACCGCCGTCAGCGGGGGCGAGGCAAGGCCCCGCAGGTAATCGATCACGACCAAGTCTAGCCAGAAGGGCCCCTGGGCGGACCAGACCGGCTGGATGGCTTTGGCCAACCCAACCAGCACCAGGCTGGTCGCCACCAGCCCTCCGCCCAGATAGGTTCCATACCTGCTCAGCTTACCCAGACCATCATCTCGCCCGCCGGGGATAGGATGCCGCTCAACGATAGAATTGCACAACCTCCTCCAAGGGTCTGCGCCAACCGGGTTTCGGCGTCCCCGCCGGGTAGCCGACCGGAATCAGAGCGATGAAGTGTACGTCCGGAGGCACCGCCAGGAGCCTCTCGATTTCAGCCGTCGCCTGCTGGGGCCCGGTCATCCAGCAGGTGCCCAGTCCCTGCAAGTGCAAAGCCAACAGCAGTTGCATGATCGCCGCCGACGCGCTCTGCAGGCGTGAACTGCCCAGCCGGCGGGCTTCTTGCATATCCCGCGCGGCAGGGTCGCCGGTGCCCCGGAGGGCCAGCAAGCGGTCGGCTATCGATTCATAGTTTCCTACGAGGGCGGCGATACAAACCGGCGCTTGCCGGAAGAAATCCGAAGTCACCCGCCACCGCTGGACGGCCGGACCCAGTTCCCGGGCCTCGGGCCAGGAGGCCATCAGGTCGGTTGCAGCCCGCACAGCGTCCGCCATCCGGCCGATGAGCGCGCGGTTCTTGATTACCAGAAACCGCCAGGGTTGCCGGTTGCCGCCGTTCGGCGCCCAAACCGCCAATTCCAGCGCCCGCGCAATCAGCTCGTCGGGGACGTCCCGGTCCTGCCACTGGCGAACCGAGCGGCGAGTCTGAATTAGTTCCGCGAGTTCGGCAAAATCCACCCTGATCCTTCCTCTCCCTGCCTAGCGGCCCGCACCCGGCTGGGTCTCTACCCAGTCCCGCAAGGCTTCGCGGGTGCTGGCGAAGGCCAGCTCTTCCCAGGGCAGTTCGGAGGGCGCGAAAGTCCGGACCTCCGAGGACTCCGGCCCGGCTCTCAAGCTCCCGCCGACCACCCGGGCCCGGTAGACTACCACCACTACAATCGAATCGCGGTAGGAGTAAGCCCCCAGCAAGCTTTCCAACTGGACCTCCAGGTTGACCTCTTCGCGCGTCTCCCGGCAGGCGGCCTCCTCGACGGTCTCCCCGCGGTCCATGTAGCCGCCGGGAAAGACCCACTTCCCCCGCCCCGGTCCGAAGGCCCGCCGCAGCAGAACCACCTTGCCGTCAAGGGTGGGAATGGTGCAGGCGGTCACCTTGGGGTCCGGGTAATGGATGTAACCGCAGGCCGGACACCTCTGGCGATCCTTGTCCTCGACCCTTACCGGCACCAACTGCGTCCCGCATTCATAACAGAAGGGCAACCGAATCCACCCTCGATCTTCCATGATCCGCCCCGGTGGGGCGGTACAAAAAAAGAGGGCTCCCGTGAGTCCCTCCGCCGGCCGCCGCGTTGACGCGGCGGTTTAAAGCGCTTCTACGGTCTTGATCTCCGGCACCAGGCTGCGCAAAGTTCGCTCGACCCCCTGCTTGAGGGTCAGCGTGGCCATCGGACAACCGTGGCAAGCCCCCATCAGCCGAACCGTCACCACACCGTCCTGGACGCCGACCAATTCTACGTCCCCGCCGTCCGCGCGCAGGGCGGGGCGGATCCGATCGAGCGCTGCTTCCACCTTTTCACGCATCTCGTTATCTCCCTTCGTCGCCGGCGGCGACGCGCTAAGCTCGGGACCGCCGGTTCCCATTATAAGCTCAACCGCCCCGTCTTAGCAAGTTTTCGCCCCTTCAAGCTCCTTCTCCGCCTGACCTCGGCGGGTGTACAATGGGGGGGATGGAAAGGGGAGCTTGAAGGCTTTGTAT
>JAJYMS010000016.1 GCA_021786825.1 Bacillota bacterium | reverse complement strand
TCCCTGCCAGCCGGGGGAAGTTCGCCCGCCGTCAACTGATGGCCAGCATGCGCTCCAGGGCCAGCCGCGCGCCCGCGGCCACCTCCGGGGCGACCTTCACCTCGTTCACCTCCCGCCCCGCCTGCAGGTTCTCGAGGGTCCCCAACAAGTTGGCCGGGGTTATGCGCATCATCATCGGGCAATACCAGACCCGGTCACCCAGGAACACGACCTCCCGGTCAGGGTATTCCCGGGCGAGCCGGTCCACCAGGTTGATCTCGGTGCCGATGGCCCAGGACGATCCCGGCTCTCCGGCGGCGACCTGCCGGATGATGAAGTCCGTCGAACCCATCAAGTCCGCCGTCTGGGCGACTTCGGCCCGGCATTCCGGGTGGACCACCACCACGACGCCGGGGTGTCTCTCCCGGACCGCCCGCACCTGCTCCACCGAGAACCGGCGGTGAACGGCGCAGAAGCCCCTCCACAAAATCAGCCTCGGACCGTCCGCCCCCGGTGCGCCCGGGCGCCCGACCGGCGCGGCCCCCGCCGGGTCCTCCGTCTCCGCCGGGTCTTCCGCCCGCGGATCCCAGACCGCCATGTCCCCGTCGCCAAGCCCCAGCCGGCGGCCGGCGTTGCGGCCCAGGTGCTCGTCCGGTACAAAGAGCACCCGCCTGCCCTGCCCCAGGGCCCAGCGCAGGATGGCCACGGCGTTGGACGAGGTGCAGGCCGCGCCACCGTGTTCGCCGCAGAAGGCCTTGACCTCGGCCGTTGAATTAACGTAGGCCACCGGGATGACTCCGGGCCCGTACCTGGCGGTGAGGGCATCCCACGCCTCCGCCAGTGCTTCGCCCGTGACCATGTCGGCCATGGTGCAACCGGCGGTCGGGTCGGGAAGCAGGACCTGTTGGTGGTCCTGGGCCAGGATGGAGGCCGTCTCGGCCATGAAGTGCACGCCGCAGAAGACGATCTGCCTGGCCTGGCGCTGGCTGGCCGCCCACCGCGCCAGTTGCAGCGAATCCCCCCGGTGGTCCGCGAAGCGGATCACCTCATCCCGTTGGTAGTGGTGCCCGAGGATCACCACCTGGGAGTCGAGGGCCGCCCTGGCGACGGCAATTCGCCGGAGGATGTCCGCGGTCCCCGGGCCCGCCGGAATTGCGACTTCGGTCATGCCTCCCTCACCTCCAGGCAGAGATCCAGGGCCGGCGCGGAGTGGGTCAGGGCGCCGAGGGAGACCAGGTCCACCCCCATGCGCCCCACCGCCGCGACGTTGTCCAGGGTAATCCCGCCCGATGCCTCCAGCAGGCAGCGGCCGCGGGCCATCCTGACCGCCTCGCTCATCTCTTCCGGCGGCATGTTGTCCAGCAGCACGATGTCGGCCCCGGCGGCGATGGCCTCCTCGAGTTGGGCCAATTCCTCGACTTCGACCTCCACGCGGACGACGTGCCCCACCTGGGCCCGGACCGCTTTCACCGCGGCCGTAATCCCCCCCGCCAGGGCCAGGTGGTTGTCCTTCAACAGCACCGCGTCGTACAGGCCCTGCCGGTGGTTGTAGCCCCCTCCGGCCCGGACGGCGTACTTCTCTAACGCCCGCAGCCCGGGTAAGGTCTTGCGCGTATCCACCAGGCGCGCCCCGGTCCCCCGCAATTGTTCCACCACCGCCCGGGTCAGGGTGGCCACCCCGCAGAGGTGTTGCAGGAAGTTCAGGGCCACCCTCTCCCCGGTGAGGATCGGCCGGGCGGGCCCGTAGATCCGGGCCACCTCGCGCGGCACCTCCGGATCGGCCAGCACCGTCCCTTCCCCCACCGAGGCCACGAACTCGACCCGCGGGTCCAGCTGGCGAAAAACCTCGCGCGCCACCGGCAGCCCCGCGATCACGCCGGGAGCCTTGGCGATCACCAACCCCGTGGCCAGCCGGCCGGGTTCCACCACCGCCTGGGTGGTCAAATCCCCCGTCCCCAAGTCCTCCACGAGGGCTCGCCGCACAATCTCCTCGACCAGCAGGGGGTTCAGTTCGGCCATCACCCCGTCACTCATCAGATGAAACCTCCGTCCCGACCAGATGGCCTTCCGTTTGGGCGCGGCCGGGTCCGGGCGGAAAGTCGCGCCGGTAGTGGGCGCCCCGGCTTTCGCGCCGGTCGAGAGCAGCCTGCGTTGCAAGCCGTGCCACGGTCAGCAGGTTGCTCAGTTCAACGGCCCCGCCGTCAAAGGGATCCGGCGCGCCAAGCCTCTGTCGCAGGCCATCGATCTCCCGCAGCGCCTGGCTGAGACCGGTTGCGTTCCGGGCTAGTCCGACTTGTTCCCACATGACGTCCTGCAGCTTCGCCCGCAGTTCCTCGATCGGCGGTCGCGCGTCCGCGGAGGGCGCTTCCCTGATCAACGCTTCCCCCGCTCGCGCGGCGGCCTCCGGTTCGGCGCTGCCAGGCGCCTCGCCCGGCGCCTCGCCCGCCGCCGCGAACGCCGCCCGACGTCCGAAAACCAGTCCCTCGAGCAGAGAGTTGGACGCCAGCCGGTTGGCACCGTGTACTCCCGTGCGAGCCGCCTCGCCGCAGGCGAAGAGCCCCGGCAAACTGGTCCGGCCCCACCGGTCAGTCTTGACCCCACCCATCAGGTAGTGGGCCGCGGGCGCCACCGGGATCTGGTCGCGGGCCGGATCGATCCCCGATTCGAGGCAACGCTTGTGGATGCCCGGAAAGCGCGCGGCAAAGAGTTCTCCCAGCCCGCGGGCGTCCAGGTAGACGCAGGCGTCGCCCGAGCTTTGGATCTCCGTCGCGATGGCGCGCGCCACCAGGTCCCGCGGAGCCAGTTCAGCCCGCGCGTCGTAGGCAGGCATGAACCGCTCACCCCGTCGGTTCACAAGCGTGGCCCCTTCCCCGCGGACCGCCTCCGAGATCAAGAAGCGCACCGTCGTCCCCGGTAGGTAAAGGGCGGTCGGGTGAAATTGGACGAACTCCAGATCCGCCACCTCCACCCCGGCCCGGTAGGCCATCGCAATTCCGTCACCGGTGGCGCCCTTCGGGTTGGTGGTGTGGGCGTATAGCTGGCCCGCGCCACCGGAAGCCAGGATCACCCGTTCCGCCGAGATGCCGGCCACCCTGCCTTCCGGCGTCAGGGTCCGCACCCCCACCACTCTACCGCCTTCCACCAGCAAGTCCAAGGCCAGGTGGCGCGTGGCAATGGTAACCCGGGGATCATTCAAGAGTCGTTGTCCCAGGGCCCGGGCTACCTCCGCGCCGGTGGCGTCGCCCTGAGCGTGCACGATTCGCCGGCGGGAGTGGGCGGCCTCCCGCCCCAGGGCGAAGGTTCCACCGGCGCGGTCGAACCGCGCCCCCAGGGCGGCGAGCCACCGGACGCAGTCCGGGCCCTCCCGCACCAGCACCTCGACCGCCGCCGCATCGCACAGGCCATCGCCTGCCTCCAGCGTATCCCGCAGGTGGAGCTGAGGGGAATCATCGGCGCCCAAACTCACGGCAATACCGCCCTGCGCGTGGGCGGTATTGGAATCCTTCAGGTCGCCCTTGGCGAGCAGCAGCACCTGCCCGTGGTCCCGAAGCAGAATGGACGCGGACATCCCGGCCACCCCGGCGCCAATTACGACGAAATCAACCATCCGACGCACCTCCGGCTGTGTGTCACCCTCCCATCTGCATCATAGCCGCTGTCTTGTCACCTGACAATAGTGTGTGACAGTCTACCCTACTCCCCCGTCTCCAACAGGATCCCGCGCTTTCGCAAGTCGTCGCGGGCGTGCTCGATCGCCTCGACCCGCGTCGCCTCCACCGTGTGCAGGTGAACCCCGCCGGTCAGGGCGGAGAGCAATCCGGCCCCTGAGCGCTCCAGGCGGGCAATGAATTCGCTCACGTCGGCCCGGGATTCCAGCATCAAGAGCCCCCGCAAATCGCCGTAGAGCGGGTGTTCCACAATCACGTCCACCACCCGCAGCCCGTGGTCGACGAGGATCGTCAACTCCGCTTCGGTCTCGGCCCGGTTGTGGCGGCAGGCCAGCATCGCCCGTTGCGCGGGGCCGGCCGGGCGCAGCATCAGGTAGCCCCGTGGCGTGGCCACCACCTCGCTGCCGGCCGCCCGCAGGATGGCGATGTCCTGCACCACGACCTGGCGGCTGACTCCCAGCCTTTTGGCCAATTCCGCCCCGGTGACCGGTTCCCGGCCGCGTTGCAGCAACTTGAGCGTCAGGTCGCGGCGGATTTCCCCGGGATTCCTGCTCTTCATGGCGATCTCCACCAGGAACAAAATGGCGGAAACTGAAACGGACCCGGTCTCGTCTAAAGGACAAAGGGTAATTTCCAGCCAAAGGAGGCCAGCCGCCATGCGATACCAACAGTCTTGGGCCCTCGGGATCGCCGTCGGGCTGCTTGCCCTCGCTCTTGCCGGATGCGCCGCGCGGGCGAACCAACCCTCAGGCGAGACCGCCCCGCCGTCCATTTCGCCCGGGCAGCCACCGGGAGCCGCGCCCCTGCCGCCCCCGGCGGCCCCGGCCGCGCCCGCCGCGGGCGGCGGCTCCGCGACGGCGCCGACTCCCGCAGCCCCGCCCCCGCAGGGCGGTGAGGCGGGGCAGCCGGTGGCTGACAGTCAGTACAATGTGACCAGCGTCGCCGCCAAAGACCTGCCGGGGCCAGCCGCGACCTGGCTCAACACCCACCGTCAGGCGCCCGCCTTTGCGGTCTACCGCGCCGGCGGGGTGACCTACCTGCTGGCGGCGGCCGGCCAGGCGCCCACCGGCGGCTACTCCCTGCGCATCAACTCCGTCAGCAGGTCGCAGCCGGGGCTGGAGGTCTCGGTTGCCCAGCGCCTTCCCCAGCCGGGGGAGATGGTGACCCAGGTGATCAACTGGCCGGTGGCGGCGGCGGTCGTCCGCGACCTCCCCGAGCAGCCGGTTTCCTTCCGGGTTACCACCGGCACCCGAGTCGACGTCTACCAGGCGGAGGTCCTGCCTTGAACCAAAGGCCGCTAGTAATTGGCTGCCGCCGGTTCGTAGAACGAACGGGGGTGCGCACAGGCCGGGCATTCTTCCGGCGCCTCGGTACCCTCGTGGATATAACCGCAATTTCGGCACCGCCACTTGATCGGGGTGGAACGGGCGAAAACCGTACCGTCGGTCAGCCTCAGCGACAATTGGCGGTAGCGTGCCTCGTGCGCGGCCTCGACCTCCGCTACCCGCTCCATCAACCCGGCGATTTCGTCAAAGCCCTCCTCCCGGGCGGTCGCGGCGAATTCCTTGTACATAGTCGTCCATTCGTGATTCTCGCCCGCCGCGGCCGTGGCCAGGTTCTCCTTGGTGCCACCGACCAGACCCAGTAGTTTCGCCCACACCTTGGCGTGCTCTTTCTCGTTTTCCGCGGTCTCTAGGAAGATTGCCGCGAACTGCTCGTACCCCTCCGCCTTCGCCACCGAGGCGAAGTAGGTGTACTTGTTGCGTGCCTGGGACTCGCCGGCGAAGGCCGCTTGAAGATTCTGTTCGGTCCGGGATCCTTTCAACTGCATGCTTTCCTACCTCCTATTAGCGCAAGCTTCGGTTGGCGCTTCCTCTTAACGCATCCCCAGTTCGCGCAGCACCGCGACCGCGACGTCCGGCCGGTCGGTGATGATCCCGTCGGCGCCCATCTGAATCAGGCGCTTCATCTCCGCCGGATCGTTGACCGTCCAGTATTGCACCTTCTGGTTCCAGCGGTGGGCGGCCTGGATCAGGCTCGGCCTGGCCAGGTCGATCCCGCTGCTCTCCTTCACGTCATCGGGGATCTGCAGCGCATCCGAGTGGGCGTGATACAGAAAGGACAAGCCGGCCTTCCACTGGATCACAAAGCCCAGGATCTCCTGCTTGGCGGCGGCGGTGGCCACACCCGGCGCCAGGCGCCGGAAGCGGCCCAAAGCGTCGTCATAGAAAGACGTCACCAGGACCTTTTGGGTCATGCCCATAGCATGAACCAAATTGGCCAGGGGAACCTCGATCGGTTGGTCACCCTCTTTGATCTCCAGGTTCATCCTGGCATCGGGAAAGGTCCTGAACACCTCTTCCAAGGTTGGGATGCTAATGCCCTGGCCGCGGTACGGAAAGGTCTTGCCGGCGTCGGGGCTGAAGCGGTAGCCGGCGTCCAGGCGCTGCAACTCAGCTAGGGTGAGGTCCCGGATTCGCCCGGTGCCGTCGGTCATCCGGTCGACGGTGTCGTCGTGGCTGACGACGATCACCCCGTCCTTGGTCAGGTGGATGTCCATCTCCAGGATGTCCGCGCCCATCTCCAGGGCCTTGCGGAAGGACGGGATGGTGTTGGACGGAGCGTAGGCCGAAGCACCCTGGTGCCCCAGGACCAGCGGCCTGCTGCCCGCGAGGTAGGGCTGGGCGGACCGGGGCTTCGCGGAAACCCACCAGGCCACCCCAAACACGATCAGCGCCGCCAGGATGGCGCCCCAGATCCACCGCCAGACAGACGGACGGCGCCGCACCGTGTATTGGGTGACCATCGGCATCCACTCGCCCTTGCGCGAGGTCATCGTCAACCCTCCTCGTCCGACGGCCGTCCCGTCGGACGGCCGTCCAGCCGCCCTGCGCCCTGCGCCCGGCCGCCTTACGCCCAGCCGCCCCACCGCCCAGCCGCCGCTTTCCTGTTCCACAGCGGATGATTCCACAGCGGATGGTTGCCCTCCTGCTGCAATCTGGTCAGGCCCCAAACACCAGCCGCAGCAAGGCCATCGCCAGGATGCCCGCCGCGACCGTCCCCATCAGGCTGCGGGTCACGACCGCCACGACGAAGGCCGGCAACACCGCCAGGAGTTCCGGATGGGCGGGCGGCAGGGCGGGCTTGCCACCCGTCACCAGGACCTCCTGCGCCAGGAGCGCGGACAGAACGGCGACCGGCACGAAGGAAAGCCAGCGCAACAGCGCCGGGGGGAGCGCCAGCCGGCTCAGGGCGATCAGCGGGAGCGCCCGGGGAAGATAGGTGACCAGGGCCATCCCCAGCCAGAGCGCCAGGATTGCGGGACGGATGGCCATCATCCCGCCGACGCCGGCCGGGCGCACCGCCACACCGCCCCCAGGGTGGCCGCGGTCAGGGTGGCCACGATGATCCCCCAGTTGTTGCCGGGGGAGAGGAGGGCGGCGCCGGTGCTCACGCCCGCGGCAGCCAGGGCGGCGGCCAAGCGGGGGCGCCGCTCAGGCCCGTTCAGTTGGGGCACCAGGAGTCCCACGAACATGGCCGGCAGGGCGAAGTCCAGCCCCAGAGCGGGCGCGTTCTGCAACATCTGCCCCAGCAGGGCGCCGACGAGGGACGCCGCCACCCAGGACGACTGGGCGGTGACGTGCAGGCCGGCCACGAAGCGGGGATCGGCCGGTCGCCCCTGGAGCAGGGCGGCGTTCACGGCAAAGGTCTCGTCGGTGATACCATATGCCAACAGAGCGTTTCGCCCCACGCCGTTGCGCCGCAGGGACGGTACCAGGGCGGTGCTCATCAGCAAGTGCCGCAGGTTCACCAGAAAAGTCGTGGAGATGATGGCTGGCGCCGAGGCCCCGGTGGCGAGCATCCCCACCCCGATGAACTGGGCGGACCCGGCGTAGACCAGCAGGGACATCAGCCCGATCTCCGCCACCGAAAGTCCGGCGGTCCGGGCCAGTACGCCGAAGGCGAACCCGATGGCCAGGTAGCCCAGGAGCACCGGGAGCGCGGCGCGCACCCCACCGGCAAAGCCGCTTGGAGTCTCCGCCAAGTTACGCCTGTCCCCCCTTCACCGCTCCCGCAGGAACCTGGCCTCGATGAGGTTCACCAGACCGGTGGCGTCGTTCCAGTCGTAGACCGGAACCCGCGGCTGCGCCCCGCTGCCCTCCGACGCGCCGTCGCCCGCCGCACCAACCTCCGCCGCGCCGTCGCCCGCCCCGACCCCCTCCAGGAGCCGCGCCCCAGCCTCGGGCTGGTCGGCCGCCAGGGCGAAGAGAGTCGGGTCGTCCTGGCAAAGGATCTCTTCGTGCAGGGCCGACTGGAAGACCTCGATCTTGGGCTTGTCCCCCCGCTTGTACCCCTCGGTGATGATCAGGTCGACCCCGTCGATCCGGGCGATCACCTCGTCCAGGGTGAGTTCCCGTTCGTTCTTGCGGAT
>JAJYMS010000143.1 GCA_021786825.1 Bacillota bacterium | reverse complement strand
GCGGGAGGTGCGGGCTTTGGCCAACCTTTGCGAGTTTATCACCACTCACCTCAAGCGAATGCTGGAACAGGCCGAAAATGGGGTGATCGAGATCAAGCGCAGCGAACTGGCCGATCACTTCGGGTGTGCTCCATCGCAGATTAACTACGTCCTGGTGACCCGCTTTAACCCCGAGGCCGGCTATCTGGTGGAGAGCCGGCGCGGCGGTGGGGGCTACATCCGAATCATCAAGCGGCGGGGTGGTGGGAGTGAGATCCGCCATCTGGTGCGGGAACTGATCGGGGAAGAACTTGACCAGCGCACGGCGCTCAACTATGTCAAGGGACTGCTGCAGCGCGGCGAGGTGACGGAGCGGGAGGCGGAGATGATGGCCTCCGTCGTAGACCGCGAAGTGCTGGCGGTGGAGTTGCCCCTCCGCGACCAACTACGGGCCAATCTGATGCGGGCCATGCTACTGGCCCTGGTACGGATGTGAACTGCTGCCGCTCCGGGAGGGAGGAAGACGATGCTTTGCCAGCAGTGTGGCCAGAGGCCGGCCAGTTTCCACTTGACGAAGGTTGTGAACGGTGAGAAATCCGAGGCCCATCTCTGCGAGGTCTGCGCCCAGCAACAAGGAGGGTATGTGCAGGGTCTGGGGCCGGCTTTCTCCATCCACCAACTCCTGGCTGGCTTGCTGAACTATCCAACCCAGTTCACGGGCTTGCCCGACGCCGGTTCGCCGGGTACGATCGTCTGTCGCGATTGCGGACTGACTTACGAGGACTTTGCCCACACCGGGCGCCTGGGGTGCGGGCGTTGTTACGAGGAATTTCAACCGATGCTGGAGCCGCTGATGCGGCGCATCCACGGAGCCGTGCAGCACACGGGCAAGACGCCGGCGCGGACCGGCAAGCAGGTGGCCGCTAAGCGGGAAATCGTACAACTGCGGGCCGACCTGCAGGACGCGATCTCCCGGGAGGATTTCGAGCGGGCCGCCAGGCTTCGGGACAGGATCAGGGCGTTGGAACAGAAGGACGCGGGAAACGGGGGGTGAGCCATGGACCGGGAGGCATTGTTCCGCAACGCGCTGTCCAAGTGGATGGACGGCACCGGTCCCGGGGCTGAGCTGGCCCTGTCGAGTCGGGTGCGGCTGGCCCGTAATGTGGAGGGAATACCCTTCTCCCACATGATGAACGAGGAACAGGCTCAAAGGGTGCTGGGGCTGGCCCAGAGCGGGGTCGACGAGTTAAACCGGTTCGGCTTTCTGGGACGGGTCGATTTTATCCCGATGGCCGAACTGCAACCGCTTGAACGGCAGGTCCTGGTCGAGAAGCACCTGATCAGTCCCCAACAGGCGGAGGAACCGCTGCACAAGGCGGTCGCGATTTCGGAGGATGAGAGCACCAGCATTCTGGTGAACGAGGAAGACCACTTCCGGGTTCAATGTCTGACCTCCGGTCTGCAACTGGAGCAGGCGTGGCAAACGGCTTCCCGGGTCGACGACGCCCTTGAAAGCCGGGTTACGTTCGCCTTTTCGGAGCGGCGGGGATACCTTACGGCCTGCCCGACAAACGTGGGCACCGGGGTCCGGGTTTCAGTGATGATGCACCTGCCCGCGCTGGTGATAACCAACCAAGCCGGCCGCGTTTTCCACAGCGCGACTCAACTGGGTCTGGCCGTGCGCGGCCTGTACGGGGAAGGTACCGAGGCCATCGGCAACATCTTTCAGGTCAGCAACCAGATCACCCTCGGTCGCGGCGAAGAGGAAATCGTCGGGCACCTTAAGGCTGTATCAGCGCAGATCATCGAGCAGGAGCGGCAGGCCCGGTCGGCCTTGCTGGCCGAGGCCAGAGAACGGCTGGAGGACCGCATCTGCCGCTCGTACGGAGTCCTGCAAAACGCCCGGATTATCAACTCTGAAGAGGCCATGCGTCTGCTGTCGGACGTCAGGTTGGGCAGTGACGTGGGGATCATCAAGAACGTCTCCCTGAAGACGCTCAATGAACTGCTCGTGCTGACGCAGCCAGGGTTTTTGCAGCGGAGGGCGGGTCTCGCCTTGGGCCCGGGGGATCGGGACTTGCGCCGGGCCGCGGTCATCCGGCAGCGGCTGGCGGGCGGCACCACCGCGCGGGAAAAGTAAAGCCAAGGAGGTACGAGTCCATGTTTGGCAGGTATACGGAACGGGCCCAGCGGGTCATCGTCCTGGCACAGGAAGAGGCGCGGCGGTTACAGTACAATTACGTTGGCACCGAACACCTGCTCCTGGGCCTGATCCGCGAGGGCGAAGGCATCGCGGCGAAGGCCTTGCAGAGTCTGGGGATTAGCCTGGAACAGGTGCGAAGTGAAGTCGAAAAGATGATCGGTCGGGGCCAGGGGCTGGCCGACAGCGAGATCACCTTCACGCCGCGGGCCAAGAAGGTCATGGTGGAACTGGCCATCGAGGAAGCCCGCCTGCTAGGGCATAACTACGTGGGCACCGAGCACATCCTGCTCGGATTGATCCGGGAGGGCGAGGGTGTCGCGGCCCGGGTCCTGCAGAACCTGGGAGCGGAGTTGGACCGCGTGCGCACCCAGGTCAACCACCTGCTGGGCGGCAGCTTCAAGGAGCCCGTCCAGATGGGTAAAGGCAAGACCTCCAAATCGGCCACGCCCGCCCTGGATGCCTTTGGCCGCGACCTGACGGCGATGGCAGGCGAAGGCAAGCTCGACCCCGTGATCGGGCGGGACAGGGAAATTGAAAGGGTCATTCAGATTCTCGCCCGGCGGACCAAGAACAACCCGGTCTTGATCGGCGAGCCCGGGGTCGGCAAGACTGCTATTGTGGAGGGCCTCGCGCAGCGGATCATCGACGGGAAGGTGCCCGAGATCCTCAAGGACCGCCGGGTGGTCAGCCTGGATCTCGCGTCGGTCGTGGCCGGATCCAAATACCGCGGGGAGTTCGAGGAGCGGCTCAAGAAGGTGATGGAAGAGATCCGTCACGCGGGGAGCATCATCCTGTTCATCGACGAGCTGCACACCATTATCGGAGCCGGGGCGGCGGAGGGGGCCATCGACGCCTCCAACATCTTGAAACCCGCCCTGGCTCGGGGCGAACTGCAGGCCATCGGCGCCACGACGCTGGACGAGTATCGCAAACACGTCGAGAAAGATGCAGCCCTGGAGCGGAGGTTCCAGCCCATCATGGTGGAGGAACCGACTCCGGAGGAGGCTGTCCTGATCTTGAAGGGTCTGCGGGATCGCTACGAGGCGCATCACCGCGTCGAGATAACCGACCAGGCCATTGACTCGGCCGTCCGCCTCTCCGATCGCTACGTTGCCGACCGCTTCCTGCCCGACAAGGCCGTGGACCTCATCGACGAGGCGGCTTCCCGCGTGCGCTTGCGGACCTTCGTCGCCCCCCCGGACCTCAAGCGGTTGGAGGACCAATTGGAGGAGGTTCGCAAGGAGAAGGAGGCGGCGGTTCAGAGCCAGGAGTTCGAGAAGGCAGCCCGGCTGCGGGACCGCGAACAGAAGCTGAAGGAAGAGGGCGAAAGTCTCAAAGGCGAATGGGAGAAGAAGAAGGTCACTGACAAATCGGTTGTCACCGAAGACGACATCGCCGGCATCGTTTCCAGTTGGACCGGCATTCCGGTGAAACAACTGACCATGGAGGAATCTAAGCGACTCCTGAAGCTCGAAGAGGTGCTGCACTCCCGGGTGATCTCCCAGGAAGACGCCGTGCGCGCCGTGGCGCGGGCCATTCGCCGGGCCCGGGCAGGACTCAAGGACCCCAAGCGCCCGATCGGCTCCTTCATCTTCCTCGGTCCGACCGGGGTCGGCAAGACGGAGCTGGCGCGAGCCCTGGCGGAGGCCCTCTTCGGCGACGAGGAGGCGATGGTGCGCATCGACATGTCGGAGTACCAGGAACGCCATACCGTTTCCCGCCTGGTGGGCGCCCCTCCCGGTTACGTGGGCTACGAGGAGGGCGGCCAACTCACCGAGGCAGTCCGCCGGCGCCCCTATTCGGTCGTTCTGTTGGACGAGATCGAGAAGGCGCACCCGGAAGTCTTCAACATCCTCCTGCAGGTACTTGAGGACGGACGCCTGACGGAGGCCAAGGGGCGGACCGTGGACTTCCGGAACGCGGTGGTCATCATGACCTCCAACGCCGGCGCGGACCTGATCAAGCGCGAGGCGGCGTTGGGCTTCCGTCCCCAGCGTAACGAAGCTGGAGACTACGAGGCGATGCGCACCCGGGTGCTGGATGAGGTCAAGCGGACCTTCCGGCCGGAGTTCATCAACCGCGTGGACGAGATCATCGTCTTTCACCCCCTGTCCGAAACGGATATCCGCAAGATCGTGGAACTGGAGACCAGCAAGCTGGCCAAGCGCCTCAAGGAGCAGGGGATCATCATCGAGTTGACCCCGGCGGCGATGCAGAGAATCGCCCGGGACGGGTTTGACCCCACTTATGGGGCGCGGCCCTTGCGGCGAGCGCTGCAGCGGCTGGTGGAGGATCCGCTGTCCGAAGGAGTGCTGGACGGCCGGTTCAAGATCGGAAACAAGGTGGTTGTGGACGTGAGCGACGACCGCCTGACCTTCAGAGCGACTCCTGGAGTCCGGGCCTGAACCCGGACTCTTTTTTTTGGCCCAAATGCCTTTGCAGATAGGAATTTTCACCCACGGCCCAAAATCTTCTTAGGTAGGCTCGAATTGGGAGGGGTGACAGTGCCCAGGACCAGGGCCGTGTACGCCTGCCAGCAGTGCGGGCACGAATCGCCGCGGTGGCTGGGACGTTGCCCCGAGTGCGGCGAGTGGAATACCTTCGTGGAGGAGGTCGAGCGCCGGGAGGGAGGCACCCGAACCTTCCTGCCGCGTGAGCTCACCGCGGATAGCCCCCGCCCACTGGTGGAGGTTTCCAGCCAGGAGGTTGAAAGATACCGCACCGGGTTCGGGGAGCTGGACCGGGTCCTTGGCGGGGGGGTCGTCCCCGGGTCGCTGGTGCTGCTCGGGGGCGACCCTGGGATCGGAAAGTCGACCCTGCTGCTGCAGGTGAGCAACCACATCAGCAGCCACCGCGAGACCGTCCTTTACGTTTCCGGGGAAGAGTCACCCACGCAGACCCGGATGCGCGCCGACCGCCTGGGCCCGCTGGCTGACCGGTTGCTGGTGATGTCCGAATCCAACCTGGAGACCATTTGCCAGCACATCGGGGCTTCCGGTGCCAGGCTGGTGGTCGTCGACTCCATTCAGAGCGTCTACCTCTCGGCGTTGGATTCCCCGCCCGGCAGTGTCGCCCAGGTGCGGGAATGCGCCGGGACCTTGTTGCGGCTGGCCAAGGGTCAGGGCGTGGCGGTCTTGCTGGTGGGCCACGTAACCAAGGCCGGAGAGCTCGCGGGGCCACGGGTCTTGGAGCATGCGGTGGACACCGTGTTATACTTTGAAGGAGAGCGCCACCAGAGCTACAGAATCCTGAGAGGGGTCAAGAACCGCTTCGGATCGTGCCACGAGATCGGCATCTTCGAAATGGGCGAGGCCGGGCTGGTGGAGGTCCCCAACCCCTCCCAGGTGCTCCTGGCGGAACGACCGGAGGGAGCGGCCGGTTCGGTGGTGGTGTCCACCCTCGAAGGCACCCGGCCGATCTTGGTGGAAATCCAGGCCCTGGTGGGGCCGGCGACGTTGGGCATTCCGCGAAGGACGGCCTCCGGCGTGGATCAAAGCCGGGTCGCCTTGCTGTTGGCAGTGCTCGAGAAGCGCTGCGGACTGCATTTATCCGACCATGACGCCTTCCTGAAGATCACCGGCGGGGTGCACGTGGAAGAACCGGCCGTCGACCTGGGAATTGCGGTGGCGCTGGCCTCCAGCTTTCGAGAGATCCCGGCCGACTCCGGGACGGTAGTGGTGGGGGAGGTGGGACTGGCCGGGGAGATCCGCTCGGTGAACCGGCTGGAGCAACGACTCCGCGAGGCGGTGCGAATGGGTTTCCGTCGCTGCGTCGTGCCGGCGGTGGGATTGAACTTGGCGATTCCAGGGCTGGAAGTGGTGGCTGTGCGCACCCTTGACGAAGCTTTGGGCGCAGTCCTGGTTTAGGGAGGAGATCACCCTTGCGTGAAGAGAAGGTCGACGACAAGCTGGCCAAGGTTCTCCGCAGCCTGGCTCCGGGGACTGCCTTCCGGGAGGGGCTGGAAAACGTCCTCCGGGCGCGCACCGGCGGGCTGATCGTGGTGGGAGACAGCCCCCAGGTCATGAGTCTGGTTGACGGCGGCTTCCGGATCGACTGCGATTTTTGGCCCTCGAGCCTCTACGAGTTGGCCAAGATGGACGGGGCCATCATCATCAGCCACGACTTCAAGCGCATCCTCTACGCCAACGCCACACTGGTGCCCGATCCCGGGATCCCGTCAGGCGAGACGGGGATCCGGCACCGCACGGCGGAGAGGGTGGCGCGGCAAAGCGGGGAACTGGTGATCGCCATCTCCCAGCGCCGCAACGTTATAACCCTCTACAAGGGCAACCTCAAGTACCTGCTGCCCGATGTGGGGGTGATCCTGACCAAGGCCAACCAGGCCCTGCAGACCCTCGAAAAATACAAGTCGGTCTTGGACCAGGCTCTGGTCAACCTCAGCGCGCTCGAGTTCGAGGACCTGGTCACGGTTTCAGATGTGGCGTCGGTTCTGCAGCGCAGCGAAATGGTGCTGCGCATCGTGACCGACATCGAAAGGTTCATCTCGGAACTCGGTACGGAAGGCCGCCTCGTCAACATGCAGTTGGAAGAGCTAGTTTCGAACGTCTTTGACGAGAGCCGGCTCTTGATTCGTGATTACGCCCCCGCCGATGATGGGCGAACCCCTGAGGAGATCCGGGTCCAGATGGCTTCCTGGCCGTCGGACCAAATCCTGGACCTGGACGCGGTGGGGCGCGCCCTGGGTTACGGAGGGAACCTGGACGTCCTGGACTCGTCAGTTTCCCCGCGGGGTTACCGGATCCTGCGGAAGATTCCTCGCCTCCCCTTCCCGGTGATCGAGAACCTGGTGCAGAAATTCAAGCGGTTGCAGCGGGTGTTGAACGCGACCATCGGGGAGTTGGACGAGGTGGAAGGGATTGGTGAGGTGCGGGCCCGCAGCATTAAGGAGGGGTTGCGCCGGTTGCGGGAGCAAGTGCTGCTCGACCGGCACATGTGACGCAAGACAAAGGCCCTTCCCGGGTAGTCACCGGCAAGGGCCCTTGGCATTCACTGGGTCGCCCCGGGCTCAGGTAAAGTTGAAGATTCCCAAAGCCGAGAGCTTCTTTTGTTCCTTGAGCAGCACATCATACAAGTTCAAGCCGAGGACGTTGCAAAGAGCTGCCAGGTAGAAGAGTTGCGAACCGAGTTCCGCCTCGACGATCTCCTTGCAGTGCTCGCACAGCTCGCCCCGCATGTGGGGGTCCATGTGGTCCCGCAACTCCTGAAGGCTGATATCCAACGGAATACATTGCTTGGAAGCGTTAATGTTGATGCAGCCGCAAGTGGTAATGGCCTTCGAAATGGCTCGGTTGATGCGGGCATTGGCCTCAGGGGACTTGGACATGATGTCCAGAACGCTCCGGTGGCGAATCAGCGTTTCGTCGACGGTCTCCTGAAACTGGTCAAGTAGGATATCCTTCATCGCCCGCTCTCCCTTCGCCTCTCTCGGCAGCTCCGGGCTAATTCACTGTAAATTATAGTCATACCGCTATTTCCGTGTCAACCAAGGGTTGTGGCGACCGAAAGGCCGGTCGCCACAGTATTCTTCTGGTGGAGGCAAGGGGGATCGAACCCCTGACCTGTTGATTGCGAACCAACCGCTCTCCCAGCTGAGCTATGCCCCCGCCAATGAGCTAAAACAAGCTTAGGCCTGCTTCTCCGGTGAAACGTTCACTCACCCTCGAGCATGGTCCTATTGTATCCCACGCGCTGCGCGAACGTCAAGTTGACACGGGCCGGCTCTAGAGTAAGAAGTGTGGAGGAAAATCGATAGGCGGTAGGAAAGTCAGGTGTTGATCGAAGACACCACATCTCCCCGAAGGGAGGACTTCCTCCGCCTATGTCCCAGAGTATCCTCCAGGTCCTCGGCTTGCAAGGGTTTGTCGTGTACAAGCAGTGGGAAGAGAACCAAGA